>DATKCN010000288.1:0-11349 GCA_035513175.1 Thermomicrobiales bacterium
CGACGCCTCCCCCTTCAGCGCCAACGTCTTGGTGATGGCCGCCGTCAACGTCGTCTTGCCATGGTCCACGTGCCCGATCGTCCCCACGTTCACGTGCGGCTTCGTGCGCTCAAACATCTTCTTCGCCACTGTGCGTCCTCCTATACCCGAATTCCCCGATGCCGGAACGCGACGGACCGCTCGTCCACGGAAGCAATCAACACAAAGGCCCATCCATAAGCCATAGACGGGCCGGTGGGGAGAGAGGGATTCGAACCCCCGTAGCATTACGCACCTGGTTTACAGCCAGGCCCCTTTAGCCTCTCGGGCATCTCCCCCTGGAGCCGACGGTGGGGCTCGAACCCGCAACCTGCTGTTTACAAAACAGCTGCTCTGCCAATTGAGCTACGCCGGCTTGCCGTCAGGCAACCCAGCGGAGAATTCTATATCGTGGTGTGTACCCCTGTCAACGGACGCCGCGGCGCGTTTGCCGCGCATGGATGCGGAAATCCGCCGCCGCAAAATCGTTGCTGAGCGGCTATCTTTCTGTTATGGTTATACGGTGAATGGGTGCGTTGCAGCGCCTGCGAGTACCGGGGAAAGCTGCGACGGTGAGGGGGGCCGCGGTCGGATGATACTTCAGAAGGAACAGAAGGACGACATCGTCGAATCCTACCGAGTCCACGACACCGACACTGGATCGCCGGAAGTCCAGATCGCGCTGTTGACCGAGCGCATCAACGGCCTGATCGAGCACTTGCGCGAGCATGCGCACGATCATCACTCCCGCCGCGGGTTGTTGAAGCTCGTCGGCCGCCGTCGCCGGTTGCTGGCCTACCTCAACGAGAAGGACAGCGACCGTTATCGATCAGTGATTCAGAGGCTCGGACTTCGACGCTAAGCATTGGCGGCTTCATCATCGCGGTTCATCATCGCCAGCCCGAACACCTGCAATCCTCCGACCCGGAGAGACATCTCCGGGTCGTTTTTCGTCTGCCGGACACAGGCGCATGTGTCAATGAGGACCTTCGGAGAGGGCACGAGAGGAGGCACGCTCTGGAGAGAGTTCCAGCTATGATCAGCTAACCATGTGAGTGAGTGTTAGGAACTGATGTGTGCCGGGGCGGCACATCGCATCGCGTCGTCACACACCAGTCCCTAACCTCACCGTTGAACGACCAGCAAACACTCAATCGGAAACACGCGTTACCGCCTCGCGCATTGCGACCGGACACTGTAAGGAAACACACTTGACTGACAACAGGCCCACCATCATCAGGGAAAGCATCAACATCGCTGGACGCGAGATGATCTTCGAAACCGGGAGGCTCGCTCAACTCGCCGACGGAGCGGTCACGGTTCAGTACGGCGAAACGCTCGTGCTCTCCACGGCCCAGGGTGACCCCGAGCCGCGCGAGGGAATGGACTTCTTCCCGCTGACAATCGACTACGAAGAGCGCATGTATGCGGCAGGCAAGATTCCCGGCGGATTCATCAAACGAGAGGGCCGTCCGTCCGAGCACGCCATCCTCTCTGCCCGGCTGACCGATCGTCCTATCCGCCCTCTCTTTCCGTCGGGCTACCGTTGCCCGGTCCAGGTCATCACAACGGTATTCTCGACGGACCAGCAGAACGACCCGGACATCCTGTCGATCAATGGCGCGTCCGCCGCGCTGACGATCTCCGCGGTGCCGTTTCAGGGTCCGATTGGCGCAGTGCGCATCGGACTTGTCAATGACACGTTCGTCGTCAACCCCACGCAAGCGGAGCTGGCGGAAAGCCGCATGGACCTCGTCGTCGCGGGAACGCGCGACGCGATCATGATGGTCGAAGGCGAAAGTAAGGAAGTTTCTGAGGGACAGCTGGTAGACGCAATCGCGCTGGCGCACGAGCAGATCGCGCTCCTTGTTGACGTTCAGCTCCGCCTTCAGGAGCAGGTCGGCAAGCCAAAGCGCGAAGCAAACGTGCCCGGCAAGGATCAGGCCGTCGCGGACGCGCTACGCGCATTCGTCGGAGAGCGGCTCGAGCAGGCGGTGTTCAATCCTGACAAGAGCATGCGACAGCAAGTCACCGCCGACCTCAAGCGCGAAGCCAAGACGCACTTCGCGTCACGAGCCGCCGAGAGCGGCGCCGATGCCGCAGCCGCCTCAAAGACCTATTCGAACGCCTTCGAGGATCTCGTCAAAGCCACCGTGCGCAGCGCGATCATCGAACGCGGCGACCGGCCCGACGGCCGCGCACCGAACGAGATTCGTCCGATCTGGTGTGAGGTCGGATACCTGCCCCGCACGCACGGCTCAGCCATCTTCACGCGCGGGCAGACCCAGGCGGTAACCGTCGCCACACTTGGATCAACCAAGGAAGATCAGATGCTCGACGGTCTCGGTCTCGAAACGTCCAAGCGCTACATGCATCACTACAACTTCCCGCCGTACAGCGTCGGCGAAGTTCGCCAGATGCGCGGAGCAGGTCGTCGCGAGATCGGGCATGGAGCCCTTGCCGAGCGCGCGCTTCAGGCCGTCCTGCCTTCACAGGCGGACTTCCCATACGTGCTGCGCGTCGTTTCGGAAGTCGTCAGCTCGAATGGCTCGACGTCAATGGCCAGCGTTTGCGGCAGTACCCTTGCGCTGATGGATGCCGGTGTTCCCATCACGTCCCCGGTTGCCGGCGTGGCGATGGGCCTGATCACCGACGAGGCCGGACGATACGCGATCCTGTCTGACATCCAGGGACTTGAAGACGCCCTCGGTGACATGGACTTCAAGGTCGCGGGCACGTCCGAGGGCGTTACCGCGATTCAGATGGACATTAAGGTCAAGGGCATCACTACAGACATCATGCGCCAGGCGCTGGAGCAGGCTCGACACGGTCGCCTCCACATCCTTGCGAAGATGCTGGAAACGATTTCGGTGCCGCGGGGGACGCGCTCCTCGTACGCGCCCAGCATCGTCTCCATCAAGATCGATCCCAGCCAGATCGGCTCGGTCATCGGCCCCGGCGGCAAGATCATCCGCGCCATCCAGGAAGCCTCCGGCACCAAGATCGACATCGAGGACGATGGCATGATCTACGTCTCCGGCGTCGGAGGGGAAGCGACCGGTCTGGCCATCGAAGAAATCAAGAAAATCACCTACGTGCCCTCCGTCGGCGACCGGTTGCGCGGTCCGGTGAAGACGATCATTCAGGTCGGCGCGTTCGTCGAGATCGCGCCCGGCAAGGACGCCTTCGTGCACGTTTCACAGCTCAGCACCGAGCGCGTGGAACGTGTCGAGGACGCGGTGTCGGTGGGCGACGTCATCGATGTCGTCATTACCGACGTGCGTTCAGACGGCAAGATCGACGCGTCTCGACGCGCCGCGATCACCGGCGAGATGCCGCCCCCACGTGCTCCGCGCCCGGATCGCGGCCCCGGTGGACCGCCGCGACGTGACGGCGACCGCGGTCCGCGCCGCGAAGGCGGCGGGCGGCGGTTCGATGGAACCGAAACCGCGCCGCCGCCGCGCGAGGAGGTCAGCGACGGGCGCCCGCGCGACGCACGCCGGCCCGGGTTCGCTCGCCGCGAGGAGTAGCGTCCACGCTCCGTCTGATCTCGAACGCTCCGGCAATTCAGTGTCGGGGCGTTCGCGTTTGTTGCGCAATCGGAACAGCCGGGACAGCACGTCCGGAACTTGGTCTCTTATGTATCGGTCCTAATGATAGATCCGATGCGACTCCCTGATGGAGCGACAGAACACGCACTCCGACCGCGATTGGCATTACGGTGGTGATGCAGACAGCGTGTGAGTGGGGGCGTTCAAAGGCTGCCACTTGGCAATGTATGAAAGTTGCAGCCTTTGGTTCGCGTGATGGCGCCGCGACTACGGACACGCCGACATGGACCAATCGTTCTGACCACCGCTCTACGCCGAGGCGACAGCAACCGAAACGAAGGTCACTCCGCAACAGCAGAAGACAATGAAGCCAAACACCGAGAGCACAATCCACAGCGTCCGGTTTCGGCCCTTGTTAGCCTGCTCGGGCGGAAAGGCTGGCCAGCCGCCCGCTTCCGGTGGCGCCGTCGTCGCCCAGCCCTGGGTTGGACGCTGGCCCGGAGACGGAACTGCGGACACTGGCTCGAATGTCGTCGGGACTTCTGACGAGTCAGACGCCGACGCTGCCCGTTCCGCCCACGCCGGCTCGCTTTCGTCGCCCAGCACCGACGCGATCGCGTCCTCAAACGTCTGGACCGGCGCGCCCGGAGTCGGCGTCAGGCGCGCTCCACAGCTCGGGCAGTACAGCGCGCCCGCGGGCGCCACGTTGCCGCACGCTTGACACGTACTCTCTCGCTGGCCGGTCTGCCCGCTCATGCTTCCTCCGTCGCCGACGCGGCGTCTGACTCTATGACGGCGACGGCATCGTGGTGGTCGCGTCGGAAGAGGATACCGCACCGGGCCACGCGGCAACGCGCGTCATCGCCAGGACGCCGACCAATACCCCGAACCACAGCGTCGCAAAGCGGATCAGCAGAGTCGCGGTGGCCGCCAGCGACGCCGTCATCGCGGGGTCGTTTACCGTAATCAGCAGCAATCCAGCGACTGAAACGTCCGCAGCGCCAAGACCGCCTGGCAGCATCGACACGCCGCCGATCCACGTGGCCGCCGCGAACACGAACGTCGCCGCCAGCAGGAGGTTCCAGGAGGCAGGCACGCCCAGCCCAATGAGGACGAGAAACAGCGCGACGCACTCGCCGAACCATGAGACGACGCCGATGCCGATCGCGATTCCAAATGGACGTGGACGAAGCAGGCTGCGAGTGCCGCGATACAGCGTCTCCAGCGATTCCGCGCGCCCCTTCCCGATGCGGGTCCCTCCTACCGTTCTCAGGACCGCCTGCATCCAGCGTTCACGGCGAATCACAACGAACGCCGCAACACTGACAACCGCCCCAGCGATCAGCACTTGCCAGCCGTAGCGAAACGCGGTCAGACCTACCCCCGCCAGGACGAGCATCGCGACGCCATCCGAGAAGCGCTCGGCGAAGATGATCGGAGCCGTCTTCGTCATCGGCGCCCCCGACCGGAGCTTCACGAGGTATGACTTCAGGAATTCACCAACTTTGCCGGGGGTCATCACCATCGTGAACGCGGCGACGAAGATCAGCGCCGAGTCACCTCGCGTCAGCCCCGTGACGCCCAGCACCCTCAGGAAGAATTGCCACTTCACGAACCGCAGCGCGTAGTTGAGCAACGTTAGGGCCATCACTGCCGGCAGCAGCCACCATTCGAAGTCGCGGAGCGCGCGCATGAGCGCCCCAGCGTCGGCGACCAAGACAAGCGCCATCATCACGAGCACGCCGATGATGACGCCGATGAGCACGCGCCTGCGGAGCTGCGTCAGCATCAGGCGCCGGATTCGTGGCGCGGGAACAGTAGCAGCGCTGTCCTCAACATGCGCGCAAGTATGCCTTGACGGCGCTCGTCGAGAACGGGCGGCTGATGAGCGCAACGCGCTGGTTCTGGCGTCTCCATCCTAAGACCACGAAGTGGCATTGTGTGAACGTTGCGCCCGCAGGCGCCATGGAAAACGTGACCGCTGACGATCTCGAACCTCGACGGGTTACTCGCCCCAGGTTTCTCGCAGCACCCTCACCCAGTTCGCGTGCGCGATTTTCGTCAACGACTCGTTGTCGTAACCGCGATCCTGCAGCGCGGCCATCAGTTTCGGTAGTCCGGTCGCGTCCTTCAGGTCGTTCGGCATGGTTGCGCCGTCGAAGTCCGAACCGAGGGCAACGCCGTCGATGCCGACCCGCTCGACGAGGTGCTCGACGTGATCGACCATGATAGAGATCGGCGTGTCGGCGTCGTGGGCGCCATCCGGTCGCAGGAAGCCGACGTGGTAGTTCAGCCCAACGACCCCGCCGCTGTCCCGGACCGCGTCGAGCTGCTTGTCGGTAAGGTTGCGAGGACTCTGTGAGACAACGTGAGCGTTCGAGTGCGTCGCCACCAGCGGCTTGTCGGAAATCGCTGCGACATCCCAGAACCCCTGCTCAGTGATGTGCGAAAGGTCGATCATCACGCCCAGCTCGTTGCACTGACGCACGAGTTCCTTGCCGGCGTCCGTCAAGCCGGGACCCAGGTCAGGGCCGCTCGGAAACTTAAAGGGCACGCCCTCACAATACAGATTCTTCCGGCTCCAGGTCAGCCCCAGCGATCGAAACCCGGCAGCGTAGAACACTTCCAGCGCCAGGCCGTCCGTGTCGAGCGGCTCGGCCCCCTCGAAATGCAACAGCATGGCGAAGATGCCGTTGTCCAGACAGTGCTGCAGCTCGGTCGCGGTGCGGACGACACGCACCGTACCCTCGGACTCGCGCGCGACCCGTAGCAGCGTCCCCGCTGCCTTCAGCGCCATGGGCTGCGCGTGATCGAGGCCCATCATTGGCGGTAGCTCCACCTCGCCGCTATAGCGAGCAATAGCCGTGCGCGCCGCCTCCCGATCGCCCGCGTCGACCTGCACCGCTGCGTCCATCACGAACACGGCGAAGAAGCCACCGCCCAAACCTCCCTCTCGGGCACGCGGGATGTCGATGTGCCCCTGGTCGCTGCGCTCCGTGAACGAGCGTCCAGTCGACATCAGGCTCAACACTGTGTCGTTGTGTCCATCGAAGATAACCGGGAATCTGGATGCGGTCACGGATCGTCTCTTTCTGTTTATCGTTCCCACGAACGCCGAATGTCACAGCGTGCATTGTCGCCGGACCCGATGCGCTTGACCAGCGCAACGCGTGGCGATGAGCCTCCATCGTGGTTGGATTTGCGCCGAGCCTCGTTGTTGAGCTTCACCCGTAATCAGGCGCGAAGCGACTCGATGGCTCGCGCGAATCGCTCGATCTCGCCTTCGGTGTTGAAGTAATGGACAGAGGCTCGAACCAGACCTGTGACCCCTCGCTCCTCCATCTGGAGCTTCACCGAGTCTCCTGAAGCGGTTACGTTGATCGATTGCGCTGTCAGCTCACGCCGCACGTCCACTGGATGCCAGGCTTCAACTGTGAAAGTCACGATACCGCAGGTCACCTCGCCCCGGTCGTGCACGGCCACGCCGGGAATGCGAATCAGACGCCGCCGCAGAGCCGATGCCAGCAGTTGGACGCGTTCCCAGATGGATTCCACGCCCCAATCGAGCGCATAGTCCAACGCGGCCGCCAGCCCGACCTTCGCGGCGTAGTTCGTCTCCCAGTTCTCGAAGCGGCGCGCGTCGGTGCGAACGGCGTACGTATCCGCGCTGGTAAGCTGCGCCGCGTGAAGGTCCAGAAACGGCGGCTCAAGCTGCTCGACGATGCTGTCACGCACATACAGGAAACCGGTCCCGCGGGGCCCGCGCAGGTACTTCCGGCCGGTCGTCGAGAGCATGTCGCACCCGATGTCATCGACGTTCACCGGCATCTGCCCGATCGATTGGCACGCGTCTACCAGATACAGGGCTCCGGCCTGCTTGGCAACGACGCCGATTTCAGCCACCGGGTTCACCAGTCCACTGTTCGTCGGCACGTGGGTGATCGAGATCAGCTTTACATCCGAATCAAGCATCCCCTGCAATGCTTCAATCGACACTTGTCCATGCTCGTCATTCGGGATGACCTCGACGCGGGCTCCGGTCCGTCCAGCTACTTGCAGGCAGGAAATAAAATTGCTGGCATACTCCGCCTTCGCGGTAAGGATGCGATCTCCGGGCCCCAGTGGCACAGAGTAGAACGCCATGTCCCAGGCGCGGGTTGCGTTTTCGATGATGGCGATCTCATCACGCGAGCAACCGATCATCGTTGCCGCCGCGTCGTAAACATGCTCGATTTGCTCGTGCTCTCGGTCGACCGCCTCATAGCCGCCTATCTGCGATTCGAGGTTGAGATAGCCGATCTGGGCGTCAAGCACTGCCGAGGGCGGCAAGGATGAGCCAGCGTTGTTGAAATGCAACACGCGTTCGCAGCCGGGAGTGTCCCGGCGAGCCCGCTCGATGTCGAGTGTCACCTTAACGATCCTCTCGCGTGCGACGACAACGGCAGCACCGGGCCCGGCTGCCGTCAGCGCGCCGTTTCATTGGTTCTGAGGATCATTGTAATGGGATTACAGCGGCTGTAACCGCGGCATAGCGTCGGCCACCGGTCTGTCGCGTTCGCGATCGTAGCGCACGACATCGCCCGGCTGGGCGTCTGAGCGGATGAGGGTCAATAGCTTTGCCACCAGCTCTTCCGTGGTGGTCCCATCGTCCGGACAGGAGACGATCGCCGCAAACGTGGGTTCGGTCATCGCCTCACTGATCCGATCGTGGATGCGTAGCGCGCCCTCACTGGGCGTCTCGGGAAGCAGGATCAGCGTGACTCCTCGTCGGCAGGGAATCACGTCGTCCACGACGCGTAGTATAGACGGCATGCTTCGTGGCCGTCGCGACTTCTGTCGCAGCGCGAGGACGGTGAACTCGTGACCGTAGCGCGTGGCGCGCTCGATCTCGCGTCGCATGCGGTCTCGAATCGCCGTCTCGACCGGCGGGGTTCCAAATGCACCCTGAAACGGTCCAAGCCGCCCGTAGCGCACGACGACGAGCGCGGCGCCGAGGCCGATAACGATCATCGACAGCGACAACACCGGACTTGGTTCGCCGCCGAGAGCGACGAACGTCCCCATTGCGATGACGACTCCCGACAGGACACACGCGAAGGCGTAGAGGCTCTCTTTACCCAGCATCGAATGCGCTCCTGTGCGTGCGTTGGCGAGCCCGGATGCTCGCGGCACGCAACTGATAGACGGTCTCTGTCCAGCCTGATACAGTGTCGCAGCCGCGAGTGGGAGCGCACAGATACCGAAAGTCCCGCTCCTGCAGGTACCCCGGGCTGGTCGTGGACATGGTGGGAAGGGCGAAACGTACGTGACGGGCATGACTTCTGCATCGCTGAACATCGACTTGCTGAAGCGCATTTGTGAGTCGCCGGGAATCGGCGGCCGCGAGGATGTCATACGAGACCTGGTCAAGGGCGAATTGGCCGCCGTTGTTGACGACGTGTCAGTCGATGCGCTGGGGAACGTCATCGGCGTGAAACGAGGTCAGGGTGGTCCGCGCGTCATGGTCGCAGCGCACATCGACGAGATCGGCTTTTTCGTCAAGCACATTGACGACAAGGGCTTCATCCGGCTTCAACCGGTCGGTGGATTCGACCCACGGGTTCTCATCGCCCAGCGTGTGCGCGTTCACGGATTTGGCGGCGAGTCATTGCCGGGGGTTATCGGCCTGTCCGCGAAGCCGATTCACCTACTAGATCCCAGTGACATCAAGCCTCCGAAGCTCGACGAGCTATTCGTCGACATCGGGTTGAACGGCGACGACGCCCGCCAGCGTGTCGAGGTTGGCGACATGGTGACGCTCGACCGAACAGTTGAGCGCGTCGGCGACAATGTTATCGGCAAATCGATGGACGATCGCGTGTGCGTGTTTCAAATGATCGAGGCGCTCCGGCTGCTTGACGGCGCGACGAACGCGGAGATCGTTGCCGTTGCCACTACGCAGGAAGAAGTCGGCCTGCGCGGAGCCCAGACAGCCGCGCAGCACATCGGTCCGGACATCGCGGTGGCGTTGGACGTGACGCTCGCCATGGACATTCCGGGCTCGGCGGAACAGGACGCGGTAACGCGCCTGGGGGATGGTGTCGCCATCAAGATCATGGATTCATCGATGATCTCGAACCACCGTTTCGTGCGGCACATGCGGGATTTGGCACACGAGCATGGCATCGCGCATCAGATCGAGATCCTGCCACGTGGTGGCACCGACGCAGGAGCGATGCAGCGCGTGCACGCGGGCGTGCCGGCGATCACCCTGTCGATCCCAACCCGCTACGTGCACACCGTCAACGAGATGTGCGCGGTGTCCGACATCCAGGCGGCGATCAACCTGCTGGCACGCTTCCTCGAACGCGCCCACGAAGGGGACTACTCGTTCGGGTAGTGGCTGACGAACGCGGCCCGCAATCACTCTGCGCGCTCGCGGCCGCTCACCAGCGCGACGCGAGGCAGCAGGGACATGACCACGTCCCGCGCAACGAACACCAGCCCAAGCAACGCAATCGCGATGCTGATCTCGGGATTGACCGTCTTCAGCACGGCAAACTGAAACCCGGACACGCTGAGCAGGATTCCAATCGCAGCCGACGGGCGTTCATGGGTAACGGCGTACACGAACAGCCCGGCAGCGTATGCCATGAGTGCCACATACGCGATCGCGATCCACATCGTTGTCCTCCTCTGTTGCCCGCCCAACTGCGAACACGAGCGTTCGTCTCTAACGTGCACGATAGCAATCGCGACCGCAGCCTCGCGCCGTGACAACGGACGGTTCGGAGCGTCCAAACGATCATCGGATGACCTGTTCCTTCGTACAGCGGCGGCTTGTCGCGGGAGCGGCGGCGCTGTAGACTGACGCTATGTACGTACATGATCAGTTGCAATTCTCGGTCGAAAAGCCAGGCTCCGATCAGATGACGGTGCAGGACGCGCATCGCCGCTTCATCGACGAGGACTTGCGCCTCTCACCCCGCTCGCGACGCACCTATGACTATTCGATCCGTCGGTTCCTCGCATATGTCGAGCGAGACTTCGGACTGGATCCAGCGACGGCGCCGGTGACCGACCTTGCGATAGAGCACGTCACCGGCTTCGTCAGCGCGGTCATGCCACGCGATCTGCGCACGCCGGAAGAGGTCTCGCGAATGCGCACTGTGCAGACGCAGTTGGCGGCCATCCGCAAGTGGTACTCCTATCTCGCGGCTTATGACTTCCATCCCGACCTGGCCACCGACAAGCTCCGGACGCGCATCGGCGCGATGCTGCCACGCTTCACCCCGCCGCCGCCGGACGTCCAGCTTGCGGACCTCGAGCACATCATCACGCATGTTCGGGATATGCCACATGCGTCAAAGTCGCATCTTGAGCTGCGCCGGCTGAAGATTCGTGCGATCGTGCTGTTCCTGTACCGCACCGGGGTGCGCGTTTCCGAGCTATGCGCGCTCCGTCGCCGCGACATCGACCTGGATAGTGGCACGGCCGGCATTTACCGCGCGAAGGGCGGTAAGAGCCGGACTGTGCTGTTCGACGTGGAGACGGCCGAAGCCCTGGTCGCATACTGGACGGCGCGCGGCGATGGAGGTCGCGGCGTTGGCGCCTTTCCCGCGTTCTCCGGACGTGACAAACTTGGGGAACCTGGCCGAAACATATCGACCAGGACCGTTGAGCATATTGTCGCGGAACTCTGCACGGCATCGGGAGTTGAAGCCGACATCACCCCGCACTCGTTCCGGCACGGGCTGGCGTCGGAACTGGTGCGCCGTCGCGTGAGGGAGTCGACGGTGCA
>DATKCN010000289.1:0-5543 GCA_035513175.1 Thermomicrobiales bacterium
GCGCCTGAGGCGTGTGACACACATCGCGCGACTTGAGTATTTGTCTCTGAGAGGGGACTACTGATTTCTGATTAGTCGTGGATCCGAGTCAGCCGATGCCGTGCCGCACGGCCCAGGTCGCGGCCGCCGTGCGCGACTCGACGGCGAGCTTGCCCATGATGTTGGCCACGTGCTTGGCGGCGGTGTGGGGGCTGATGAAGAGCGCCTCGGCGATCTCCTGGTTGGAGCGGCCCTCGACCAGCAGGCGCAGCACCTCGACCTCGCGTCTGGACAGGCCGTCGACAGCCGCGCCAGCTGTAGACGCGGCGGAGACTGGGTCCTGCTCCGGTTCCAGCGGGAGATCCATTGCATAGACGATCGCCTCGTCCAGCGTATTCGAGCGGCCCTCGGCCCAGGCACGATCCCAGGTGGGCACGTCAACCCGCGAACGCGCCAGCGGCACGTACGTGTCATAGTACCGCCGGATCAATGGCGGCACCGGCACACCAATCGACTCACGCATGGCCTCAGCGGCGCCCAGTAGCCGCGCGGTTCGCTCCGGCTGCAGGCTGCTGGCAGCCAGCCAGGCACAGTGCTCGAAGGCCTGTGCTGTGATTCGGAGGTCCTGAAGATCGTGCTGCAATGTCAAGCTCTCCAGCAAGTGCGCCCGCGCTGTGTCGAGATCTGACTGTGACAGGGCCAGGTGTGCCCCATCTTCGAGTGACAGCGCCGTCTGCTCAGGGCCTCCCTGCGCGCGCGAGATGTCGAGCGCCTCGTGGACATATGCGTCCGCGGCAGCGAAGTCTTTCAGCTCAGTGGCGACGGCAGCCAGATTGCCGAGCAGGCTCGGGAGCCAGGTGATCGCGTCCGTCGTGCGCGTCAGCGGCAACGCTTTCACATAGAGCTCGTATGCCTGTTCCGGGTCGCCGCTGTACATGGCGACGCGGCCGAGACTGTATAGGCTTCCCGCCTGCGCCGACCTGTCACCGATGCGCTGGGAGATCGTTAGCGCCTCCTCGCACAGTGCCCGCGCCGTCGGGTAGTCGCCCTGAGAGGTGGCGAAGAAGCCGGCATAGACAAGGGCTGAGGCGCGGGTCGCGTCCGACACCCCGGCGCCATTCCGGAGCCCCAGCTCTAACCACTGGCGACCTTCGGCGAAATGTCCGCGTTGCAGCCAGTACCCGACGAAGGCGATGTTCAGCTGCAGGGCTGTTTCCGCGGCGTGCCCGGCCGCCCAGCCGAGAACCGATCGGACGTTGTCAAGCTCCGCGTCTCCCCGCGCCAGCCAGACCATGTCCCGAGCGCTGTTCCATTCGGGCGCCGCCCGCTCGAAGTACTCCAGCATGTACGCGGCATGACGCCGGCTGACCTCATCAGCCTCGTCATGCAGGGCGAGCTGCTCCTGACCAAACTCTCGTATCGTCTGCAGCATCCCGAAACGCGGCGCGTCTTCCCGTTCACTCGTGGCCGGGGGGCGCGGCACGATCAGGTGCTTGTCGACCAGCCCGAGAAGCTGGTCGAGCAGGTCTTCCTCCGAGTCTTCCCCACGTATGCAGACGGCCCCGGCCGCGGCCAGCGTCCACCCGCCGGAGAAGATCGAGAGCTGGCGGAACAGCTGCTGCTCAGACGGGTCGAGCAGGTCATAGCTCCAGGCGATGGCGTTGCGCATCGTCTGCTGGCGGACAGGTTGATCGCCCGGGCCGCCGGAGAGCAGCGACAAGGATTCATGCAGCCGCGCGAGCAGCACCTCGAGAGTGAGCGCCTTGATCCGCGCGGCGGCCAGCTCGATCGCCAGCGGCAGGCCATCCAGGCGACGGCATATTTCAACGATCGCGGGCGCGTTGGCTGTTGTCAGCGCGAAGTTAGGATTGATGGCACGAGCGCGTTGGATGAACAAGGCCACCGCTTCGTACGTCGCGGTCTGCTCCACAGTCTCCACTGCCTGTGGCTCGGGTAGCGCCAGCGGCGGCGCCGGGAACTCCTGTTCGGCCGTGAGATGGAGTGGCTCGCGGCTGGTGACGATGATCCTGAGGTTGTCGCAGGACAGCAGCAACTCTGCAACAACCGGAGCGGCCTCGATGACCTGCTCGAAGTTGTCGAGCACGAGGAGTGCCCGCTGATCGCGCAGCCGAGCTGCCAGCTCTTGCAGCAGCGGGACGCCAGGCTGCTCGGTGATGCCGAGCGCCGCCGCAATCGTCGCGGTTACCAGGCTGGGATCGTCGACGGCGGCGAGCGATACGAAGACGCGACCGTCCGGGTAGTCGACCGCTGCCCGATTCGCGATCGCCAGCGCGAGCCGCGTCTTGCCGACGCCACCGGGGCCGGTGAGCGTCAGCAGGCGGTTGGATGCCAGCAAGCGCGTGATCTGCGCGATCTCCGCGTCGCGACCGATGAAGCTCGACAGCTGGACCGGCAGCGGTGGGTGGCCGGGCGAGGATGAGGCGTTCACGGCGGCATCCAGCGTTCCAGTGTGTGCCGCGCGTCGAGTGCGCGACGATGCTCGGACGAGTAGCTCGGACCGCGACAGCATGGATCATGAAGGGTGGGCTGTCAACCGCGGCGCACACAGAAGAGCGGCCCTGACGTGTGAGGCCAGGGCCGCTCCGGTGGAGAAGGTGGAAGCAGTGGTGCGTCGTCCCGTTAGTTACCGTAGGTCGCTTCCAGAGCGAACAGTTCGTCGGAGGTGATGAACTGCGCGTCCGCCTGGGCCGTCTGCTGCCGCGCCACCTGCGAGGCTTCGAGGGCGTACAGGGCGTCCGAGGTGACGATCTGCGCCTCCTGCTGTGCGCGAGCCATGCCGGCTTCGAGGGCGAACAGGGCGTCCGAGGTGACGATCCGCGCCTCCTGCTGCGCGCGGGCCATGCCGGCTTCGAGGGCGAACAGGGCGTCCGAGGTGACGATCTGCGCCGCCTGAACCTGCGCCCGGACCATCTCAGCTTCGAGGGCGAACAGGGCGTCCGAGGTGACGATCTGCGCCGCCGGAGCCAGGTTGACCTGCTCGTTCTGCCCGGCGCCTGTGAAGCTCGCCACTGCCAGCGCGATGATCGCCGCTGCCAGCGCGCCGATGGCGACGACTGCCGCGATGTAGACCGAGGAAGATGACCGCGAACGCTTCGGGAATGTTGCCTGCATCGTCGTGCTCCTTCGTGTTGTTGTCTGTCGTGCCAGCCACCTGCTGACACTATTGACTTTAGGGCGAGCGCGACATGGGCACATCGTAAGAAGTACGGCACTCTGAAAGCGGGATGTACGGAGATTTCGGGGAGGGGTCACCACCGTATACGGGGGTGGCGCGGAGGGAGCGTCAGACGAGCCTGTGATCGACGGCATAGCGTGTCGCGGCGGCGCGGGAAGAGACGCCGAGCTTGGTGTAGATCGAGGTGAGGTGCGAGCTGACGGTGCGGCGGCTGAGGAAGAGCTGTTCGGCGACTTCGGCGTCGGTCAGGCCGGTGGACACGAGCCGCAGCACGTCCAGCTCGCGCGGGGTCAGGCGCGCCGCGATTGACGGCTCCGGGGCCAGGGGCTCGTCCGCGAGCGCGAGGTCGATCACCTCGTTGAGGGGCGCCGAGCGACCCGCCGACCAGGCAGCCTCCCATGCGTCATCGCCTGCCTGCGCGCGGCCCTCGCGAACCATCTGTTCGTATCGCTCGCGGTACACCGGCGGCACGGCCGACGCCGTCGCCTCCACGATCGTCCAGGCCGCGCCCAGCAGGGTCGCGGCGCGCTCGGGCTGGCGTCCCATTACCGCGAGCTCGCCCATGACGACCAGGCCAGTCATCACTGTCCGCGTTGGGCCGTATTTGCGTTCCATGGCGAGCCCGGCGGTCGTCAGCTCGCGCGCCTGCCGGTCGTTGCCGCGCATGGCTTCGACGTGCCCGGAGAAGATGAGCACGAGCGGTTCGGCCCGGATAAGGCCTGCCGCCCGCACTACCTCGCTCGCCTCGTCGAGGATCTCGCTGGCGCGGTCGAAGTCACCGCGAAACGCGAGCGCCATGCCGGTGAAGTACAGCAATTGCGGCGTCATCTCACGGTGTGCGTGACGCCTGGCGATGCTCAGGCCGTGCTCGTATGCCGTCAGCGCGCGGTCGATGTCTCCCTGCCAGACGAACGCCCGGCCAACGCCCCAGAGCGCCCACGCCTGCTGGAGCGTGTCTTCGAAATCCGTGGCAATGACCAGACTCTCCTCGTGGAGCTCGAGCGATCGGTGGTAGTCGCCCTGTTCGGCCGCCAGCGTGGCGAGTCCGTTCATCGCGCCCATGCGCGCCTCGTCCGACGCGCCCGGCTTCGCCAGCACGGCTTCGATCAGGCGGCGACCTTCGGACGTCAGGCCATTGTCACGCCAGAACAGGGCAACCCTGAACGAGCAGCGTAGCGCCTGATCGAGGATGCGCGGCTGCGGTTGCTCCAGCGACACGACCCAGGAGAAGGCGGCCTGGATGTTGCCGATCTCCGGAGCCAGCCCGCTCAAGGCGCGCGGCGCGGCGCCCCAGTACAGCTCCCGGCTCATCTCCTCCGCCCAGGCGAGGTAGCAGGCGGCGTGCCGGTCGCGGGTTTCGTCCGCTTCGCCCGCTGCCGCCAGCGTCTCCTGGCCGAATTCGCGGATCGTCGCCAGCATCTCGAAGCGCCCTGACTCGTCCGGCTGCTCGCGCTGCCTGACCAGGCTGTGGTTGACCAGAGCGTCCAACCCTGCCAACGCGTCCAGATCGCTGCCGCATACCGCCTCGGCGGCCTCCAGCGTCCAGCCACCGGCGAAGACCGAGAGCTGCCGAAAAAGGCGCTGCTCGTCCGGAAAGAGCAGGTCGTAGCTCCAGGCGATGGCGGCGCGCATCGTCTGCTGGCGAGCAGGCGCGTCGCGCGGGCCGCCGGTCAGCAGTGGCAACCGCCGGTCGAGCCGCTCCAGCAGCGAGGATGGCGGGAGCAGCTTCACGCGCGCCGCAGCCAGCTCAATCGCCAGCGGCAGACCGTCCAGACGGCGACAGATCTCGGCGACGGTCTGTCCGTTGTCCGCTGTGACTTCGAAGTCAATGCGGCTCTCGCGTGCGCGCTGCGCGAACAACGCGATGGCCTCGTATTCCAGGAGCTGCTCCGTGGAGGCCGGGCTAGCGGGGCTGGGGAGCATGAGCGGCTGCACGATCAGCTCCTGGTCGCCGCTGACCTTCAGCGAGACGCGGCTCGTCACCAGCGCCGTCAGACTGGGACAGGCGCGCAACAGGTCGGCCACCAAGGGCGCGGCGTCCACGACCTGCTCGAAGTTGTCGAGCACGAGCAGCAGCTCTTTACCGGCCAGGTGCGCGGCCACGATCTCAGCCGGGGAGCGGCCCCCGTGTTCCGAGAGACCGAACGCCGTTTCAATGGCGGAGCCGACCAGCGCTGGATCGTCCACTGAAGCCAGGGAGACGACAGTCACGCCATCGCGATAGGCGCCCTGCACTGCCGCGGCGACCGCCAGCGCCAGGCGCGTCTTGCCGACGCCGCCGGGGCCGGTGAGGGTCAGCAGCCGCACGGACTGCAGCAGCCCGGTGAGATGCTCGACCTCGGCGTCGCGTCCGATGAAACTGCTCAGT
>DATKCN010000290.1:0-4930 GCA_035513175.1 Thermomicrobiales bacterium
CGACGCCTCCCCCTTCAGCGCCAACGTCTTGGTGATGGCCGCCGTCAACGTCGTCTTGCCATGGTCCACGTGCCCGATCGTCCCCACGTTCACGTGCGGCTTCGTGCGCTCAAACATCTTCTTCGCCACTGTGCGTCCTCCCATTGCCTCACCTGACGACCGGCGACACGCCTGCCGTATCAGTTCAAAATCTCGCGCCGGCTAGGCGCGCTGGTTCTTCGCGACGATTTCCCTGGCGAGCGCTTCCGGCAGCGGCTCATAGTGATCAAACTCCATGGATGAGGTGGCGCGCCCCTGCGTCATCGAGCGCAGCTCGGTCGTGTAACCGAACATGTTCGACAGCGGAACGAAGGCCCGCACGACCTGAGCGCCGGCGCGCGCTTCCATGCCCTCGACACGCCCTCGGCGGGCGTTGAGGTTGCCGATGACGTCCCCCATGAATTCTTCCGGCGTTACGACTTCGACGAGCATGACCGGCTCCAGGATCACAGGGCTGGCGCGACGAACGCCATCCTTCAGCGCCATCGATCCGGCGATTTTGAACGCCATCTCGGACGAGTCAACCGGGTGGAACGAACCGTCGACCAGCTTCACCTTCATGTCCACGATCGGATAGCCGGAGTCTCCGCCAGTCTGCATCGCCTCTCTGACACCGGCCGCAACGGCTGGAATGTACTCACGCGGCACTGTGCCGCCGACGATCTTGTCTTCAAAGACGAAACCTGAGCCCTGCTCCAGTGGCTCCAGCTCCAGCCACACGTGACCGAACTGACCGCGACCGCCGGTCTGGCGGATGAAGCGTCCCTCAATTCGCGATGGCCTCGTAATCGTCTCGCGATACGCGACCTGCGGCTTGCCGACGTTGGCGGAGACTTTGAACTCACGCAACATGCGGTCGACGATCACCTCAAGGTGAAGCTCGCCCATGCCCATGATGATGGTCTGGCCGGTTTCGTCGTCAGTGCGCAGCCGGAAGGTTGGGTCCTCCTCGGCGAGCCGGGCGAGCGCCATGCCCATCTTGTCCTGGTCGACCCGGGTCTTCGGCTCGATCGCCACTTCGATGACAGGCTCCGGGAAGCTGATTGACTCCAGCAAAATGGGATTATCCGGGTCGCAGAGCGTGTCACCAGTAAAGGTATTCTTCAAGCCGATGACCGCGCAGATGTCCCCGGCGGCAACCGAGTCGATCTCCTCGCGATGGTTAGCGTGCATCTGGAGTAGCCGTCCGATGCGCTCGCGCTCGCCCTTGGCGGAGTTGAACGCGTACGATCCCGACTGCATCGTGCCTGAATAGACGCGGATAAAGGTCAGCCGACCGACGTGCGGATCAGCCTGGATCTTGAACGCCAACGCGGCCAGCGGAGCCGAGGGGTCGGTCTCGCGATACTCTTGCTCTTCAGTCTTGGGATTGATGCCTTCAATGGGAGGGACGTCGTGCGGCGACGGCAGATAATCGACAACGGCGTCGAGCATCGGCTGGACACCCTTGTTCTTCAACGCGCTGCCGTTGAGGATGGGCACCAGCTCGGAGCGGACAGTCGCCCGTCGTAGCGCCGCCTTGAGCTCCGCGGTCGAAATCTCCCCGTCCTCGAGGTAGCGCAGAGTCAGCTCTTCATCGGTCTCAGCGATTGTCTCGATGAGCTCGCGGCGCAGCCGCTGTGCCTCTTCAAGCAGGTCCGCTGGAACGTCAACCGTCTCGATGTTCTGGCCGAGGTCGTCATGGTAGATGTAGGCGACCATTTCGAGCAGATCGATCAGACCTCGGTAATTGGACTCGGAGCCGATCGGCATCTGGATGATCGCGGGCTTCGCCTTGAGTCGATCGACGATCATCTCGATCGTGCGCCAGTAGTTGGCGCCGGTGCGATCCATCTTGTTGATGAAGCAGATGCGCGGCACCACGTACTTGTCGGCCTGCCGCCAGACGGTTTCCGACTGCGGCTCGACTCCAGCGACGGCGTCGAACACAACAACCCCACCGTCGAGCACGCGCAGCGAACGCTCGACCTCGGCGGTAAAGTCCACGTGTCCAGGGGTGTCGATGATATTGATGCGGTGGCCGAGCCAGAAGCACGTCGTCGCGGCAGACGTAATCGTGATGCCGCGCTCGCGCTCCTGCGCCATCCAGTCCATCGTGGCCGATCCCTCATGGACCTCGCCAGGACGATGGACCTTGCCGGTGTAAAAGAGGATGCGCTCTGTCGTCGTCGTCTTACCGGCATCGATGTGCGCGATGATGCCGATATTCCTGGTTCGTTGCAGCGCAGCGCCGCCAGCGGCCGCGTCTTTCGTCATTGTTCCAGTGCTACTCATACCTGTTATGTCGTTTCTCCTGGCCCGCGCATCCTTGCGCCGGTAGTGTCTGTTGACTGACTGCGTCGTGTGCTCACGATGCGGTGCGGACCCGCGCGCCTCATCTACCAGCGATAGTGCGAAAACGCCTTGTTTGCCTCGGCCATGCGGTGCGTGTCCTCACGGCGCTTGATGGTGGCCCCGGTATTGTTATAGGCATCGACGATCTCGGCAGCCAACTTCTCGGCCATCGTGCGGCCGGGACGGCCGCGGGCTGACGCCAACATCCAGCGGATGGCAAGCGACTGACGGCGCGGGCCCTCGATCTGCACCGGGACCTGGTACGTCGCGCCACCCACGCGGCGCGGCTTAACCTCGATGATCGGCGTCGCGTTCATCAGCGCCTGCTGGAACACCTCCAGGGCGTTACGGCCGGAGCGCGTTTCCACCAGCTCAAACGCGTCATAGACGATGCGTTCGGCGAGGCCCTTCTTGCCGCGTTCCATCAGCTTGTTGACGAAGCGCGTGACCGTCTCGCTCCCGTACTTCGGGTCCGGCAACAGCTCTCGCCGCTGAACCTTCGACCGTCGTGGCATTCCCTGTGCCTCCCCGCCGGATTCGCCCGGCGCCCTGTCGTCGAGTCGGACCCCGTCTCGCGCCCGACGCTGTCGATACTGACGCGAATGTCTCCAATCACACAGAAAAGCGGTCGACACGAATCACCGTGAGGCCGCTTCTCGTCCCAAACGATCTTCGCAAAGACAACTCGTGGGTATCCGGGAACCTCCCGGACGGCACGCGCTAACTCTTTGGTTTTTTGGTCCCGTACTTCGACCGCCCCTGCTTGCGGTTGTCCACGCCACGTGCGTCCAATGCCCCGCGGATGATGTGATAGCGGACACCGGGAAGATCCCGGACGCGACCGCCACGAATCAGCACCACGGAGTGCTCCTGCAGATTGTGTCCCTCGCCCGGAATGTACGCGGTCACTTCCATGCCATTCGTCAGGCGCACGCGGGCAATCTTACGGAGCGCAGAGTTTGGCTTCTTCGGCGTCATCGTTCGCACCTGGGTGCACACTCCGCGTTTCTGCGGCGAGCCCTTGCCCCTGCGACGCCGTCCGGCATACCGACCAGCCGCGTTGTTAGTGAACTGCAACGCTGGCGCTTTGGTCTTCTTGCCTACCGGTTTCCGCCCTTTTCGGACCAACTGATTGATCGTCGGCACGCTGTCTGTTTCCCTCCAGAAGTAGCCTGCTTGCCACGCAACTCGGCGAACCACGGTTGCCGGAGCCACGCCGTTGATGGGCTGGCTACTTTTCGAGGACCTTGTACCCTCAAAAACACGATGGCCGTTTCCAGCCACAATGCGACAGTATACAGAATCTTCCGCTGCGGTGTCAAACGCGATAGAGTGCGGCGAAAAGCATGCTTCCCGCCGCGCTCAGGGATGGTTTCGTCTACTCGTCGTCCTTTACGGTCGAGTCCGCCTGGTCCTGCTCCTCATCGGCGAACAGGTCGCTCAAGGCCAACTCTCCGGCGTCGGCGCCTTCGCCTACTTCGTCGGAATCCACAGCGTCGTTATCTTCCGACAGCACGGCCGCAGGGGACACGATTTCGCCCGAGACGAGATCTTCGACATCCTCGATCGAGGAAGGCTCGATCTCGCGGCCCTCCAGCGCCTGCATCGCAGCTTCCTCGGCCGCCGTAAGCTTCGGGGCGCCGTCCCGGTTGATCGCAAAGCCGGATCCTGCCGGGATCAGCTTGCCGATGATGACATTTTCCTTCAAGCCGCGCAGGTAGTCGATCTTGCCGTTGATGGCCGCCTCGGTCAGAACGCGAGTCGTCTCCTGGAACGATGCCGCCGATAGGAACGAGTCTGTCGCGAGCGAGGCCTTCGTGATGCCGAGCAACACCTCCTGGGCCGTGGCGGGCTCGCCGCCCTGGGCGACCATCTCGTCATTCATCTGATTGAACGCGAAACGGTCGACCAACTCTCCGGGAAGCAGATCGGTGTCCCCAGGGTCGTCGATCGTTACCTTGCGAAGCATCTGACGCACGATCGTCTCGATGTGCTTGTCATTGGTCACGACACCCTGTGAGCGATACACCTTCTGGACTTCATCAACAATCAGTCGCTGCACCGCCTCGCGACCACGGGTCGTGAGCACCTCCTGCGGGTCGAGGTTTCCGTCGGTCAGCTGATCGCCGGGATTGACGTGGTCGGCATCCTGCACGCGCACGTGCGCGGTGTGCGGGATGACGTATTCCTTCACTTCGGAGGCTTCGCTGTGCACGACGACGTTGCCACCGTCGATGAGCGCGTTGCCGTCCAACGTTGAGTAGACGGGAGGATGCCCATTGTCCGATCGAGTCAGCTCCTGCCCCCGAACGACCTTGTCTCCGTCCTTCACGCCCAGGGCCGCGCCCTCCTGGATCGGATAGACCTCAGTGACGATGTCCTCGTTTGAGATGATGATCTTGCGACCATCGTCGTCGACGATGATATGAACCGTACCCTCGACCTCGCTCAGCAGCGCCTTGCCCTTCGGTTCCCGCGCCTCGAACAGCTCTTCGACACGGGGCAGACCGGTCGTGATGTCTTCCGCGTGGGAGACGCCGCCCGTGTGGAACGTGCG
>DATKCN010000291.1:0-7851 GCA_035513175.1 Thermomicrobiales bacterium
GAGGCAGGCGGAGTCCTTTTGGGTCGCCACATCCGTGACACGTGCGACATCGTAGTTGATCTCGTCAGCACTCCGCTGCCTGGCGATCGACAATCTCGCACCCGCTTCTTCCGGGCACGGCGGCGACATCAGGCCCTCATCGATCAGGTGTGGTTGGTGATCGATGGCGCCTGTACCTATTTGGGAGAGTGGCATACCCACCCGGAAGTGATCCCTACCCCGTCCCTGATCGACCAGTTCGATTGGCGGCGCAAGTTGATCGTGGATCGTTTCTCGAACTGCGCCTTCTTTGTGATCGTCGGCACGACAGCGGTATGCGCCTGGGAAGGTCACCAACGGCGTCTGCTGCTGCACTCCCTAGAACGGTCGGGTGGTGATGTCCCAAACGACGCTTCCGGCTAAGGTGCAACTCGACATCTGGCTCCACGCCGGCGGGCGCTGCGAGTACCCGGGCTGCACTACGCCATTGTGGAAGGATGAGCTGACGCTGGCGAAGATGAATAAGGCGTATCTGGCCCACATCATCGCAGACATCCCGACTGGCCCCCGCGGCCATCCAACGCTTTCCGAGCAGCTCAAGACCGATCCAACGAACATCATGCTGCTGTGTGACACCCATCATCGGCTAATCGATCGCCAGGATGTTGCCGGCCATCCGGTCGAACTCCTGCGCCAGTACAAGCGCGACCACGAGCAGCGCATCGAGCGACAGACCGCCATTCACACGGATCGTCGAACGCACCTAGTCCTCTTTGGTACGCGAATCGGCCAGCGACGTGGACACGTCAACGCTGCCCAAGCCTGCACAGCCGTGCTCCCGGAGCGTTATCCTGCCGACGAGCGCGGGATTCAACTGGACTTAGCAGAGAATGAGGACAGCGAGGGCGATCCCGATTTCTGGTTGTTGACCACGCAGTTTGTCGAGCGTCGCCTGCAGCGCTATATGGCTGATGGGCACGGCCCTGGCGGGCTACCACTCAACCACCTCTCACTTTTCGCGCTGGCGCCAATCCCGGTGCTCATTCACTTCGGCATGCAGTTCGGTGATATCTACCCGGCTGATGTGTTCCAGCGCCAGCGTAGCACTGGCGACTGGCAGTGGCAAACTCTTGCGGATGATGACTTCGACTATCAGCTGGACCGACCGGACGACGATCGGGTAGGACCGGTAGCAGTCAATCTGTCACTCAGCGGTCGCGTTCATGACTCGGAGATCGCGAAGACATTAGACCAGGCGTTGCCGACCTATACGCTTCGGGTTGCTCGGCCCGATCGGGATTTTCTACGCGCGAAGGAGCAGCTTGAGCTGTTTCGCGGTCATTGGCAACGACTGCTTACCGAGATTCGCGGTGTGCATGGGGAAGATTGCGAGATTCATCTCTTCCCGGCGGTGCCGTGTTCGGTCGCGGTAGAGATTGGTCGCGCGATCTTGCCGAAGAGCGATCCCAGTCTTATCGTCTACGACCATGATCGCAAAGGCGGGGGCTTTCATCGAACGATCGTCATCTAGTCGGCTGGCGGAAGTCATGTCTGAACCAAAGCTCTTTTCCCTCATTCGTCACAACGACCAGAGTGGTGTCAGTGGCACTGGCCGGGTGCTAGACGGCGTAATCTTCCATACTGGCCAGGTTGTCATCTGCTGGCGCTCAGACATCGACTCTGAGCAACTTGGATACAGCAGCCTCGCCATCTACCCATCCTGGCAGGCATTCCTCCACGTGCATGTTGATCCACACCCGTCTCATGCCTCGGAAATCCGCTTCGTCGGCGAGGATTTGCAGTCAACTGGGTTGTGAGTTCACACGGCACTAGCGGTACAACGGACTCTTCCAAGTCCACTTCTCCGAGTATCTGCGGATAAGGGAGTTTCATCGCAAGTCAGCACGCATAACCGTATACATGTAGACACGTATAAGAGCCCTGCGGCTTGGCGCCGTTACGGGACTTCTCCCCTCGCGTCTGACAAGCCCTCTCAAGCTCCTTCGCTGGCATTCCGGCCTGTCGGTGACAGCCTCCACCCCTCTTTGCCTTCCTCAACAACTCGGCATCAGCGGGGCGCTCAACGGCCACGACGTAGCCGAGATTGGCAACGTTGTCACTGTCACGTCGACGGCACGTCGGTGACCCAGTAGATCGCCGTCAGCCGAGGGCACATTCCGTTGGCAAGCGGCAACTCAGCCCAAGCATCATGCGGTGGATGCCGACGGCTTGTCGTTGCTCGCATCGATCAGGATGATATTGGGATCGTCTTCGAGACCTAGCTCTCGGATGATCTTCTGCGCGCGCTCCCGCTCATCGTTCCAGAAGTAGCAAATCACCTTTACCAAGCCCGTTGCCGCGCCAGCAGCCTCGTAGATCTTGACCTGCTTCGCGAGCCCCTGCTTGAGCTTCGAGTTCCTGGCGAGCTTGAACTCCACCAACGTCTTGTCGTCGCTCCCGCGCGAGATGCTGAAGTCGACCGGCCCCCGACCGTTGTTGACTTCGGCGTCGACGGCGGATGGCGAGGCGAACCAGACGAACTTGAAGATGATCTGCAGGTCAGATTCGCGTTGCACCGCCTCACCACCGCGATAGAAGAGCCGGTGCCCGCCCTGGTCCTCGATCACATGCTTGAGGAACAGAATGCGGTCGCGGGTCTCGTCGCGGGTGTTGGCGGGCATCGTATAGAACGTCGTGTCGGCCAGGTGATCCGCGACATAGCTCCGTACCTGGTCGACGAACCAGGCTTGGGTGTCTTCGACCCTCTCGGAGCTGATGTCGCACGCCTCATCGCCCCAGTCTTCCCGCTCACGGATGTAGTACTCGATGATCTCGGGATACTCCATGATCGCCCGGGCGATCGCACGCTGCTTCTCCTTCTCGCGCTCATCGGCGGTCATCGTCGGGTCGTGAATGAGCTGGTTGTAGAAGTAGTTGTTGAGTTGCGCCCGCAGTTGAAAGTTGGGGACCGCCGCCGCGACGCGTTCGAAGTTGTGGAGCAGGTCCGGCCGGCTGATCCACGTCTCGTCCCGCGTCAGCATGTCCTTCGGCGTAAGCAGTACGTAGTCGCCGGCCGCGTTGGGCAGCTCGTAGCGCCCCGACGCCCACGTCTCTGTGTCGTAGTTGAAGCGGACCTTCTCGACAGCAAAGACGCAGCGCTGCTCAGCGGTGAGACACGCCTGGGCAACGCGCTGGGTATAGTCGAGAAGGTGCCCCTTGATCAGGTTCGTCGTGAAATCGCTGATATTGTCGCGGCCAACGCCTCGATCGACGAGACAGACCTTCTCGAGATGGCTCCCCCGCGTGATCTGCTCCTCGCCGAACGTGCTGAAGATCGTTCCCAGGTTTCGATGGAGCGCCCTCGCGAACGTCGGACCAAGGCCACTGCCGCGATTTCCGGAGCGCGAAAACCCCAGCCAGTTCTGCTTGATCTCCTTGAACTGATACCAACTTGCGATCAGTCCCAGGTCCAGGGTCGATCCCCGCGATCGATCGCGCAGGAAGCGGAGGTACCGGATGATCTCGTCGTGCAGCTGGCGATAGACGGGATCGTCGCTGTTGAAGAGCAGGAACGGATCGACGAAGAGTGGCAGGTCGTTGATCAGTGAGACGTTGAAGGCGCCATACTCCTCAAGCGACTGAGGAGCGACGCCGAAGAAATCCGAGAAGTAGATCTGGGGTGGCCGCGGATCCACGCCGTGCTATCCCTTGCTGCTCGTCTCGTCCATGTCAGGTCGCGAGTGGTCGGCGGGAATCGTCAACCAGGCCGCTCGTCGCGCTTCCGCTCTCGATCTTCCCACCACTGCTCCGCACGCCGGCGCCGGGCCTCGCCCTCGTGAGCATAGCGCTCGCGCTTGGCCTGCTCATGGCGATCGATCTCGCGCTGGAACGCCGCGGCCGCCCACGCCTCCTGACGCTCGAAAGGATCCTCGAAGATCCCGTCATACTCATCGTCGTAGGGATCGTCGGGCTGGCGCAGACGGCCGACCGCTTCGTCACCATAAGCGTGCTCAGCGCCAGCGGCTCGATATCCGGGCTGGATGACCTCGACGGACACCGTTCCGCGTCGCTGCCGCAGCACCTCCTGCTCGTCGACGGTGAGCGCGACGACGGCCTCGGTCATCATCTCCCGCGCGGCGAAATCGACACCCAGCCGGCGGAACAACGCGTGCCCGCCGTAGGGACCGATGCAGCGGACCAGGCAGAGATCGCGATTCGCGACGTGCATGCGTCACCTCTCAGTGCTGGGCATCCTTCGGGGGATGCGGATCGTTGCCGGGGGCAACTGTATCGGCGTCTCGGATGCGGCCGTCCCGCCGGTGGATGACCACCTCGCCGCCGCCGGCGTTGCCGACGATCTGCTTGGCGCGCCGTTCGGCGCCGGCCTGGGTCGCGTGGTGCGAACTGGCGCGACCTGCGCTGGGCTGCTTGACATCCCAGCCTCCCTTCGGATTCGGAACCACATGTCGTCGCGCCATGATCGTCTCCAATGATGAATCTGATAGATGATTGGGACACCTCCCCCGCCGCAACGAGTCCGAGGGGTCACGGCAATGTTACAATTGTTCTCGGTTAGATGCTATGGGTTGTAACGACCGGAGTGGCGGGGTTGGCCCTGGCGAGGAGAGATCGACGATGACGGCCGATGGGCTGGGCGAGCGGCTCGGGCAGGCCCGCGAGTGGGCGGGACTCAGCCAGCAGGAGACAGCGGGACTGACCGGGATCACGCGCGAACTGATCTCCTACTGGGAGACCGAGCGACGCATCCCCGGCCTGGGGCAGCTCGCACAGATGGCCGAGACCTACGGGACGACCGTCGACGCACTGCTCGGCGACGCGCCGGCGCCAGACCAGGCGGCGGAGCATGCCCGACTCTACCGCGACATCGACGCCCACTCGCCGCGCACCAGGGTGGAGGTCCGGCGCTGGCTGGCCTTCCTCGACAAATGGGCCGATCTACGCGAGGAAGGCGGCGAGCAGTTGCCGGGGCGGGGGAGGCCGCCGCAGCCGTGGCGCGCGCCGCAGGCGATTACCGACTCGCGCCGGGCGGCGCGGCTGGCGAGCGAGGTGCGAGAGCACTACCAGCTCGGCCTCGACGCGATCCCGGATCTGGTCGCCTTCCTCGACCAGCACGACGTGCTCGTGTGCCGCGTGGCGCTCGACCCGATCGACACTGCTGGAAGCGTCTCTGGGATCTTCTACAATCACCCCCGGCTAGGCTTCTCGATCCTGGTCAACACCAACACCACGCCCGGACGGCAGACTTTCACGCTGGCCCACGAATACGCCCACGCCCTGTTTCACTATCAGGAGACCGGATTGGTCAGTCGCGCCGGCGACCCGGCGCGCACTGAGACCTTCGCCGATGCTTTCGCGGCCCGCTTCCTGGTGCCGGGCGAGTCGCTGCGCGCACTGGTCGCGCGCGGCGGCCGGCGGACGATCGAGAGCCCCTACGACGTCGTCCGGCTGCAGCAGTACTTCCGCGTCAGCTACGCGATGCTGCTCAACCGGCTGTTCACCGAGGGGTTGCTGGACACGGAGCAGTACGCGGCCTACCAGGCCGTCAGCCCGAAGGCGCTCGCCGTCCAGCTCGGGCTCGACACGCGCCACTATCACCGCCCGGTCGACAGTCGCGCGGCGACGCTCGGGCGCTACCCACCCTCGGTGCTGGAACGGGTGCGATTGTTCGTCGAGCATGGGGAGCTCGGCCCGCCGGCCGCGGCCTCACTGCTGGGGGTATCGCTCGAAGCGATCCACGAGCAACTCCTCGGTGCGCCTCCCGTCGCGGACGAGGACGAACGTCGCGAGTTCGCGGAGCTGCCCCGCCCGCGTCCACCGAAGCTGAGCGCCGCGCGGCATGTCAGCGACTAATCCGCTCCCGCCCACACCCTGCGTGGTCGACACCGTCGTGCTGGCCATGTTTGTCGACGCAGGTCGCCCTGACCTGCTCCAGGCGCTCGCCGGTGGGCTGGTCTTTCTCACGCCGACGGTCCTCGATCCCGCGCAACTGCCGCCCTTCGCGGGGCCATCGCTGAGCGAGTTCGGCAGGGGGCTCTACGACGCCGAGCAGCAACTGGGCGACCCGCTCCTCGCGCGACGGGCACAGCGGCGAACGGTGTTCTACGGAAGTGCGGGGATGATCTGGCAGCCGGTAGCGCTCTCAGTGGGAGAGGTGAGGTTAGCCCGATACCTCGCGTCGCCGGCGACGCGCCAGGCGGCGCGTGTGATCGACCCGACTTTCCGCGCCCTCCGGATCGATCCAGGCGAGGCCGAGTGCGCGGCGGTGGCAATCAATCGCGGCTGGCGGCTGTGGTCTGACGATCAGGCGATCGTGACACTTGTCCGCACGCTCTATCCCAGTTGTGTCGTCGAACGGCTGTGCGGCCTCCTCGTGCGCGGGGTGAGCGAGGGGCTCATCGGCTGTGCGGCTGCCGCGCATCTCTACAACGCCGTCTTCAAGAGCGAGTTGCGTCTCTGGTCGCGCCTGACGCTGGACTGCCAGGACGGCAATGCCACGTGCCGCTAACTGGTCCGAACGTCGGATTACGGATAAGCCAGTTGATGCGCGATCACGTATCTGCCCACCCGCCCGCCTGCAAACCCTCCCCTCACTGATCCCGCCTGTATCGAGACGCGCGTATATTTGCCCCTTGACTCCCGCGCCGACAACCCACTACACTAGTATGTACGTACACACGTCCACGGGTGAACCCGTTCTCCTGCCTGCGTGTACGTGAGGCTTATGAACATGAGAATTATCGCGGTCACTAATAACAAGGGCGGCGTCGGCAAGACGACGACAGTCGTCAATCTGGCCTGTGGCCTGGCGCTACGGGGTCGGCGGGTGCTGGTGATCGACACCGATCCACAGGCTAACGCGACGCTGGCGCTGACCGGCCACACCGACCACGAGGTGACGCTCTACGACGCCCTGGTGGCGCGCACGGCGACCGCCTGCCAGGCAACCTGCCCGACGACGACACCCGGGGTTGAACTGATTCCCAGCACCATCACCCTGTCGGCCGCCGACATCGTGCTGGCCGGCGTGCCGGGTCGGGAGCGGCTGCTGACACGCTTGCTGCGGCCCACCAACGGCTACGACTACATCCTGCTCGACTCGCCGCCGTCGCTGGGCATCCTGACGGTGAACGGCTTGGCGGCTTCGTCGGAAGTCTTCATCCCGGTCGGAGTAGGCACCTTCGCGCTGATGGGCATCCGCCTGCTGGAGGACACCATCGCCGAGCTGCGGGACAACCTGGAACTGGACGCACTGGCGGTGACGGGCGCCATCGCCACCATGTCCGAGCGCACGCGGGTGGCCCAGGACACGCTGCAGGCGCTGCAAGCCCACTTCGGCGAGCGACTGTTCGCCAGTGTCATTCCCAAGAACAAGGATGTCGAGGAGGCCCACAGCCGGGCCATGAGCGTGCTGGTCTACGCGCCGGACAGTCGCGGCGCCCAGGCATACCGGGCGCTAACGGAGGAGGTGATCGCCGATGAGCGCTAAACGCACCGGTGGGTTGGCCAGGAATCCGCTGCTGACCCGCACCGACGGGCCGGAGGCTACCCCGGCGATCCCCGTCGAGACGCCTGTTCCCGCTGGAGCACAATCCCCGGCAACCGTCCAGCCAGCGGCGGCAACGCAGAAGTTCACCTTCTACTTCACCGAGGAGCAGCTGGAGCGGCTCGACGACGTCTGGGAACGGCTGCGGCGTGACTCGCGTCGCAGCAAGCAGCGCGTCAGCAAGTCCCTCTTCGTGCGGGTGGCCCTCGACCGCCTGCTGGAGGAGTTCGAGCGCGATCCAGAGCAAGTCATCGCCGCTCTCAAGGAGGAGTTGGTCCGCTGATCCAGGCGATCGGTGGCATCTGCGA
>DATKCN010000292.1:0-9224 GCA_035513175.1 Thermomicrobiales bacterium
AGGCCATCGCCAGCGCGCCGTTGACCGCTTCCGGGCTGGCGTGCGTGAGCAACGTCGCGCGCAGCACCTCGCGCACGAACAGCTCGACGTTCAGTTTTCCGAGCGTGTGCGTCAGCGCCACCGGCGCGATGCGGGCCGCCGGACCCGGCTCGACCGGCCCATCGCCCGCCAGCCCCGCCTGAAAATCTCCGCTCTCCGCCGCCCGCTCGATGGCAGCCCGCGTGGTGGGATCGAGGAAGTGCGCGTGCTCCGCGCGCAGCACCCGCACGAAGCGGAACCCGGCGGCGTCCGGATCGATGAAGCCGTTCGTTGAGACGATGCTCTCGATCAGGCACAGCGCCAGCTCGGTGTGCGCCGTGAACTGCCCTGCCAGCGCCAGATGCTCCCCGTTCGGCCCGCTCAGCGGCTCGTATCCGGTTATCGGCGTGTCCCGGGGACCGCCGCGCGCCGGCATCCCCAGCGCATCGCCGATCGCCAGCCCCAGCAGGCAGCCGCTGAAGCGGTCGCTCGGGCTAGCTGCGCCATCTCGATCCACAAAGCCATCCTCAACCTGATCACACCGTCATCGACGTGACTGTAGGCAGGGCCGAACGTGAATGTCAACCACTGCTGAAGCGCACGGGCCGTTGAGGTTTCCGATCCAGCGCAGTCGTCGATGACCTCGGCGAACATGACAGGATCGCGGCAGGTGCAGGGAGAGCGCACACGCGGGAACCACGCCTGGTTACCGCGCGCCTCGTGAGACGGTTCACGGTCGCTGCTGATCGACAAAGCCCTGCAGCATGTCACTCCCGTGCGATGACACGAGATTCTGCGGCGCTGATCTATCGCGGCTGGCATGGCGTGGACCGGCTGCTGGCGTGTATCGTCTGTCACATCGTCGTGACAGCGCCGTTGCAGGCTATCTGGCACGCGTGATGACGAGCCGCTGGGCGTTGATGAACTGAGCGACATTCTTCCAGTCAATTCCCCGGACAACCGACGATGTACGGCGTGGCCCGCGGGAGCGTGGGTGGCCAATATGCCTGAACGCGGGTGCTGGAGCGTAGGATATCGCGGCAGATGCAGACGAAAGAGCGGGCGCAGTTGGTCGCTGAGGATCAACAGCGCGTGTATAAGCGCACGCTGACGGTTGTCGTCGTCTCGCAGGTGCTGGCCGGGCTGGGCCTGTCGGCGGGAGTCACCGTGGGCGCCTTGCTCGCGGAGGACATGCTGGGCTCGACGAGCCTGGCGGGGGCGCCGAGCGCGCTGTTCACATTGGGCTCGGCGGGGGCGGCGCTGATCGTCGGGCGGCTGTCACAACGGCGCGGGCGACGAGTCGGCTTGAGCACCGGGTATCTGGCGGGCGCGATTGGGGGCGCCGGAGTCCTCATCGCGGCGATCATCAGTAATCCGGTCGTGCTCTTCGCGTCGCTGTTTGTCTACGGCTCTGGCATGTCCACCAACCTGCAGGCACGCTACGCGGGGACCGACGTTGCTCCGCCACAGCGCCGTGGGCAGGCGGTGAGCACGGTCCTCGTCGCGACGACGTTCGGCGCTGTGGCGGGGCCGAACCTTGTCGGCCCGATGGGTGGCGTGGCCGACGCGATTGGCATCCCGGAGCTGGCAGGCCCGTTCCTGTTGTCGATCGCGGCATACGGGCTGGCGGCGCTGGTGCTGACGGTGTTTCTACGGCCAGACCCGCTGTTGTTCGCCCGAGGCATCGCCGCATCCGCGCAAGCCACGAGCGGGCGAGTTGCCGCCACGCTATCGGTCGAGCTGCAGCGTCGCGGCATCGCGGTCGGCGCGGCGGTCATGATCGTTACCCAGGTTGTCATGGTAAGCATCATGACGATGACGCCGATTCATATGCGTCATCACGGGCATGGGCTCTCGGCGACCGGCGTGGTGATCGGGGTGCATATCGCCGGCATGTACCTGCCCTCGCCCATCACAGGGTTTCTCGTCGACCGCATCGGCCGTATCCTGCTGGTGATAGCAGCTGGAGTGACGCTGCCCATCGCCGGGTTCATTGCCGCGCTGGCTCCCACCGATTCTGTCGCGATTCTGGCGCTGGCGCTGGGGCTGCTGGGGGTTGGCTGGAACTTCGGTCTGGTGGCCGGCACAGCCATGATTACCGATGCCGCGCCGCTGGAGACGCGGGCCGCCACACAGGGCACGGTCGATGTCGGGGTGGCGCTGTCGGGCGCTGGGGGCGGGATCATGAGCGGCGTCATGGTCGCGACGACGAGCTACGCGACGCTGTCGCTGGTTGGCGGAGGCCTGGCGCTGGCCCTGATTCCGGTGGTGGTGATGGCGATTGTTGCGCGCCCTGCGCAGAGCACGAGCTCGCCGGCGTAGCAGCGCGCCTGGCTGGCCCACGCGTGGTTCAGCGCTGGCTGGCGTTCCGCTCGTCGATGAAGATCAGAAAATCGAGCCAGCCGGGCGAGTGGCCCAATTGAGTCAGCCGGACCGCCGCCTCGCTCCGGTGCTGCGTGGCGTGGTTGATCTGATGCAGCAACTGCTGCCACAGCGGGTACGCCCAGGTCTCGCCAAGCACGTTGACGTAGGAGACAACTCTCCCGAGGTCTGCGTCGCCGAGACCCTCAAGAAAGCCCCGTGTCTCGGCCGCGACCGCTGCCGAGTGGGCGCGGATGCTGGCGACATCGGGAAACGCGGCCGGGTCCCGCGTGGCATCCGGCGATCGCCCTCGCCACCGTTCGAGGTACATCCACTCGGCGTCGACGATGTGGACGAGCGTGTCCCGGATCGAGCCGTACCCTCCGCCACTGTCCGCCAGCAGTTGCGTCGGATCGAGATTCTTGGCGGCGTCCAGCACCCGCGCGTTGGCCCAGGCGTTGTACGCGTACACGGTTCGGACAGCATTGGCAAACATGGGCGAATCCTACTGAAGTTGACCTCTGAGTAGCCACAAGCCAGCGGCACGCGCCGCCGGCTTGTAAAACGGGCGAGCTGAAGCGTCCGACGCATGTCATCAGTCAGGGAGTCGCCCCGACGACATCGAGGGAGCAGAGCGCGCCGACCATTGGCGCGCTCCCGCCGCCCTGGGTCACGCTGAGAACGGCGCGTACCCATTGGCCAGATACTCGACCAGACGCGCCGCCCCCGCGATCTCGGCTCCCTCGATCAGATCGCCCTCGCCGATGTTGCGTGGCTTGCAGCAGGCAGCGCAGGCGATCAGCGTGCCGCCCCCGGCGACGTACTGGCCGATCAGCTCCTTGACCGGCGCGAAGCCCTCCTTGTGGATGTCGTCCGCGTGCCCCTTGGTCGCCAGCCGCACGCCCTCGACCGTCAGAAAGACTACGGCCTCGTGGTCGGAGGCCAGCGCCGTGTTGCCGACGATGAATGCCAGCGTGGCGCGTTCAGCGTCATCGTTGCCGTAGCTACCGTAAACGAGAATCTTCGCCATGGGGTGTGCCTCGCTTTCTCAGGTAGTAGACTGCGTACTCGTCGTAGTCATCCATCCCGAGGTAGCCGTGGCCGGTCATGCGACTCCAGGCGCGCAGATCCAGTTGGGCACTCGGGTCGTAGGCGACAACCGCCAGAATCTCGCCCGGCTGCAGGGGATCGATCGCCGCGCGGACGTTCAGGATCAGCGTGGCGCAGTTCTCCTCGCCGGCATCCAGCGTGGCCGTGACGGTATGCCCGCCGGTCTCATCCATCCTTGCGGCGGATGAAGTAGCGTCCGTGATCGTTCCCATCACCCCCTCCCAGGTAGGCGTGCCCGACCATGCGACACCAGGCGGGCAGGTCGGCCACAACACCGGCGTCAGTGGAGCGGACCTCCAGCACCGCGCCGGGCGCCATGGCCTTCAGCCGCTGCGCGATCGTGAGTAGAGGACCGTCGCCGCAGCCGAGGTGTCCGGCGTCGTAGACCTCGTCGGCGGATGCCGGGATGTCTCCGGCGCTAACCGGCTCTCCCGCCTCGGCGACCGGTTCAGGTCTTCGGGCTGGCCGGGATTCGTCGCGCGCCGCGACGGGCTTGTATGCCAGCACATTGACGCCCCTGGTGTCGAACGCGGCCGCGCTGGAGGCCTGTGGGGCGTCGGCATAGGTGTCGTAGCGTTCGGTGGAGAACTGGATGCGCTCGAAGCCGGCGTTCCAGATGATGTCGGTCAACGCTGCCTCCGGCAGCGCGCCGGCAATTCAGCCGGTCCAGAGCCTGATGTCGTTCTGGGCCGAGAGTGGCACCTCGCGCCCGACGATGATGTCGGCGATCTGGATCCGGCCGCCCGGCTTCAACACCCGGAAAATCTCCGCGAAGACCTGCTCCTTGTCGGGGCTGAGGTTGATGACGCCGTTCGAGATCACGACGTCGATCGATTCGCTGTCGACCGGCAGCTCTTCGATGTAGCCCTCGCGGAAGGTGGCGTGCTCCAGTCCGAGCTGGAGAGCGTTGTCACGCGCCTTCTCGAGCATGGCGCGGGTCATGTCGATGCCGACCACGCGCCCGCTCTCCCCGACCTGCCGCGCGGCCAGGATTGCGTCGAAGCCCGCGCCGGACCCGAGATCGACAACCGTCTCTTCCGGCGCAAGCGGGCCGAGCGCGAACGGATTGCCGACTCCGGCGAAGCTCTCGACCACGCTGTCCGGCAAGGGGTCGACCTGCTCGGCCGCATACCCAAGCCGTTGCGCGAGTGGACGGCCGACGTGGAAGTGGAAGCCTTTGGTGGGACAGGCCGCCACCTCCTCGTATTCGTGCTGGATCGCCTCGCGCAGCACGCGAATATCAATCGTCAGTGCCGTGGCCATGCTGTCTCCTTTCACGTGGAACCATCGTGCGGCTCAACATTGGGGCTCTATCGGCGTCCAGCACGTCCCGTTCCGGCCCGGTCCTCCTGCTGAGCCCCTCCGGCGGATCACCGGCGCCCCCTTGACGAGTCTGTGCAAGTAATATATTATTCTCTTGAGTACTTGTCAATAGGTGAATGAGGAGCATGTGGACCATCGCGCATTCAAGGACAGCCTGTATGGCGAGTTCGCCCGCATCGGCAAGGCGCTGGCCAACCCGCACCGGCTCGAGTTCCTCGACCTGCTCGCCCAGCGCGAGTGGAGCGTCGAGGAACTGTCGCAGGAGACGCGCCTCTCCGTCGCCAACGCCTCGCAGCATCTGCAGGTGCTGCGCGCCGCCCAGCTCGTCGAGACGCGCCGCAACGGCCTGCGCGTCTACTACCGGCTCGCCGACGCGGACGTGTACCGGCTCTTGCAGGTCGTGCGCGACCTGAGCGAGCGGCGGCTGGCCGAGATCGACCGCATCGTCGATACCTTCCTGGGGAACCGCGACGAGTTCGAGCCGATCGACGCCACGTCCCTGCTGCGCCGTCTCAATGACGAGAACGTCGTGGTTCTCGATGTCCGCCCGCCCGGGGAGTATCGCGCCGGTCATTTGCCCGGCGCCCGCTCGATCCCGATCGATGAGTTGGAGGCGCGGCTCGGCGAGCTGAGCCCCGACCGCGAGATCGTCGCCTACTGCCGCGGCCCCTACTGCGTCTATGCCGACGAGGCCGTCGAGCTGCTGGCCGCCCGTGGCTACCGGGCCCAGCGCTTTACCCATGGCTTCCCGGACTGGCAGGTCGCCGGTCTGCCGGTCGAACGAGACGAGGTTCCCTCCTGAACGCGTCCCAACCGATCAGCGCGCTCGAACCGCGCTGCACGCCGGAGTTCTGCCCTCCGTGCTATTGAAGGAGTGCTTCCAATGCTGACCGAAACGACGACCGCGTCCGTTGCCACCGATTGCGTCGACGCGCTCACCTCGCCGGCTTCGCCCGACCTGCCAACCACGACCACGCGCCTGGCGATTATCGCCACCAAGGGCGCGCTGGACTGGGCGTATCCGCCGTTGATGATGGCCGTCCAGGCTGCCAACAAGGGTTGGGACGTCGGGATCTTCTTCACGTTCTACGGACTGAACGTCATTCACAAGGACAAGCACCGGCGCCTGAAGGTGTCGCCGGTCGGCAATCCAGCCATGCCCATGGAGGTCCCCAATATCTTGGCGGCTCTGCCAGGCATGACCGCGATGGCGACCCGCATGATGCGCCGCCGGTTGCGCCAGCAGCAGGTGCCGACCATTGAGGAGCTGCTGCATCTGGCTATCGAGCGTGGGGTCAAGCTCTATCCGTGCGGCTTCACGATCGATACGTTTGGCTATGAAGAAGGCGACTTTATCGCTGGCGTCCAGCCACGCACTGGGTCGCCCGACTTTCTTGAATTCGCGAAGGACGCGAATTCAACGATCTTCGTCTGAGACGGGACGAATCACGAACTGGAGAACGGATACGATGTCCATCGACACGAACGTCATGACCACCGAGACGCTGCGCGCGATGATCGAACGCGACGAGCCCCTGACGATCCTCGACGTGCGCCCGGCTGACGAGCGCGCCGAGTGGTCCATCCCCGGCAGCCTGCATGTTGACGCCTACGAACGACTCAAGGCCGGCGACCGTCACGTTCTCGATACCGTCGACCTGCCGACTTCGCAGCCCGTGGTTACCGTTTGCGCTGCGGGTCGAACGAGCCAGATCGCGGCCGATCTGCTGCGAGAACGGGGGATGAACGCGATCTCATTGGCAGGCGGCATGAAGTCATGGAGCCTGGCCTGGAATACCGCGCGAGTCGACGTGCCGGGGAGCGCGGCGCTGGTCATCCAGCTTCGCCGCACCGGCAAGGGCTGCCTGTCGTACATGGTTGGCAGCGGCGGCGAGGCGCTGGTCATCGATGCCTCCCTGGACCCCGATGTCTACATGCAGCTGGCCGCAGAGCACGACTGGACAATCACGACCGTGCTGGACACGCATGTGCACGCCGACCACCTGTCGCGCTCGCGGCTACTGGCCGAACGCGCCGGGGCGACGCTCTACATGCCGCGGCAGGACCGCGTGCACTATCCGTTCCAGCCGCTGCGCGATGGCGACACACTCGCGGTTGGCGAGGCAACGCTACGGGTGATTGCCACACCGGGACACACGAACGAGAGCACGACCTATCAGCTTGACGGGCAGGCGCTGTTCACCGGCGACACCCTCTTCCTCGCCGGTGTTGGACGCCCCGATCTCGAAGCGACGGCGGACGAGTCGCGCCAGCGGGCGGCGACACTCCACGACTCGCTCCAGCGGCTGCTGCAACTGCCGCCCGGCTCCATCGTCCTGCCCGGACACGTCAGCGAGCCGATCCCGTTCGACGGCCAGCCGCTCAGCGCCCCGCTGTCCAGTGTGCGGGAGCGCGTCTCTCTGCTGCATGAGACGCGGGACGGTTTCGTCAGCGCAATCCTCGGCCGCATTCCGCCGACGCCCCCGAACCATCACCTCATCGTGGAGGCCAACGAGGCGGGCCTGCTTCCTGACGGCGACGTGACTGACCTTGAAGCGGGCGCCAACCGCTGCGCCGTATCGTAGCGGTCGACCCGGATGACAACTCGAGCGGACGCTCCAATTCAGCTCGGACTGCGCGCGAACTGGCGCCAGTTCTGGCTGCTGGTGCTGGTGAACGCCTTCGTCGGCGCGATGATCGGGCTGGAGCGCACCGTCGTGCCGCTGCTGGCCGAGGAGGAGTTCGGCCTCGCGGCCGCCAGCGCGGCGACCTCCTTCATCGTCTCGTTCGGGCTGGTGAAGGCCTTCGCCAACCTGTTCGCGGGCCGCTTTTCCGATCGGGTGGGACGCAAGCAGCTGCTGGTGATCGGCTGGCTGTTTGCCCTGCCGGTGCCACTGATCATTATTGTGGCCCCGAATTGGTGGTGGATCGTGTTCGCCAATGTCCTGCTCGGCGTCAACCAGGGCTTTACCTGGTCGACGACGGTCATCATGAAGATTGACCTGGTCGGGCCGGTGCGGCGCGGCCTGGCCATGGGGCTCAACGAGTTCGCGGGCTACTTCGCGCTGGCGGGCTCGGCGTTGTTGACCGGCTGGCTGGCGGCCACCTACGGGCTACGGCCGGAGCCGTTCCTGATTGGCTTCGTCATCGCGCTGGCCGGGCTGCTGCTGTCCATCTTCGGCGTGAAGGAGACGCGCGGTCACGCGCAGCTCGAAGCACGCCTGCGCGCGCTTGACGCGCCCGATACTCCAGGCGCCCCGGTCGAACAGCCATCGTTCTGGTCGATTTTCACGCTGACATCGTGGCGCAACCGCAACCTGTTCTCCTGCTCGCAGGCTGGCATGGTCAACAATCTGAACGACGGCCTGGCCTGGGGCCTGCTGCCGCTGTTCTTCGCCGCAGGGGGTCTGAGCGTTGGTCGGATCGGCGTCCTGGCAGCCATCTACCCCGCCGTCTGGGGCCTCACCCAGCTTGGAACCGGCCTCGCCAGCGACCGCCTGGGCCGCAAGTGGCTGATCGCCGCCGGCATGTGGACGCAGGCGCTGGCGATCGCGTTCATCGTGACGCTCGACGGCTTCACCGCCTGGGCCGGGGCGGCGGCGCTGCTCGGGCTCGGGACCGCCATGGTCTACCCGACCCTGCTGGCCGCCATCGCCGACAACACATCGCCGGACATGCGCGGCACGGCGGTCGGCGTCTACCGGCTGTGGCGTGACAGCGGCTACGCGGCCGGAGCGCTCATGGCCGGAATCGTGGCTGATGCGCTGGGCCTTGACTGGGCCATCTGGAGCGTCGCCGCGCTGACCCTGGCGTCGGGCGTCGTCGTCGCGCTCGTCATGCGGGAACGACGGGTCAACCTTCCGGCCGGGCTCTCGGCCCCCAATGCCGCTGCCGCCGCGATCGGTGAGTCCGCCGGCACATAATCGGTGTCGTCCTGCTGTGCTCTACCATCACGGTTGACGTGTCGCGCGCCCCGCGATATATTCATCTTGTTGGGTGAATGATGAACGCGAGTGGACGAGACGCCAAACTGGACCACGTGCTGGCGGCGCTGGCTGATCCGACGCGGCGCGCGATCCTGCGTCGCCTCTCGGGCGGGGAAGCGCGCGTCACCGAGCTTGCCCGCCCGTTCGACATCTCGCTCAACTCGGTCTCCAAGCACATCCGCGTGCTGGAACGCGCCGGACTTGTGCGGCGGCGGCGCGTGGGGCGCGAGCATCGGCTCTCCCTCAACCCCGAGCCGCTCGATCGAGCCGCCGCCTGGATCGCCGCGCAACGCGATGCATGGACGGCGCGGCTTGCCGAGTTGGACGGCCTGCTGGCGGATGACGACGCATCGAACGCTTCCATAGGAAAGGACGACCTCAATGGAGCTTGACGACCCCATCCATGTGCGCGTGACCCGCCGCTTT
>DATKCN010000293.1:0-10234 GCA_035513175.1 Thermomicrobiales bacterium
CATGCACGACGAGCAAGCTCCGGTTCGACGGTCCTGGCCACCCCGCTCCTGGCCTTACAACCTGGAGATGACAAGTGTACGGCTCATCCCACTCGGATTCCGGAAAGCCCAGCGCTGCCAACATCACCGCCCGCGCTGGACTATCGTGAATGCGATGCAGCGTTATTGCCAACGCCCGCGTGAAGTTGTCTTCCAGTTGCCGCGCGTAAGCATCTTCCGACGCGCTCGGCCCACGATAGGCATGAAAGATGTTTCCGTGCGGGTCATCCATGCACCAGCCCGCTCGTCCGCTCGATCAACGGTCGCACCCAATCTTCGGCTCCCGGCTCAGCGAGGAAGCCGTGCGCGATCAGATCCCGTTCGCGCATCGCGTCCTGCATCAGGTCCAGATCCTCGCTACTCAGTAATCCGAGAACACTAAGCTGCTTGAGCACGTAGCCCGGCTCCAGGCGATCCAGTGAAACGTCATGCCTTCTGGCGAGACTGCGCAGCGCCGCTTCCGTTGCGGCCCACGCTACCAGACCGGCGTTCTCCGCCTGTCCCTCGCGTAGCAGCTCGCGTGCATCCCCTAGCCGCTTCATGATCTCCTGAATAGCTGGCTCGTCGCCATGCGGCGGCTCACTACTGTCCGTTCGTGGATTCGTCACAACCAGCTCGAAGCGCCACCCAGCGTGCGGCGCGACGGCGTCGGTCAACTGCTTGATCCGTTGGCTGGTTTCGCGCAGGCTCTGTTTCGTGACAACCTCAATGACGACATCATCGCCTTCTCTGCGCGCAACCATGTCGGGCTGGAAGCCGCGCAGAAAGGCTGGTAGATCGTCCTCCTGCGGCTGGGTGATAACCTCGTATCCGCGCTCCCGATACTCGCGCGCCAGTTCAGTCAGCCGCCGCCGTTCCCGTGTTTCTATCGCTGTTGTCATGTCACGATCCGGCTTCTATCGAGAACAGCAAAAAACGACGCACGGTTCTCCCGCGACGGCGTTCGGCGCGAACAGGGGCGGCGGGGGCCATTCCTGACCTACTCCTCGTCGCCACCACCCGGCTCGTCCTGCTCCGCCATCCGCGCCAACATCACCCGCCTGACCGCCTCGTTGACCACCCGCTCATTCTCCCGCGCCGCCAGATACGCCCGCAACGCCGCCTCATAGATCTCGTAATCGTGCCGCCCTTCCTCAGCAGCCCGCACCTTCACCGCCCGTAGCAGGTCGGGATCGAGATATATCGTCGTCTTCTTACGTGCCGTCATCGGCGGCTCCGAATGCATTTTGACGGAATTCCGTCATTCCGTCATTCCTTCAACCCCACACTCGGATTTGGCGTCCTTTACCCGCTCGCTACTCGTCCGCGCCCCGATACCGCTCCAGAAACGCGCGAGGCGTCATCACGGAGACCTCAACGTTCGTCATCGCTTGCAGATGTGTGTCTCCGGAGATCAGGTGGTCCGCGTGTAACGACAGCGCGTGCGCTATCAGGTAATCGTCGTCGGGATCGTTGGAGTATGCCTGAGCTCCTGGTGGGTCAGGATGAATGTCTGCAACCCTCGCCACGAGCGCAACGAACGTGTCTACCTCCTCGAGCGAGAGGTATCGTCGGAACTTCGGTCGAGACAGCACATCGGCGAGTTCCTCCAGCACCGCTGGGCTTGCAAGCAACGCAATGGAGCCGCTTATGGCTTGGCGGAGAATCTGTCCACACAATCCGTTGGGAGTGATTACGGCGGACACGAGCACCCCGGGATCGACGACGACGCGCGGCATCTATCGCTGGCGACGTTCTGCGCGCATCGCGTGCAATTCCTCATTGGCCAGCGCCATCGCCTCGTCGTCACTGAGTGGCTCGTTGCGCGTCGCCAGCCGGTCCAACATCGCGCGCAACGCGGCCCGGCTCGCCTCCCGATCCAGCGGCGTCAGATACGTGCGCAACGCGTCCTCGACGATCTCATAGTCGCGCCGGCCTTCTGTCACGGCCCGCGCCTGGGCCGCCCGCACCAGGTCGGGATCGAGATACATCGTCGTCTTCATGCGCGCTGCCATCATCGGCTCCCGTGGACGCGTGACAGTATCCCGTCACCGTCACGCAAGTATATGCCCGCCCACATCCGCCGGTCGATGCCTCACCGCAGCCCCGGCATGACCTCCCTGGCGAACAGTTCCAGCGTCTCGTGGTCCGCGCCATCCAGCATCTGGATCACGAAGTACTGCATCCCCGCCTCGATGCGCGCCCGGTAGTACGTCGCGATCTGCTCCGGCGTCCCCGCCAGCACCCCCCGCGCGAACGGACTGCGGTCCGTCTCGAAGTACGTGTCGAACTTTGCCCGCGCCTCCGCCTCCGTCGGCGCCATCATCAGCCACGACACGAAGTGCGTCTTCAGCACCTCCTCGTGCGGTCTCCCAACCGCCTCGCAATGCCCGTTCAGCACGTCCATCCGCGCCCGCATCGCCTCCGTGCTGGCCGCGCTGCCGGAGAAGTCCCGTTCGAACGTGCTCTCCGGCGCCGCCAGATCCCCGAAGTTGCTGGCGTCCGCGTACAGCGCCACCTGCCGTAGCGTCGTCCGCTCGCCACCACCGGCGATCATGATCGGCGGTCGTGGCGACTGTATCGGCCTCGGCGCCAGCTGCATCCCATCCACCGTGTAGTGCGTGCCTTTAAAAGAGTAGTGCTCGCCCGTCCACAGCCCCTTGATGATCTCCACCGCCTCGGCCAGCCCCGCCTGCCGCACGCTCGCCTTCGTGAACGGAATCTCCATGTTGACGAATTCCGGCACGGCCCACCCGATGCCCAACCCCACCATCAGCCGCCCCCGGCTCAGGTTGTCGACGTCCGTCGCCAGCCGCGCCAGATACACTGGATGCCGGTACGGCACGCAGAACACCACCGAGCCGAGCGTGACCCGCTCCGTCACGGCAGCCAACGCCGCCAGCCCCAGCCACGGATCCGGACTGAACCCCGGATGATCGTGCAGGAACAGCCCGTCGTAGCCCAGCTCCTCGATCAGCCGCCCCGCCGCCATCTGCACCATCAGCGGATCGTCGTGCAGCGTCACCTCCAGCTGCGCCGTGCGCCGCTTGTGTGTCGCCACCTGAATCCCGAACCGCGGCCCATCGTCCGCCTGCGCAACCCACGGATGCCGCGCCATCGCCTGCCCCTCCCCCGTCAAACTCATCATTGCCCCGAGCACGATAGGCCCGCCCCGGCGGCGCGTCAACAGAAGCGATTGCCTTTCTGCCACCAGCCCGCCATACTTGCCCCATGAGCACGACACACGCGACCGCCACCCTGATCCACGAACTCGAAACCATCCTGGAGTCCGCTCCCCAGGGCGAGCTTGACCCGTGCCTCATTGAAGAGCTCGGGCAGAAGGTTCGCGAAGCCCTGCGGCTGCTGAAAGACGAAGAGCCCATCTGGGTAGACGCCCCTCGCGCCAAGCAGTTACTCGGTATCGAGCTGGACGCGTCAGTTCCATACTGGGTCGAGCTCGGCCTGCTACGCGGGCGCACCCTGGAAGATGGCCGCGTCCAGGTTCAGCTTGACGATATCCTGCTCCGCCGCTACGAGACTGAGGTGTCGATGGCGGTCGGTGGGGACGAGATGACACAGGACGAGCTGGACGAGTTGTCGCGCAGCCGGCCGGGAACATATCCGTGGCAACGTGAGCAGATGTCTCCCCCGAAATGAGTCAGCCCGTCGCTGCTCCCATCGTGGTGCTCGACAGTAGTGTCCTCGTTCCCTATTGGTCTCGAATCAGCTTGCAACGGGCAGCCCAAAGCGGGCACATACAGTTCACCCCGATCTGGTCGGAATGGATCATTGCCGAGTCCTGGCGCGTGCTGACCTGGCGCTGGGCCGCCCAGCACGGGCGGATAGACGCCAGCGAATGGCGAACCCTCTCAGTGAACGCAAATGACATGCTCCGCCGCCTGATTTCTGTCATGACCCTAGTCTCCATTCGCGACTACCAGGGAGCCCCGCCGTGGACGGGTATCCGCGATCCCGACGATGTGCCCATATGGGAAACAGCCATCGTAGCCGGAGCCCAGTACGTCATCAGCCACAACGTCTCCGACTTCCCACCCCTCGTCTCCGGACGCCACGTGCACACCGGCATCGAGTACCTGACCGCAACCGAGTTCATCGAGGATATCCTCCACACGAACGTTGAGGCTTTGTACGGTGCGTCACTGCCGTCAGGCAGCACGATCAGCAGCCGCCGCTCCCGCTGAGCCCGCCTCACGTACAATCCCTCGCCTGATCCGCCCACGCCAAGGAGCGACAACCGTGGCTGACTCCCCCGCCTGGCAGACCCACATCACAGCCACGCTCGTCCATCCCACCGAGCCGTCTGTCTGGCTGCGCGGCGGCGCGACCCCGGCGCTCCAGTTCCAGCACGACGGCTTCGTCTGGTACCCGGACGTTGCCCCTGTCATCGACGCCATGCGCGACCAGTGGGGCGTCGACGCCGTCGTTCTACGCTGCGTTGACATGAACGTCGACCGCGAGCGCCGCCATCGCTGGCACGCCTATCTCATGCAACCGCTCTCGCCCGACCTGCCGCCGGACGGCTGCTGGGCGCCCATCGCCGCCCTCGCTCCCGCCTCCCTGCCGGATGCTCCCGGCCGCGAGACCCTGCTGGCGGCCCTGCGGGACATCGACGCCCCCGCGCCGCCCATCCGTCGCCCATGGACCGCTCGCGGCTGGTTCGAGGCAGCGGTCGCCTGGTCGGGCGCCGCCCTCCACGCCGCTGGCGTGACGCAGCACGGCCCGCCCCGGCAGTACCGCACCTGGGGCCTCTCGACCATCATCCGTTTCGAAACCTCCAGCGGCACGGTCTACTTCAAGGCCTCCGTCTTCACCGGTGCGGGCAACGCCTCCGGCACGTTCCTGTTCGCCAACGAGGCCGCGCTGCTGGGCGCGCTCGTCGAGCGCATCCCCGCCCACCTGCCCGTCCCCCTCGCCGTCGACACCGAGCGTGTCTGGCTGCTGCTGCCTGACGCCGGTGTCCAGTTGGTCAACCGCCCCGACCTCGATCTCTGGGAAACCGCACTGCGCCTGCACGCTCGCCACCAGCGCTCATGGGTCGGTCAGACCGCCGCGCTGTTCCGCGCCGGGTGCCTCGACCGCCGCCTGCCCCGCCTCGCCGCGCAGGTCGAAGCCGCGCTGACCGACGACGCCATGCTGCGGTATGTGAAGCAGCCCGAGCAGGACCGCATCCGCGCCGCCATCCCCACGGTCCACTCCTACATCGCCGAGCTGGCGACCCTCGACATCCCGGACACCCTCATCCACGGTGACCTGCACATTGAGAACGTCGCGCTGCGCGCTGACCGCCCCACCTACTTCGACTGGACCGATGCCGCCGTCGCGCACCCGTTCCTGGACCTCGTCACCTTCATCGACGAGTCCGACTACCTCGATGGCATCCCCGGCTCCCGTGACCGCCTCGTCGCCGCCTACCTCGACGAATGGCGCGGCGCCGCCCCCGAGGAATCCCTGCAACGCGCCGCCGCGCTGATCCTGCCCCTCGGCATGCTGCACCAGGTCGTCAGCTACCAGCACATACTCCCCGGCCTCGAAGAGCCCGGCTACGAAGCCCTCGCTCGCGGCGCAGCCTACTGGCTCGAGCGCCTGCTCGATTATCTCCCTGCCACCCCGCCCCCATCTCCCCCTCTCCCAGTACTGGGAGAGGGGGCCGGCGGGTGAGGGCGTCCGCCCGCGCCTACGACATTCTCCCCATTGCTATTCGCCCCCGTTCCCGCTACCATCATGGACGCGTCTCCACGCACGTGGGCCGGTCGCGCCCCGGCCCAGCTCGGTTCGGCAGCCGGCGCGACATCAGCCAGGTGGCATCAGCAGCAACCGCCAACGCAAGCCGCGCCGGCCCCCCGCCGGTGTGTCGTAAAGGAGTCCGTGTGGCATCGAGCGCCACCAGCAACGATCAAGGCAACCGTCGCGAGTTCACCGTCGAGGGCGAGTTCGTCTCCGACCGCCGCTCCGCCGTGCGCTGGATCGTCTCGCATGTGCTGCGCAACAAGCTCTATCTGGCCGGCTTCATTGGCTTCACCCTGCTGACCAGCGTGCTCACATCCGCCACGCCCGTCCTCACCGGCCAGGCCTTCGATCAGGTGCTGGACAACGACGGCAGTCGCCTCGGGGCGATCGCGCTGGCCATCCTCGCCATCGTCCTGCTGCGCGGTGTCACCGATCTGGCGGGCCAGCTTTCCATCGAGGTCCTCTCCAGGCGTCTGGCCCGTGATGCCCGCGAGGAGCTGTACGTCTCCCTGCTCGGCAAGAGCCAGACCTTCCACAACCGCCAGCGCGTCGGCGACATCATGGCCCGCGCCAACAACGACATGTCCCAGCTCTCCATGATGATGACTCCCGGCGTCGCGCTCATCCTCGATTCAATGCTGACCATCGTCATCCCGGTCGTCTTCATCGCCGTCATCTCACCGCAACTGCTGCTCGCGCCCCTGATCTTCCTGGTCGGCTTCGCCTGGGCGCTGCGCCGCTACATCCGGCGCCTGGAGCCCGTCTCCGCCGCCATGCGCGCCGACTTCGGCGCCCTCAACGCCGGGCTGGCCGAGACCGTCACCGGCATCGAGGTCGTCAAGTCGACTGTCCAGGAGAATCAGGAGGAGCGCAAGTTCGCCCGCCTCTCCGGCAATTTCCGTAATGCGTTCGTCCGGCAGGGCGAAGTGCAGTCGCTCTATCTCCCGCCGCTCGTGCTGGCCATTGCCATGACCGTCGCCTTCCTGCACGGCGTCCTGCTGGTCGATTCCGGCGCGCTCTCAGTCGGCGATCTGGTCGCCTTCATGGGCCTCATGGGCCTGCTCGGCTTCGCCTCCCACATCTCCGTCTTCACCTTCGCCCTGGTCCAGCTTGGCGTGGCGGGCGCCCGCCGCATCCTGGAGATCATGAACGAAGAGACCGAGCTGGACGAAAACGACGGCGGCCACGTCGCCCCCATTCGCGGCCAGATCGTCTTCGAAAACGTCTCCTTTTCCTACGGTAACACCCCCATCCTGCGCGACGTCTCCTTCCGCGTCGAGCCGGGTCAGACCGTCGCCATCGTCGGCCAGACCGGCGCCGGCAAGAGCACCCTCACCAAGCTCGTCAACCGCATCTACGATGTCGACTCCGGCCGCATTGCCATCGACGGCGTCGACACCCGCGACTGGCAGTTGGACGCCCTGCGCTCCCAGGTCTCGTCGATCGAGCAGGATGTCTTCCTCTTCTCCAAGACCGTCGCCGAGAACATCGGCTTCTCGCTCGCCGGCCGCGCCACGCCCGAGCAGATCGAGCAGGCAGCCCGTGACGCCCAGGCCCACGACTTCATCATGTCCTTCAAGGACGGCTACGAGACGGTCGTCGGCGAGCGGGGCGCTGCCCTCTCCGGCGGCCAGCGCCAGCGCCTCGCCATCGCCCGCGCCCTGCTGACCGACCCCCGCATCCTGATCCTCGACGACTCCACCAGCGCCATCGATTCCGCCACCGAGGACGAGATCCAGCGCGCCATCCGTCGCCTGCAGGAAGGCCGCACGACCCTGCTGATCACCCATCGCCTCTCTCAGATCCGCTGGGCCGACACCATCCTCGTCCTGCATCAGGGCCGCCTCCTCGACCAGGGCGTCCACGCCGAACTCCTCTCCCGCTGCGACCTCTACCGCCGCATCTTCGCCCACACCGACCTCGCCCCCACCCTGGAGCCCGCCGTGGCCCACGCCGATGACTAACCGCGCCGCGCCGCTGGCTCGGGGATGGATGCGATCCCACGTTCGTCATTCGCATTGCCCGGATACGCTGTCGCAGGATCGTGTCGGGAGGACAGGGTGTTCCGTGATTCGGAACAAGGGACGTGAGGCGTCGATCCGCGTAGGGGAGGCCCAGGGTGGCCTCCCGGGTCGGATACGCGGGCGGCAAGCCACCGCAACCACGTTGGATACCCGTCGCGGGCCACGTGGCGGCCAACCGGGGGAGGCCACGCTGGGCCTCTCCTACGCGTTACACGTTACGCGTTACGACCCACCCAGCGGGCCACGCTGCCACCATCGTTCGTCTAACATCTATTGCGAGGACTAACACCCATGGGCTTCATCATGGACGGCCTCGACGCCGAGGACTACGACCGCAACTACGGGGACCGCGCGCTGCTGCGCCGCATCGTGCGCTACTTCCGCCCCAAGCTGCCCGTCATGACCTTCGTCGCCGCCATGGTCGTCGTCGCCTCCGTCTCCGACGCCGGGCTGAACGTCCTGCTCGCCGAGGGCATCAACCAGCTCGAATCGAGCCTCGAAACCCGCCCCATAGTGCTGATCGTCGGCGCCATCCTGTTGGCCGGTGGCCTCTCCTGGACCACGAACTTCCTGCGCCAGCGTTACACCGCCCGCGCCGTCGGCGATGTCGTGCTCACCCTGCGTCGTGACGCCTTCCGGGCCATCGTCGCCCGCGACATGTCGTTCTATGACGAGTATCCCTCCGGCAAGATCGTCTCCCGCGTGACCTCCGACACCGAGGAGTTCGCCTCGGTCGTGACGCTGACCCTCTCGCTGCTGTCGCAGCTCATGCTCTTCCTGCTCGTGACCGGCATCCTGGTCTACGTCAACGTCCGCCTGTCCCTCTTCGTGCTCGCCATGGCCCCCTTTATCATCGTCATCGCGCTCGCCTTCCGCCGCTATGCCCGCCTCTCCACCCAGCGCGCCCAGCGCTCGCGCGCCATCGTCAATGCCAACGTTCAGGAAGCCGTCTCCGGCATCTCCGTCGCCAAGGCCTTCAGGCAGGAAGCCAGTATCTACGATGAGTTCAAGCGCGTGAACCACCAGGCCTATGTCGCCACCCTGCGCTCCGGCTTCATCTATAGTGGCATCTTCCCCATCCTCGTCACCGTCGCAGCCACGGGCACCGCCGTCGTCGTCTACTTCGGCGGGCGCGGCGTCATCGGCGGCGACGTCTCAGCCGGGCACTGGTTCCTGTTCGTGCAGTCCATCAACCTGTTCTGGTTCCCGCTCACCAGTATCGCCTCGTTCTGGAGCCAGTTCCAGCTCGGTCTGGCCGCCGCCGAGCGCGTCTTCGCCCTCATCGACGCCGAGCCGCGCGTCGTCCAGACCAGCGACGACCCCGCTCCCCGCCTCACCGGCCGCATCGAGCTTCGCGACCTCGACTTCTCCTACTCCCCCCGCCAGCGGGTGCTGAACGACTTCAACCTTGCTATCGAAGCAGGCGAAACTATCGCCTTCGTCGGCCACACCGGCGCTGGCAAGTCGACCATAGGCCGCCTCGTTGCCCGCTTCTACGAGTTCCAGGACGGCGAGCTGCTGGTCGACGGCTACGACATCCGCTCCTTCGAGTTGGCCTCGTACCGCCGCCAGCTTGGCGTCGTGCCGCAGTCCCCATTCCTCTTCACAGGTACGATCGCCGACAACATCCGCTACGCGAAGCCGGACGCCAGCGACGTTGAGGTCGAGGAAGCCGCGCGACACGTCGGCGCCGGTGACTGGCTGGATGGGCTGCCGGAAGGGCTGGACACCGAGGTCGGCGAAGCGGGACGCGGGCTCTCGATGGGACAGCGCCAGCTCGTGGCCCTGGCGCGCGTGCTGCTCCAGGATCCCGCTATCGTCATCATGGACGAGGCTACCGCCAGCGTCGACCCGCTCACCGAGGCGCAGATTCAGGAGGGGCTGGACACCATTCTGGCGGGCCGCACCGCCATCGTCATCGCCCACCGCCTCTCAACGATCCGCGCCGTCGACCGCATCATCGTTCTGCGCGAAGGCCGCATCGTCGAAGAAGGCAGCCACGACGCGCTCATGCTGCGCGGCGGCCACTACGCCGACCTCTACAACACCTACTTCCGCCACCAGTCCCCCGACTATCGCCCCGGCGAAGGCTTCGTCCCCGTCCGCCTCAACGAACCAGCGGCGTGACGACGCGGCGTACTTTCGTCCGCCACTGAGATCGGCATCAAGGGCGTTAGTTTTGTCATCCTGACGCAGGAAGGATCCGTGCCCCACTTCGGAAGCCGGCGCCTTCGTGCGGTGGCGGACTCCGTCCGCGTCACCAGTATGCGCCCATGCGCGTCAAGCCAAGACGGTTGCGCCTCGGATAGGCAGCGCACACGCCGATCTTGTCATTCTGACGATAGGAAGAATCCGTTCCTTCTCCGTGGTTACACAGGCCACAGTCAGCCACGGATTCTTCACGGAGCCAGCCCTGAGGCACGAAGGGTTCAGAATGACAAGAA
>DATKCN010000294.1:0-62387 GCA_035513175.1 Thermomicrobiales bacterium
GCGGCGCGGCCGACCGACCTGGCCGAAGACGAGGTAATGGTCTGGCCGACGCTCGTCGTCGTCGAGGCGTTGAGCGCAGTCATCTTCACGTTTTTGCTCGTCGTCGCCTCGATCATCGTCGCGCCGCCGCTGGTCGACATCGCGAACCCCACAGTTACACCGAACCCATCGAAGGCGCCATGGTACTTTCTCAACCTGCAGGAGCTGCTGCTTCACATGCACCCGGCTCTGGCGGGGGTGATCGTTCCGACGTTGGCGCTCGTGCTGATCGCGGCCATCCCGTTTGTCGATCGATCGCCGCTGGGGGTCGGCATTCTGTTCACGTCTGACAAGGGCAAGCAGATCACGGCGTTTTCCGCCGTTTTCACCTCAATCGTGCTGATGCTGCTGATCTTCTTTGACGAGTACATCGGCGTCACGCGCCAGCTTTCCGGCACCAGCGTTCCAACGGTTGTCTACCAACAGGTGATTCCAGTCGCGGTCATGGTCGGCTTCTCGGTGCTGCTTGGCGTCGTCGTGTCGAAACTGTTCCGCCCCACCCGCCGCGAGCTGATCATCGCGCTGTTCACCGGGTTCGTCGTTTCGTATTTCCTGCTCACCATTATCGGAACGTTCTTCCGTGGTTATGGCATGGAGCTTCAACTCTACTGGCCGTGGACAAATCTTCACGCCGCGGGCCACTGAACCGTGGATGCGCGCCACATAACGACCGTGACTCAACGTCTGGGGATGAGGTAGATTCATGTGGGCCTTGGTTCGAACGCTTGCGGGCATGCTGCTTGTGCCACTCATCATGCGTCTCGCCGCGCTCGCGAGCTGGTTGCAACAGCATTCCGGTGGCACGCGCCGCGTCACGCGCCGCTCGTTTCTACGAAACGCGGTGCTGGGAAGCGTCGGCGTTGTCAGCCTGCAGATCACCGGAGGTTTCGTCTACTTCTTCTGGCCGAATAAGACGGGCGCGTTCGGCGGCGAGATCGCGGTGCCCGCCAGTGCCGTTCCGGAGGTTGGCGCTCCGCCATACCGCAATCAATCTGGCCGCTTCTATGTGATCCACAACGATGACGGCGTCCTTGCGCTTTACTGGAAGTGCCCGCATCTCGGCTGTACGGTGCCGTGGGACGACGCGGCAGACGAATTTCACTGCCCGTGTCACGGATCCGTCTACGATCGAACGGGCGTCCTGATCGCTGGTCCCGCGCCGCGTCCGATGGACCTCATGCCGATTACCGTTCTGCCGGACCAGACGCTGCTTGTAGACACGAATCCGAACTCGCTGATCCAGCGCTCGGGCTATAGCCCGGAGCAGTCGACGCGGCTATAGTGAGCGACGACGCAATTCGAGACGAATGCGTGGTGGTCGTCCGGCGCAACTGTGCCGCGGATGTCACGTAGGAAGAGACAGGCGCGTGGGATCGGAACAACGTGAAGCGACGGTCGTCGCGCTGGGACTGGTGCTCGTCGCGACCGTGATGATGGTCTATCTCTTCAACGAGCCGAACCGGCGCGAGACGTTCGAACAGCAGAAGATCGATGAGTCCGCGCGGCGTGGCATTGATCACTATATTTCGTTCTGTCTCGAATGCCACGGCGAGGACGGCTTGGCGACCGGGCGCCGGGGCGTCCCGCTGAACACACCGCAGAATCAGACGGACGACCCGATTGCCTGGGAGCAACGAGAGCGTGAGATTCGACTCACTATCGAGCGCGGTGGTCCGACGATCATGCCTGCCTGGGCGCAGTCAGAGGGCGGCGCGCTCAACGACGAGCAGATCACGGACCTCGTCAACCTGATCCACCTCGGCCTGTGGGATGAGGTCGTCACGACCGTCATCGATCGGGTAGGCGCGATCCCAACTCGTCCGCCACTGCCGACCCCGTCAGGCGAGACTCCAACGGACCCGCTGGCCGCTGAAGGGCTGGCGCTCTCCGCGGAGCTGGGATGCGCGTCCTGTCACTCGGTCGACGGGATCGCGGGCATTGGCCCGACCTGGCAGGGACTGTACATGAGCGACGTTGCTCTCGAATCCGGCGAGACGGTCGTGGCGGATGACGACTACATTCGGGAGTCCATACTCGATCCCGGCGCGAAGATCCATGACGGCTTCACGAACGCAATGCCCCCGTTCGAAGGACGAGTCACCGACGAGCAGATAGACGCGCTGATCGCCTACATTGCGACGTTGACGGACGAATAGCCCGATCGCTCACGGAAACGGAGAAGGTCACAGTGTTCTATCGAGCGACCGAGGGTGTCGAGCTGTTGATGGTGTTCCCACTGATGATCATTGGCATCCTCTTGACGCACCTCGTGCAGCGCTGGGCGGACCGCACCTCTGGAGAGGAATAGCATCCCTCACGAGCGGCGCCAACCCTGTCAGGATGTGACTCGGACCCATGTGTTTGTGCGGCACGGACGGCGGTTGCTTCAGTCCATCGTGGACGGACGCTGCTGAACTGGAGCATGAAGTCACCCGTGGGCTGTCGCCGCTGCGCGCAACACGATGCCGAACGCCGCGGCCGCCGCGATGCCGAGGATGAGTGGCTCACGTCGCCCGTCCGCGCGCGTACCGAGGATGTACCCCGCCCCGGTGAACACCATGAGGCTGACGCCATACAAGTAGTGGAAGCTCGTCGCGGGTCGGGCGGGGTCCAGCAGCAGCACGAGGCCGACGATCGCCTGAACGACTGATGCGCCGACCGTCAGCGCGTAGGTCGACCGGAAGGCTCCATCAACACTCTGCCCCCGCGCCATGAAGTACAGCGCCCAGACCGTCAATCCGCCGGTGAGGATCAGCAATGTCGTGTAGAGAGCCGAGTGCGCCGCAAGCACCGTCAGTTTGTCCCTTCGCTCATACATTTGTCGGCTCGGGCAGAGGCAGCGCCTGTTCAGACACGAGACACAGGCACATGGCATGATCGATCGAAGACGTAGCCTCCCGCCGATTGACGGTATCAACTTTGGCTACGACGGGCAAGCGGTAGCCGTCGTGACGGAGACGTAATGGCCGGGAAGACGTATGCGTGGTGCGACCGCTGCCGCCGCTCGTTCGAGCACGCCGACACGGTCGCAGACGCGTGTCCGATATGTGGATCGCCAATCCGCGAGCTGGGATGGGTTTCCGCTTTCGTGCGCGGGTTCCTGGCGCAAGAGTTCGTGACGTCCGGGCTACCGAGCCGTCACAAGGCAATGATCAAGCTGATCTGGACTGCAAACGGCATGGGGGAGCGCTACTTCCGCGCGCTCGGGCCGCCGGTTACTTACCCCCGTTTCGAGTCGATCGTGACGGATTATCTCTGTCAGGCGGCGTCTGACGGTTGGGTGCGCTTTGTGCTGCCCCCGAGCCCTATCGGGGCAGACGATCAGTCGTATCGCATGGAAATTGATGACGAAGAACGCTTCATCCTCGAGATGGCCGCGCTGTTTGGCGCGCAGGACGAGCCCGATAGCGTGTCATGACGAAGCGTCCGGTCCCTCGCGCGCACGGTCCTCTTCCTCCTGTAGCCGGTTGTACACGTAGATGAAGACGTTGCGCGCGATCGCGGCCAGGGGAACGATGACGACGATGCCGATGAACCCAAACGAGGCTCCGCCGACGACGAGCAGCAGGATAATCAGCGCCGGGTTCATGTCGACGACGGCGCCTTGCACCTTCGGCACGAGAAACGTGTTCTCCAACTGCTGAATCATGAAGAACAGCACCGCGACCGCCCAGATTTTCCCGGGGTCCGTGGCCAGCACGACGATTGCCGCGGCGAAGAATGCGATCCAGGGACCGAGAATTGGCACCATCTCGAGCAAGCCCGCCACGACTGCCAGCGCTACGGCCTGCTGGACATCGAGGACGTACAGCCCGATGAACGTCACGCTGCCGACGACAAGTCCCAGGAACAGTTGCCCGCGAATGTACGCGCTCAGTACCTTGTCGGCGATCCCGATAACATTGCGCACGTCGTTACGCAATGCGGGCGGCCACAGCGCGTAAAAGTGGGCCGCCGCCTTGCGCTGATCTTTCAACACGTAAAAGAGCCACAGTGGAAGCAGCGCGAGCCCGAGAATCAGGCCGATGACGCGTCTCACCATTCCGAACGTCGCGGTCAGCGCCGACCGAACCGCGCTGACGATTACTGACTGGATCCCGTCGAGATTCCGCTCGATTTCACGGCGCACTTCCGCGGGGACGTTCTCTTCGTACTGTCTCCACCAGTAGGCGCCTTCTCCCTCCAACGTCCGCACGTAGTTGGGCAGGTTCTCAACAAGCTCGTACGTTTCATTCACGATCGGCGGGCCTACCGTCATCACGAGGACGACGATGCCGCCAATCGTGAGCGCGTACACGATGACGACGGCGATCGTCCGGCGCACTGTTCCGATCCAGCCCCGGCCTGGGAAAATCGACTGGACGAGGTTTACGAGCGGCGCCAGCAGGTACGCGAACACCAGCCCGATGAAAAACGGGAGCAGCGCCCCACGAGCGGACCAGAGAACCCACAGCACCACACCGCTCGCCACCAGGACAAGCAGGACGCGGTACTGCCTGAGTCGATCCGCTCTGGTCGGGTCCTCCACCAAGAGCCTCCCCGCGAGACGCGCCGCGACCATCGAGCGTCGACCTGCCCGCGGGGGCCTGGCGACGCGTCGGCAACGGCCCCGCTCAGCCCGCGTGCTTGTCAGTCGGTGAGCGACAGCGCTCGCGACGTGACCTGTTCCTGAATCATCGTGACAACGTCGGACAGCGGCATCGGACCTGGGTTCTCCCCCGTTCGAAGTCGAACAGACACCGAGCCAGCCTCTGCCTCGCGGTCGCCGACGACAAGCATGTATGGCACGTGCTGGAGTTGCGCTTTGCGAATCTTGTTCTGCATGCGTTCCCCGCTGGCATCGACCTCGACGCGGAATCCGTGCGATCTGAGCTGTTCCGCAACCGAGCGACCGTACTCCGCGTGCCGATCTGCAATCGGGATGACCGCTGCCTGGACCGGCGCGAGCCAGACCGGGAAGGCTCCTGCAAAATGCTCGATCAACACGCCCAGGAAGCGCTCCGTGCTGCCCGTCACCGCGCGGTGGATCACGACCGGCGTATGCGGCTGTCCGTCCTCACCGATGTACTCGCATTCCAGCCGCTCGGGTTGAATGAAGTCCACCTGGATCGTCGAAAGCTGCCACTCGCGCCCCAGCACATCGCGCGCCAGAAAGTCCGCCTTCGGACCGTAAAACGCCGCCTCGCCCTCGGCGGGATCATACGCGACGCCCTTGGCGTTCATCGCGTCACGAAGCGCCTGCTCGGCGCGCGTCCACTTCGCGTCGTCCGCCACGTACTTGCCGTCCGTGCCACGCAACGACAGCCGGATACGATAGTCGGAGAAGCCGTATGTGTCGAGTATCTCGCGGATCAGGTCGAGCGCCCGGCCAAACTCATCGCCGATCTGATCCGGCGTGCAGAAGACGTGGCAGTCGTCCTGCGTCAACGCTCTTACGCGCGTCAGGCCGCTCAACTCTCCGCTCTTCTCGTAGCGGTACAGCGTCGCGAACTCCGCGTAGCGCAGGGGCAACTCGCGGTACGAGTGGAGCTGCTGGTTGAACAACGCCATGTGCGATGGACAGTTCATCGGCTTGAGACGGTAGCGCTGTTCTTCATCGACCATCGGCGGAAACATCACGTCGCCGTAATGCTCGAGGTGCCCGGACTTGCGAAACAGCTCCTCCTTCACGAGATGCCCTGTCCAGACATGCTCGTAACCGTGTCGAGTCTGGACGTCACGGACGTACGACTCCATGAGATGCCGCAGCATTTCGCCCTTGGGAAAGAAGAGCGGGATGCCGAGGCCGACCTCCTCGGAGATCGCGAACAGCCCGAGTTCGCGCCCCAGCCTGCGATGATCCCGCTTTTTCGCTTCCTCGATCTGATGGAGATGAGCGTCGAGTTCCTCGCGCGTGTTGAAGGCAGTGCCGTAGACCCGTTGCAGCATCGGGCGCTTCTCGTCGCCGCGCCAGTACGCGCCGGCAACGCTCATCAGCTTGAAAGCCCCGATCCCTCCCGTGTCCTCCACATGAGGTCCGCGGCACAGGTCAACGAACGAGCCGTTGCGGTAGGTCGAAATGATCTCACCCTCGGGCAGATCCTGGATCAGCTCAAGCTTGTACGGCTGGTCAGCGAACAGGTCGAGGGATTCCGGCCTGGACACCTCACGACGCTCGAACTGCTCCCGCGCGTCGATGTGCGCCTGCATGCGCCCCTCGATCTCGGCGAGATCGTCTGGAGTCAGAGCACGAGGCAGGCCGAAATCGTAGTAAAAGCCCGCGTCAATTGCCGGCCCGATCGCGAGCTTGGCATCCGGAAACATTTCGAGAACCGCTTCAGCCAGCACGTGCGCCGCCGAATGCCGCATGCGCGCGAGGTCTGCTTCCTCCACGTTCTCAGCTGAAGCCAGAATATCATCGAGTCCCTCAGGTCCTGACGCCATATGACTCCTCCTCATCAGTGCTGATGCGATTGCCGCGTCGCCCTAATCCTCGGTCTCGAGTGCAGTGTCGGGCTCGGTCGCCACGTCGCCCTCCTCTCGCCCCGTTAACGACAACGAGCCTGCCGCCACAAGGGACGGCAGGCCCGTGAACAGCCTGGCGTGGTTCCACCCTTCTTCCGGCGCCTGATGCGCCGCTCGAAGCGCCCGATAACGGTGGGCTGCCGGAAGCGGCTACCAGCGACGTGTCGCGTTCGCCGTTCAGCTCGCGGGTGGTCTTCTCGAAGCTTCGGTGAGTGGGACTCTCAGCCGATGATCCCACGTCTCTGCCACCGCAAGGCCCCAGTACTCGTCCCGGTCAACGCCGTGAATGATGGTGGGCGGTACTGGACTCGAACCAGTGACCTCTACGATGTCAACGTAGCGCTCTAACCAGCTGAGCTAACCGCCCTTGCATCGCATAATACCACGGCTGTCAGAACGCGATCAACGCTCCCCGCGAGACGCTTATCCGGCGCCTCCGGCTTCGAATCGCAACCGGTCGATCAGCCTGTCAGACAGTTGAATTGCGACGTACACGGGCAGATACGCGCCTTCCGCGACGACACGCGTCGACGGGGCGCCGCTGCTCACACTCATCCTTCGAAGCCTGACAGCCTCGTCGAACTGTTCGACCGCGCTCTGGATCCAGTCCCGCTCGTCATTGAGCAGCAGGTCGGCGTGCCTGTCCCCGATATCGAGCAGCGTCGACGCTATCATCGAGGAAACGGACGTAAACGCGTCCCACGCGTCGAAGTCATACTCCGCGAACAGCGGCTCCACGACCGACTTCCATCGGTTCCGCTGGAGGAGGATTGTCGCGTGCCGCATATCGCGCGCGGCGGACGCGACCAGCACACTGCCGATTTCGTACTTCGGCGGCAGCGCCATGGCGTCGCGCTTCAGCCAGGCCGCGTGCCAGTCCGGCTTCATGCGAGAGGCGCTCTCATACAGGAGCGCGAGCGTCCGAAACAGCTCAATGAACACGTCCTCGCGAGTCGGTCCGCGCCGGCTCCTGCGCAGCAAAAGTGTCGCGGACGCAAGCGCGATAGCCATGAGATGCAGCATCAGCACGAGTTGGACTTCCTTACGTCGGCGCCACAGCGCACTGGCGACGCGGCCAGACTAAGCCGTCATCCGCCGCCGAGCGACTCGACGCCCAGCATGAGCAGGGCGGCTTTTGGCCGGTCATCGATCGTCCTCCCAACATAACAGTAGCGAACGTTCCCAGCGGCGTCGACGATGAACGTGGATGGACGCGCGACAGTTCGCTGGGTCCCGGCGTCGAGTTCACGCAGGCCCAGGGCGTCCATCGCGACGGCGTCACGGTCGATCAGCACCTCGATCGTGTCGCCGACGAGGTCACGCATGGCCCGCGCCCCCTGTAGATCATCGGCGCTGATGGCGACTACCGTGACCCCCAGAGTCCGGAACGCGTCGATGCCATCAGCGAGCCCTACGAGCTGCGCACAGCAGTGGTCTCACCAATGCCCGCGGTAGAGCACGATGACCGTCGACACCGCGTTCAGCGTTACGTCGCGATCGTCGACATTCCGTAGCAACAGCGTTGGGAACACGTCCCCGACGCCGATCGAGGGCGACAGCGTCGACAGCGTCAATGTCCGAGAACCCGCACGGAGTGGAGCCGCGAGTGCCATGAGACCGTCGTTGACCGGAAGCGCGTCAGCAGCTCGGCTGCTTCAGCATGCAGCGGACGCAGTCCCGGGTGACGCACCTTCCAGCGTCCGTTCAGCTGTTCCACGACGAGCATGGAGTCCGACAGGACTGCCAACGACACATCGTGCGGGTCGCGCGCGTTACGTTCCAGCTCCTGCAGGATGCGCCGCAGGCCGTGGATCAGCGTCATGTATTCGGCCTCGTTGCTTGTCGTGCGTCCGTCGAAGTCGATTCGAACCCGATCAGGTGACCCGACGAGGCCGGTCGTCACATACGTCCCATAGCCCTTGCCGGGGTTCCCTATTGATCCTCCGTCGAAGATCAACGAGACATCCGCACTCGCGGCGGATTGCGCGCTCGCGCGCTGTCGCTTCGGCGACGCTGCCATTTCGCGTCCTCTATTGGATCGGTCGCAAGCCGCCTCACACGCGTCGCGCGACCCACAAACAGCTCTAGACGCTTGCTTCCTGCCTGGCCCGGTGCGCGGAAACGATAGCGTCGGTCAGGTGGCTGGGAACCTGCTGGTAGTGGCTGAACTCCGTCGTGAAGGTGCCCCGCCCCTGCGTAATGGATCGCAGGTCCGTCGCATAGCGCTGCACCTCCGCGGACGGCACCGTGGCCTCTATCGTCGTCGAGCCGGCGCCGCTCGGCGTCATCCCGGTCACGTGAGCGCGCTTGGTCGTGAGGTCGCCCATCACGTCGCCCGTGTATCCGTCCGGCACGGTCACCTCGATGCGCAGCACCGGCTCCAGGATGACCGGCTGCGCTGCCTGCGCCGCCTTCTTGAATGCCTGTGACGCCGCCAGCTTGAATGCCATTTCCGAGGAGTCGACGTTGTGGTACGACCCGTCCGTCAGCGTGACCTTGACGTTGACGACCGGAAATCCCGCGAGGATGCCCTCTTCCATCGCCTCGCGCACGCCCTTTTCGACTGCCGGAATGTACTGGCGTGGAACTGAGCCACCGAAGATGGACTCCACGAACTCGAAGTCCTGATCGGTCGGCGACACGTCGATGAAAACGTGGCCGTACTGCCCGTGTCCGCCGGTCTGCTTCTTGTGCTTGTACTCCACCTTCTGGACCGCGCGCTGGATCGTCTCGCGATACGGCACGGTCGGCAGCCCCACGTCAACGTTAACCCCGAATTTCCGCGCCATGCGCTCCAACGCAATCTGCACATGCGACTCGCCAAGGCCGCCGACAATGGTCTCGCCGGTTTGCGGATCGCGGCCGATCGTCAGCGTCGGATCCTCGTCGATGATGCGCGCGAGCGCGGCGCCCATCTTGTCCAGATCCGACTTGGTGCGCGGCATGACCGACGCGGTAAACAGCGTCCTCGGAAACCGGACGCCTTCGATGATCGCCTTGCGCGCGGGATCGCACAGCGTGTCGCCCGTCGACGTGTCCGCAAGCTTGGCAACCGCGCCGATGTCGCCGGCCGTCAATTCCGATACGGGAAGCTGCTCCTTGCCTCGCAGCACATAGAGCTGTCCGATCCGCTCGTCCTTGTCCTTGACCGTGTTCCACACATGCGAGTCGGACCGGATCGTGCCCGAGAAAACCCGGAAATACGTCAGCTTACCGACGAACGGGTCAGCCATCGTTTTCCAGACGAGCGCGGCCAGCGGCTCGTCAGGAGATGGATTCAGCTCAACCTCGGCCGCGCTTATGGTCTTCGCGAGCTCCGGTCCAGGGGCAGGGGCAAAGGCGACGATCGCGTCCATCACGATGCCGACGCCACGGTTCATCGCCGCTCCCGACACCAGCACGGGAACGACCTCACGCCGGGCAACGGCGGCACGCAAGGCCCTCCGCAGCTCGTCAGTCGAAATCTCCTCGTCCTCGAGATAGCGCAGCATGAGCTCTTCGTCGCTCTCGGCGATCTTCTCAACGATGTGCAGGCGGTACGTTTCAGCCTCATCGAGCAGTTCGGCTGGAACGTCCGCGTCGGTCGTATCCCCGGCGCGACCGTCGGCGAACAGATGCGCGCGCATTTCAAGTAGATCGACGACGCCGCGAAACGACGACTCACTGCCGATTGGGATGTAGAGCGGGACAACGGCGTGCCCCAGCAGGGACTGGGCCGATTCGAGGCTGCTGGCAAAATTCGCGTTCTCGCGATCCATCTTGTTGATCACGAGAATGCGCGGCAGCTCCCGCTCCTGGGCGAACTGCCAGGCATACTCGGTCCCGACCTCAACGCCAGCCGACGCGTCAAGCAGGATGACGGCGCTATCGACGACGCGAATGCAACCCTTCACCTCGCCGATGAAGTCAGCGTATCCGGGGGCGTCGAGCACGTTGATCTTGTGGTCCCGCCACTCGACCGGCGCGATGCTCGTGCTGATCGAGATTGTCCGCTTGACTTCGTCCGGATCCCAGTCCGAGACGGTGTTGCCTTCTTCAACACGACCAAGCCGAGAAATAGCATTGCTGTTGAACAACATGGCCTCGGTCATTGACGTTTTCCCGGCGCCACCATGTGAGAACAGGCCGATGTTGCGGATGCTGTCGACAGGGTACGTCTTCACAACCTACCTCCCGTAGTTCGGCCGGACCAGGGTGTGCCGTAACCGGCGCCAGAAGCGCTCGATGACAGGCGGGCTACAATCGTCCTGTTCCAGCGCGGACCCTCACACGAGCGCCTGAGGCCGAGGTTACATGGGCAACCTAACCTGGCTGATCGGTCTATTATAGACGACCACGAATTCCGCGAGCATTGGGGGGGACATCAGGTGAGTAATCGCGAAACACTTGTCGAACGCATCCGTGATCTGCTCCGCGAGCTCGCGCTGCTGGACGGGGTGGCCGGGCACGAGCATGCGGTCGTTGGGCGGCTGACGGAGCTGCTCGACCCAATTTCGGCGTCAGTCGATGTCGACTCGTTCGGCAATGTGTTCGCGCGCGTCAACGAGCACGCGTCAGGTCCATTGTTAATGATCGCCGCTCACTCGGACGAAATCGGAGCGCTCGTCAAGTCAATCGAGCCCAGCGGCATGCTCCGCTTCGAACGCGCTGGCGGCATCATCGAGACGTTGATGATCGGCCGCTTCGTGCGGATCCGCGGACACCGCGGAGTCGTGGGCGTCAAGGCCGGGCACATCCAGACCAGCGACGAACGGGGCCGCGCGCCCGCAATGCGCGAGCTGTATGTGGACATGGGCGTCGACTCGGCTGATGCAGTGCGGAAGCTGGGCATCCGTGTCGGCGACGCCATCGCCTACGAGTCGCCGATGCAGGAGCTGGCAAACCCAATTCGCGTCGCCGGAAAGGCGTTGGACAATCGCGTGTCGTGCGCGATCGTCGTGCTCCTCGCGGAGCGGTTACGTGGGTTGGACCTGGCGTGCTCCGTTCAACTGGTTGTCACCGTTCAGGAGGAAGTCGGGCTGCGTGGCGCCCAGATCGCAACCCATCGCGTCAACCCGGACGCGGCCATCGTGATCGACACCGTGCCGGCAGGGGGCACGCCGGACGTCGACTACCACCGCGATCTCAGCATGCGTATCGGCGATGGACCTGTGCTCGCCCTCGCCAGCCGAGGCGGCTCATCCGGCCACCTGCTGAATCCCGCGATGCGTGACTTCCTCAGAGGGTGCGCGGCTACAGCCGGAATCGGCCTCCAGGAATCGCTGTTTTACGGCGGCACGTCCGACGCCTCGGCGGTGCATCTGGTCCGGGATGGCGTCCCAACCGGAGTCATTAACATCGCCAGGCGCTATTCGCACTCGCCGGTCGAGACGCTGGACCTTGGTGACGCCGTCGACACGCTCCTGCTCGTCGAGCAGGCAGCAAAGTCGTTCGGTCCCGGCACGGCGCTGGGATTTCTGAGCGCGGAGTGGGGATGATCAGGTCGGCCGCGCTCGCTCCCAGATCAGCCGGAGGCCGTCGATCGTCAGATCGGGCAGGTAGATGGAAATGCGTGGGCAGTGCTCGGCGAACAGCCTGCCGAATCCACCAGTAGCCACGACAGTCGTCGTCTCACCAACCTCCGCGTCGATGCGCCTGATCAACCCTTCGACCAGTCCCAGGTAGCCGAACATGATGCCGGACTGCATGCTAGCGACCGTGTTTCGCCCTATGGCGTTCGCAGGCATCACGAGCTCGACGCTCGTCAGGCGCGCCGCGCGCCCGACGAGCGCGTCGTGCGCGGCGCGGATATCCGGGGCGATCGCGCCGCCAATGAAGCGACCGTCGCGCGTCACGACGTTTAATGTCGTGGCCGTGCCGAAGTCGAGGACAATGGTCGGCCCGCCGAATCGAGCGAAGGCGGCGGCCGCGTCGACGAGTCGGTCCGGACCGACCTCCAGCGGGTTGTCGATGTCGACCTGAATGCCCATGTTCGTCATCGCGTCGACGACGATCGGATCGAGTCCGATTCGGTCGCGGATCATCTGGCTCAACCATGGAGTCACTGCCGGCACGCTGCTGCTCAGGACAGCCCCATCCAGGCTGTTCAACTCGACCTTGTCAGCGGCAGCGAGTGTGTTAATGATCACCCACCACTCGTCGGGCATGCTGGTGCGGTTCGTCGAGACGCGCCATCTTGCGACGAGCTCGTCGCCCTGACTCACCCCGAACTTGACGTTGGTGTTGCCCGCGTCAATCAGCAGCAGCATCGCTTACCCCACGCGCGGCACTCATACGCTAACCGCTGTCAAAGCACGATGAATCTCGCTTCGGACGTACTCGTCGCGCTCGGCGCGCCACGCGGCTCTCAGCGTCCGGCGGGCCTCATCCCCGGCAAGCTGCGTCAACGCGGCGGCCGCATGTCCCCGCGCCAACGGCAGGTCGTGCGCGAGCAGCATGCCGATCAGAATCGGCTCGGCTCGCGGGTCACCGGTGTTGCCGAGCGCGACCGCCGCGTTGCGCGCCATTCCCGACCGCTTGGCTCGCGTAACCGGCGTGCCTGAGTACGCCTCCCGGAATTGCTCCTCTGTCATCGTTGCAAGGAAGCCGAGCGATGGGAAGACGTTGTCAATCGAGCGTGGCCGGAAGTCGGGATCGTCGGTTACCTTCGCAGCAGCCGTATACGGGCAGACGTCCTGGCAGATGTCGCAGCCGAAAACATACGTCCCCATTCGGGACCGCAGTTCGTGCGGGATCGGTCCGCGCTCTTCGATGGTCAGATAGCTGACGCAGAGATTCGAGTCCACGCGATACGGCTCGACAATAGCGCCAGTCGGACAGCGAGCGATACAGATCGCGCAGCGGCCGCAGTCCTTCGCCAACGGCGGATCCGCTGGCAAGCGGAAGTCAACAATGATCTCGCCCAGCATCGCCCACGAGCTGTGACCCGGAATGATGATCATCGTGTTCTTGCCGTGCCAGCCAACGCCAGCTCGTGCGGCAATCGCGCGGTCCGACGCACGTGCCGTGTCGACCAGCACCCGCGCCTCGATGCTCCTTCCCGATTCTGCTTCGAGCAGCGCGACGAGGCGGCGCATGCGCTGCTTCAACGTGACGTGATAGTCGCGTCCCCAGGCATAGCGGGCGATTCTGCCGCGAAGCAGCCCGTCGTCCGGCGGGGACACGATGCCAGACCAGAACGGAACGGCGACGGAAATGATCGACCGAGCGCCCGGATGTAGAACGACCGGATTCATCGACTGGCGCGCGCGTTCGGCGGTAAACCACCGCATGCCCGCCATATGCCCGCGCTCGACGTGATCGACGACGTAGGGTTCAAGGTCCGCGAACGGCTCAGCCGTCGTGACGCCGACAACGGCGAGACCGATCTCACGGGACCGACGGGCGATCGTTGATCTTGACAGGACGCCTGCGCTCACTGAGTTCCGGCCTGTTCCCGAATCACGCGCTCGACTTCAACTCGCGTCGGCAAGCCCGCGCGCGCGCCGAGTGCGCGGCACGCAAGGCCCCCCAGCGCGTTCGCGCGCGACAGAATCGTTGGTTCATCACAGTGTTCGAGCATCCCCCAGAGGCAGCCGGCGGCGAACGCGTCTCCAGCGCCGGTTGTGTCCACCACATCGACATCGATGGCTGGCGCCGAGACGACTCCCGACTCCGTGATCGCCAACCCGCCGTGCGGTCCATTGCTGACGAACACCACGCGACACGCGTTGTGCCGGATGTCGCGGCTCGCGATGTCAGTAGCAGCCGACAGGTCGGAGCAGCCGGTGAGCGTCATCAATTCGCGGGCGTTGCCGGCAACGGCATCGTGGCGCATGATCTGATCCCAGCCTGCTGCCGGATCCATCTCGACCACGTACGTCATCGTGCCGAACAGACGGGTGCGCGGGCTACGGTGCGCGGGCAGATCGAGCAGAAAGCTGCGCAGGCGCGCGTCATCGATGTCGATCATCAGCCACTCGCGAGCAAGCATCTCGTCAATCGGGAACGTCATGCCGGAGACCGGCTTGACCCCCTGAATCCAGTAGATCGTGCGATCGCGGTTGGCGAGCTCTCCAGAGATCACGATGACACCGCTGTCCGACGCACTGCCTGAAATAGTCTCAACGTGGTCGACGCCGCAGCCGGTGTCACGCAAGGAGGCGACCAGCCGTCGCCCCTCTTCGTCATCACCCACGCGCGATACGAGCGTCACGTCCACGCCCAGCAGCGCGAGCGCGGCGCAGGCGTTGCCGGTCGTGCCACCAGCTTGCTCGAAGCGCTGTCGCACAATCGCGTACTCGCCGGGTCCGGGGTACTGATCGGTGACGATGAAACGATCCCACGAGCACAGGCCAATTGCGGCGACGCCGTGAATCATGTGAGTGGCATCCCTTCTCGGCGACTGACGTGGCGTCGGTGACCCGGCTCAATACGAAACGTTAGCACAGGGCCGTGATGACTTCGGTCCGGCATGGGTACAATCACGCCGTGACGTCAACACAGAAAGCGCCCGAACAGTCGATTCTGGTTGTCGAGGACGAGCGTACGCTCGCAGATGCCCTGCGGTTCAATCTTGAGCGGCAGGGGTATGCGGTGCACGGAGTCGACAATGGCTATGACGCCGTCGACTTCGCCACGGAGCTCAACGTCGACCTTGTCATCCTTGACGTCATGCTTCCCGGCATCGACGGACTCGAAGTCTGCCGGCGGATCCGCGCGCGGTCAGACGTGCCGATCCTGATGCTGACGGCGCGTGGCGAGGAGATCGATCGGGTGTTGGGGCTCGAAATCGGCGCCGACGACTATCTCACCAAGCCGTTCAGCTTGAGGGAACTCATTGCGCGCGTGCGGGCACTCCTCCGCCGCTCGGGACGCTCGGTCGTCACGCGTCCGGCGAGCGCCGCGCGTGAGTCCGGAGACCTGAAGATCTCGACCGCGGAGCGGCGCGCGTGGAAGGGCGACACCGAGCTTGTGCTGAGACCTCGTGAGTTCGAGCTGCTTGCTTTTCTGATGCATAACCACTCGCTGGCGTTGACACGGCAACAGCTTCTGGACGGAGCCTGGGACGCCGAGTTCCAGGGCGACGAACGAACCGTCGACGTCCACATCCGCGGCCTCAGGGAGCTGATCGAGAGCGATCCGCGGCGTCCTACCCGCATCGTAACCGTTCGAGGCGTCGGCTACCGGTTCGAGGGCTGATCATGAAGCGAGAGCTTGTCGAAATCACGACGCCGCTGCTGGTGTTTCTGGCTGGGTTTGCGCTGGGCTGGTCCGTCGCCTCGCCGGGCTGGGGCATCGTCGCGGGATTGGCGCTCAGCGCGGTGTCGCTGGCAATGCTCCTGGATCGTCGTCGTCGATTCACTGCCGGGATCGTGGCGCTCACCCGCGGCGACGACGCCGCCGCCGAGCTTGATCCCGCGCTGCTGAGCCTGCGGGGCGCGTCCGGGGACCTGTATAGATCAGTTGCGAGGCACGTTACCCGCTCCGACGAACGGTGGCAGGACGCGGCGGCGCGGGTGCGGCAGCAGGCGCTCCTGCTCGACCGGATGAACGAGGGGCTGATGCAGGTGTCCGCGTCCGGCGTCGTCACCTATGCCAACGTCGCTGCGAGCTCGCTTTTCGGCGGCCGAAATCCCGTCAATCGGTCGTTCATCGGCGTAACGCGCGACTATGAGCTCGATCGGGCGCTGCAACAGTGCTTTCGGACCGGCGCCCCGCAGCGACACGTCTTCGAGATTGCCGGCGAGGGACGCATAGTCGACTCGGCGATCGTCGTGCTGAGTGAGACGCCACCAGAGGCGCTGGTCATGCTACGCGACATAACCGAGATGAATCGGCTTATGAGCCTGCGGCGTGACTTCGTGGCGAATGTTTCGCATGAGTTGCGGACGCCGCTGTCGACAATCAAAATCCTGACCGAAACACTGATCGATCTTCGATCCGAGGATGACGAGGCGGTTCGCTTCCTCAACAAGATTGACGGAGAAGTGGACTCGATGACCGCGCTCGTGCGCGACCTGCTGGAGTTGACGCGCCTCGAATCGGGAGCCGGACGACTGGCGATCCGCACGATCGATGTAGCGTCGATGGTCGAGGATGTTTGCGACCGGATGCGGCCGCTGGCGAACCGCCACGGCGTCACCGTTGAAATGTGCGTTGACGCGGCGGCGGGCGTGGCGTCGATTGACGAACGACGGCTTCATCAGGCGTTGATCAACCTGATCTCGAACGCAATAGCGCACTCGATGTCCGGGCAGATCGTCAGTGTGCGTGCCTCAGGCGACCGGGAAATCGTCACTTTTGAGGTCGAGGATCGCGGGGACGGCATTCCAGTGGCGGACCTGCCGCGAGTATGGGAGCGATTCTTCAAGACGGATCGGGCGCGCGCGGGCCCAGGGACCGGTCTGGGGCTGGCGATCGTGAAACACATCGTACAGGCGCATCGCGGCAGCGTGTCGGCGTCCAGCGTCGTGGGCGCGGGATCGACATTCCGCATCACGATTCCTCGCGGCGCTGGGCTCATCGAGACACAGTCAGGGGTTGATCCAGCGATGGACGACGTGTTCGTCCCCGGCTAACGATCAGGACACCGCCGTGAGCTCCCGCTCGGCGAGCACAGTGCGGATCTCAGTCTTCAGCGCCTCGACGATCTCGTCTTCCTTCACGGTGCGGACGATCTCACCCTTGCGGAAGATCAGACCTTTGCCGCGACCGGCGGCGACCCCGACATCGGCGTCGCGCGCCTCGCCGGGTCCGTTGACGACACAGCCCATTACGGCAACCTTGATCGGCTCCTTGACCTCCGCGAGGAATGCCTCGACCTCGTTGGCGAGCTTGAACAGATCGACCTCGACGCGACCGCACGTCGGGCACGCCACCATCGTGGCGCCTTTCTGTCGCAGCTCGAGGCTCTTGAGGATCTCGTAGGCGACGAAAACTTCTTCGACCGGGTCGGTGGTGAGCGACACGCGGATCGTGTCCCCAATCCCGAGCGCGAGGAGCGTGCCCAATCCAACCGCCGAACGCACACTGCCTGCCCGCGGCGTGCCCGCCTCGGTGACGCCCAGATGCAACGGGTAGCTGTTGCGCTTCGCCATGCGCGTGTACGCCTCGAGCATGACCGGCACTTCGAACGCTTTGAGCGAGATCTTGATGTCGTGGAACTCGAGCTCCTCGAGGATGCGCACGTGCCCCAGAGCGGTGCGCACCATGTGCTCCGCGATGAGCTCGACGTGGGTCGCGTTCGTCGTCGCCATCTCGTCGACAAACTCCTGGGTCATCGGAGGCGTCGAGCCGAAATTAACCCCGATGCGAATCGGCACGCCTCGTTCCTTGGCCCTGACGACCACCTCACGCACATCATCCGGCTTGCGGATGTTTCCCGGATTGAGCCGCAGTCCATGGATGCCCGCGTCGATCGCCTTCAGCGCGAGTGTGTGCTCGAAGTGGATGTCGGCGATAAGTGGCACGGGCGAATGCGGCACGATGTCCGGCAACGCGGCCGCCGCTTTGCGGTCTGGGACCGCGACACGCACGATCTCGCAGCCGGCGTCCGCCAGCTCCGTGATCTGCCGCAAGGTCGCCTCCGGGTCGCGGGTGTCGGATGTCGTCATGGACTGCACGACGACAGGCGCCCCGCCGCCAATGCGCACGTTCCCAACGTACACGGGTCGCGTCAGACGCCGTGGAGACAGTAGCGTCAACTGGAGCACCTCCTGATCAGACCGGCCAACGTTCGAGCCGGCGCGGAACCTTCGCGAGCATCGATGAGTCGCGTCAGTGTTACGTGTCGCGAGTTCCCTGTCATCGCATTACTGCAGGAATGAACGGCCGCTGAAGATGCGGTCCACGTCGCGAAACGCGATGACGAGCATGAGCGACAGCAGGATGGCGATGCCCACGAAGTGCACCAACCCTTCCTTTTCCGGCGCAACGCGCTTCCCACGCCTTAGGAACTCGATTGCCACGAACATCAGACGTCCGCCATCCAGTGCGGGGAGCGGGAGCAGGTTGAGCATGCCGAGGTTGAGCGAGAGAATGATCGAGAGAGTGACCAGCGTGACCCACAGCGGCATCGCGCTCTCTGAGATGATCTCCGATGTCAGCTGCCCCATGCCGATTGGACCGGCAACGTCGCCAAACGAAGCCTGGCCGGTGATTAGGATGATGATGCCTTCGACAAGCCGCACCGTCCACGTAACGGATGTGCGCACCGTTTCACCGGGGATTTCGAGCAGTGGAACCCGCTCGAACCGGATGTCTCGCGCCAGACTCATCCCCATCGGCTCGGTTTCCTCCGGCAGGGACTCCGGCACGCGGCCGTCCAACGTAATGAGCTGACCGTTGCGCTCGATGCCGAACGTGACAACCTCACCTGCGCGTTGGGCCAGGTACGTTGCATAGCGCATGTAGTCCGTGGTCGGAACGCCGTCGACCGAGCGGATGAGATCATCAGTCTGGAAGCCGGCGGCGTCGCCTGCTGACTGCGCGGGGACTTCCCGGACATGGATGTCGGCGAGAACCGAGCTGCCGAGCCGGATGCCGGTTCGACCCTCGCCCGCTGGCGGGTCGACGCGCGGCGTAATCGTTGTGTCGATCAGTTGACCCGAGCGCTCGAGTGTTACGACGATGGCGCTCCCTGCTCGACCCGCCGTGATCTGCCGAACCTGCTCGTCGTTGTCGATCTCCTGACCGGCGACGCTGACGAAGCGGTCGCCAGCCAGCCACCCGGCCTCCGCGGCCGGTGAGCCTGGCATGACCTCCGTCACGTAGACGTTCTGATCCGTGCGTCCCTGAAACGCGACAAGCGCGCCAACGAGCACGAAGGCGGTGACGAAATTCATGAACGAGCCGGCTGCGAGGAATCGCGCGCGCTGCCCCATCGACTTGGTCTGCATACTGTCGTCGGAGAACGATTTGCCGTCTTCGCCATGAACTCTGACGAACCCGCCTAGCGGGATGGCGTTGATCGAGTAGATGGTGTCGCCGTGCCGGTGTCCCCAGATGCGCGGAGGCAGGCCGATGCCAAACTCCTCGACGCGGACACCGGAGCGGCGCGCCATGACAAAGTGACCGAGCTCGTGCAGGAAGATGAGAATCGCGAGGATCGGGATGATCCACAGAGCGTAAATGAAGCCCACAGTGTGCCTTCTGAAGTAATGGAACCGCGTTCAGCGCTCAGGACGAGTGAGGCGCGCGGAACCACTCGAATCGTACCTGTCAGGAAAAGCCGCCGTCAACGGGCCCGTTACATTGCGAGGCGGCGCCCGAGCGAACCGGAGCAGACGGCGCGTTATGTTAGAATGACGCGGCTGTCGAACGGACTGTCAGCCTCGTGATGCGACCCCCTTGTTCGGGTGTGCGGACTGAGCCTGTCCGGCGCAACGATTGTCAGGAGCGGTGGTGAAGGGAACAGATCGCAGATGATCGTCGGCATTCCCAAAGAGATCAAGGACAACGAAAATCGGGTCTCAACGACTCCGTCCGGCGTCTCTGAGTACGTGTCGCGGGGTCACGAGGTGCTCGTTGAGCGCATGGCGGGCGCAGGAAGCGGTTTTGATGACGGTGAGTATGAGGCCGTCGGGGCGACGCTGGTGGACACGCACGCGGGCGTGTTCGCTCAGGCCGACATGATCATCAAGGTCAAGGAGCCCATCGAGTCCGAATATGGGCTGATGCATGAAGATCAGATTCTGTACACCTACCTGCACCTCGCCGCCGAGGAGCATCTGACGAAGACGCTGATCGAACGCAAAGTCGCGTCGATTGCCTACGAGACCGTCGAGCTCGTCAACCGCTCACTCCCGTTGCTGACGCCGATGAGCGAGGTTGCCGGCCGCATGTCGGTGCAGGTCGGCGCGCATTATCTGGAGAAGGTGCATGGTGGCAGGGGTCTGCTGCTCGGCGGCGTTCCAGGCGTGGCGCCCGCGGATGTCGTAATCCTGGGCGGTGGCGTCGTCGGCATCAACGCCGCACAGATGGCGCTTGGACTTGGGGCAAACGTGACGATCATCGACCTCTCGGCCGATCGGCTTCGATTCCTTGACCAGGTACTGCATGGCCGCATCAACACGCTGGCGTCGAACCGCGGCAACATCGCGGCGGCCACGCGGGCGTGCGATCTGCTGATCGGCGGCGTCCTGATTCCGGGCGCGAAGGCGCCCAAGCTCGTCTCGGCCGAGATGGTGGCTGCCATGCGTCCAGGATCGGTCATCGTCGATGTGGCGATCGATCAGGGTGGATGCGTGGAAACCTGTCGCCCGACGAGCCACAGCAATCCAACGTACTTCGTCGATGGTGTGCTTCACTATTGCGTCACGAACATGCCGGGCGCCGTCCCGCGCACCAGCACCTTCGCGCTGTCGAATGTGACATTGCCGTTTGGATTGAGGCTGGCGGACCTGGGAATCGACGCGGTTCGGACCGATCTCGCCCTGGCAAAGGGTGTCAACGTGTTCAAAGGACATGTAACCTATCAGGCGGTCGCCGACGCGTTCGGACTGCCGCACACGCCCCTTGACGCGCTATTGGCCTGATCGACGTTTCCTGGCTGGGCGGCATCGCTTCGTTTCCCCGTCTCGTCGGCGCAATTGCCCCATCGCGAGAGGACAGATTCATGCAGGACAGTGTTGACCGGTTTCTTGACGCGCTCGAAGCGGACAGCGCGTTCTCAGGGAACACCGTCTCGGCATACAGGATCGACCTGAAGCAGTTCGTGGAGTACATGCAGGAGCAGCTCAACATCGGGTCGTGGTCGGAGGTCGAGCCGACGCATCTGACATCCCACCTGCTGCATTTACGCGAGCGTGAGTATGCCAGTTCGACCGTTGCTCGAAAGACGGCCGCGGTCAAGTCATTCTTTGGCTTCCTGCGACGGGAAGGCGAACTGCGGACGAATCCGTCCACGTCGCTGTCGTCTCCACGAGTCGACAAATACGTGCCGAAGCCAATGACGGAGCGAGAGATTCAGAAGCTGCTGCTCGCGCCAGCGGGTGACACGGCGCCGGAGTCAATCCGCGACAGCGCGATGCTGCACGTGCTGTATTCGACCGGCATGCGCGTCTCCGAGCTTGTAACCCTGGACCTCGATGATGTCGACATGGACGCCGGGACTGTCTGCTGCACCGGAAAGCAGAACCGGCGCCGCTCGATTGACGCCAGCCCTGAGGCCGTGCGTGCACTGAGGATCTATCTGGAGACCGCACGACCGGCGATTGTTCGAGAATCGGACGAGCAGGCCCTGTTCCTCAACCATCGCGGCTCGCGGCTGACGCGTCAAGGTTTCTGGCTCATCCTCAAGGGGCACTCCGAACGCGCCGGATTCGATAACATCACACCGCACACGCTGCGTCATTCGTTTGCCACGCACCAGATCACGCACGGGCGAGATCTCGCCGACGTTCAACGCATTCTCGGCCACGTCAGTATCTCGACGACGCAAATCTACCAGCGACTTGCACAAGAGCACGCCGACGGGAGAGTCGCCGACCCTAATTCCGGCGGGACCGCTGAGGAGCCAGTAGACTCGCTCGCGAAACCGGTGAGCTCCGACGACTGAACGATCAACTCAGGCGCCGGTGGAGTCAACGTGGCTCGGGCCAACGTCGCCCGCTGCACGGAAGGTAACAGCCGCGTGGATCATTCGTCGGAGCCACGAGTGACGATGGACGCCGTGATGTCGTTGTGCAAGCGAAGGGGATTCGTCTTTCCGGGCAGCGACATCTACGGCGGTCTCGCGAACACCTGGGACTTCGGCCCGCTCGGCGTGGAGTTGCGGAGCAACATCAAGATCGCCTGGTGGCAGCGCTTCGTGCGCGAGCGCCCCGACATCGTCGGGCTCGACGGCGGCATTTTAATGAGCGCGCGCGTCTGGGAGGCGAGCGGGCACGTCGCGGAGTTCAACGATCCCCTGACAGATTGCCGCGAATGCCGTGTCCGCTTTCGGGCCGACGATCTTATCGAAGCGGCAACCGGCACGAGCGTCGAAGGCAAATCGCACGCCGAGATGACGTCGTTGATGAGCGCGCATGCCGTTTGCTGCCCGAACTGCGGGAAGAACTCATGGACGCCGGTGCGCGCGTTCAACATGATGTTCCGGACGCAGCTCGGACCGGTCGATGAGACCGCCACGCATACCTATCTCCGGCCTGAGACAGCGCAGTCGATCTTCGTGCAGTATCGGAACGTGCTGCAATCGTCGCGGCTGAAGGTTCCGTTCGGTGTGGCGCAGGTCGGAAAGGTCTTTCGCAACGAAATCACGCCCGGCAACTTCATCTTCCGCCTGCTGGAGTTTGAGCAGCTGGAAATCGAATATTTCGTCCATCCGGAAGACTGGGAAGGACAGTTCGAGGAGTGGCTCGAGGCGAAGGAGTCGTTCGTCTTGTCGCTGGGCGTGCAGCCCGAGCATCTCCGGCGGCGCGAGCATGCGCCCGAGGAGCTGTCGCACTACTCCCGGCGGACGGTTGATCTCGAGTACCGCTTTCCGATCGGCTGGCGCGAGCTGACTGGGCTTGCCTATCGCTACGACTTCGATCTCCGGCGCCATCAGGAGGCCTCAGGCGAGGACCTTACGTACTTCGATCAGGCGCGCAACGAGCGGTATCACCCGCACGTCATCGAGCCAACGATGGGCGTCGACCGGCTGATGCTGATGATCCTGTGCGAAGCCTACGACGAGGAACAGACGGTGGACGCCAAGGGCGAGACCGCGACCCGTCTCGTCATGCGTTTCCACCCTCGGTTCGCGCCATACACGGTTGCCGTGCTGCCGCTGTCGAAGAAGGACGAGCTGGCTGGCGTCGCCGAGCCGCTCTTCCGTCAGCTTTGCCGCCGATTCTCCGCCGAGTATGACGACACGCAAAGCATAGGGCGACGTTACCGGCGTCAGGACGAAATCGGCACCCCCTGGTGCGTGACCGTCGACTTCGAATCGCTGAGTGACGGCGCGGTCACCGTACGCGATCGCGACAGCATGGAGCAGGTTCGCGTGTCGATCGGCGATGTGTCGGGCCTGATCGAAGCACGGCTGCGGGCTGCTGGCGGCTAGACCAGCTCATCGTCGGTCAGCATGCGCCCCAGGATCGCGTTCAGCTCTTCGTCGGAGTGGAAGCTGATCGTGATCCTGCCGCCGTCCTTGCCACGGGTGATCGCCACGTTCGTCCCGAACGCGCGCTGCAGCTCTCGCTCGATGGCGCGCGTCTCGACGTCGACCGTCCGCGGGCGGGCCGGCCGTTTCGGCGCCGGCGAGCGTTGCGCGAGCGCCTCCGTCTCCCTTACGCTGAGCCCGCGGGCGAGGACCAGCTCGAGCAGCGCAACCTGCCGCCCAGGCTCGTCGACGGCCAGCAGCGCTCGCGCGTGTCCCGCCGATATGTCTTCGTTGGCGACTGCCTCGCGGATCGGCGCGGGCGCGGTCAGCAGCCGCATCGTGTTCGCGATCGCCGGCCGGCTCTTTCCGACCCGCTCAGCGATTTCACTCTGCTTCAGCCCGAACTCGTCGGTGAGGTGGCGGTATGCCAACGCCTCTTCAATCGGGTTCAGGTCGGAGCGCTGAATGTTTTCGACGAGGGCGATCTCCAGAATCTGTGATGGCGTCGCCTCGCGCACGAGGACCGGCGTCGTCCGCAATCCAGCCCGCTGCGCGGCTCGCCAGCGACGCTCCCCGGCTATGATCTGGTACGGCTTGGCGCCCCGGCCGCGGGTAACGACGATCGGCTGGATGATTCCATGCTCGCGGATTGAATCGGCCAGTGCCGCGAGCTGGGTCTCGTCCCAGCGTATGCGGGGCTGGAGTGGGTTTGGCTCGAGGGAGTCCACGTCGACGAATTGTGTCGCGGATTGCCCGACGTCGCCACCGGGTATCAGTGACTCCAGCCCGCGGCCGAGGCCGCTTCTCCTGCCGGTCATGTGTGTCTCCCTTTTCCGCCGTGAGCCTGCTGGAGTATACCCGCACGTGACGCACCTCCTGTGAGATTTCTCACGAGGCTCCAATCGGCTGGCTATACTCTCCGGCGGGTGGGCGACTTTCTGCCCGCGTGCGAAGACGGAGCGCGACTGTGGGTGGAGAACTCGTCGACGTCATCGGGATGCTGCTGTCCGCACTCGCCCTGGTTGGCAGCGTAGCCTTCTTCTGCCTGTGGGCGCATCGAGCCGAGGGCAACCGCGCGCTCACCATGGGACTCTACATCGTCTTCGGCGCATTCGGCTTCTTCGTCCTCCTGTATGGGCTCGGATCGGCATACCGGAGCTATCTCGAAGGTGAACCCGTCGGCAACATATCGTACCTTGCCGCCGCGCTCGGGCTCATTGCGGGCATTGGCCTGATTCCACCGCTCCGCCTTCTCGTGACGAAGGTTGTTCCATTCGATCCCCATTCCAAGCCCGACATGGTGGGCTTTATCGTCCTCTCCCAGATTGCCGTGCTGTCGATCGTCGCCCTGGCCGCCGACGACGGCGAGTTCGAGCCACTGACTTACCCGTATCTGGTCATTCAGGCGGCCGCGTTCATCGCCGTCGCGTTTCTGCTGGTTGGCACGTGGATCTATCGCTCGCCGCGCTCCTCATTGGAGCGGTTGGGCCTGGTCCGGCCAACGCAAAAGCAGGTGTGGATCTCAGTTGGGTTCGTGTTTGTGCTGTTTATTGTGTCGATCACGTCATCGCTGCTGGTGTCGGAATTTCAGCCCGAGATCGGCGACGAGATCACCGACAACCTTGGCCGCATGACTGAAAACATCGAGACGGGCCCTGGCGCGTTGCTGCTGGGAGTGACGTCCGGCGCCGGCGAAGAGATCCTCGTGCGCGGCGCCATTCAACCGCGATACGGGATAGCGTTCACCTCGCTGCTGTTTGCCGTGCTCCACGCGCAGTATGGGCTGAGCTTCGTAACCGCCGGCGTGTTCGTCACCGGAGTCGTCTTCGGTCTGGAGCGGAAGTACCTGAACACCACCTGCTGCATCATCACGCATTCGCTCTACAACACGACCGCTGTGGCCGTGACGCTGGTCATAGCCTGACGGCGCGCCGGGTCTGATGGCAGTTCAACCGTTGACGGTCTCTTGTGCTCGACCGCAAGCTCGCGGCGGAACGCGTGCGCCTGCCGCGCCGGGCGATTCCCTCGACTCGTGGGATCGTCCCGGTGCGGCGGACAATGGTTACGAGATGTTGGGATAGAACTCCCAGGTGGACGCGCCGTCGTAGTAGATCACGTAGATTGAGTTGGTTCCGACCAGGATCACGCCCCGTTCGAATTCCTGCACCGTCGAGGTGAACGACGTGGCGTACTCGCTGGTTGCATGTCCGATTTCCGCAGCGATGCCTGAGTCGGCGCGCCACAAGTAGCCGAGCGCTCCGCCGGGGATCCACAGACCCGGCTCCGGACCGTCCTCAGGCTCGGGCAGCGTCGCCGCGCTGTCGATGAATCCGCTCCAGCGGCCGTCCGAGGACAGCACGTAGATCCAGCCGATGTCGTGTCGCAGGAACATCGTTCCGCGCTGGAATCCCTGAATCTGGGCTGGCGTCGTCGAGGACACTGCAAGCGGTTCTCCCAGATTGCTTCGCACCAGCTCGTCGCCCCAATAGACGTTGCCGATCGCGCCCGTAACCGCGAATGTCTCGGGTGTCGGGGTCAACGTCGGCGGCGGAGCCGAGGTCGGCGTGCTCGTCGGCGCCTCTGCGGTTGGCGTGGGCGATGGCGTCGAGGTCGCCGTCGGATCGACAACCACGGTCGGCGTTGCGGTTGGGACACTCGGCGCCGTTGGCGTCGGCGTCGCGTGCGGTGGCAGCTCGTCTCCACTGCCAGGGTCGGGATGGGGAGTCGGCGTCGGCGTTGCAGGCGCAGGCGGAGTTCCGTCCCCTCCGGGCTCTCCTTGCTGATCGATGGGACTCGCCGTGGCCGGAGGAACCGTGCCTGGAACGTCAGTTGGCGAGATGACGGCGGGATCTGATTGTGGCGTGCCTTCACTGGGACGCGCCGTCGCGGGAGCAATGACGGGTGTCGGCGTCACTGTTGACGCCGCGGGTGTCTCCGCGCCCGGAGTCGGAGTCTCAAACACCGCGACAGTCGTCGCCGTCGTAAAGCGCAGGAAGAATGGGGGGTCAAGGCGATTGCCCCAGTCGTCGCGCGCGTCGCTGGAGATCCTGATCTGGTAGGTGGTGTCGGGCCGCAGGACCTGATTGCTGCCGATAATCAGCGTGTTGCCGCTCCACTGATAGCCGAGCCGCTCGATCTCTCCTGCCGGTTCCATGGCCAGCGCCGCCTCGACGGACGCCGCATTCATCGGCTTGTTGAACTCGATCTCGATCGGGCGCTGGACGGGCCATGGCTCATCCTGCTCCACCGTCGGGGCAGACGCCGCGACGGCGGGCTGGATTGCACGCTGGTATCCGCCCATGATGAGATAGCCGGACACGATGAAGATCAACGCAACCGCCGCCACCGCGGCCATCGAGTATCCGACCCTGCTGGTGATCAGGAACAGCCGTCCCGGCTCCCCGTCAATGGTCTGCGCGAAGATCGTGTCGGTCAGGTGCTCAGGCGCATGAACCGGAGGCAGCGAACGGATACGTTCACCGATTGATCGGTATGACTCCAGCACGCCCGCGCATTCTCGGCACGCAGCGAGATGGGCGCGCAGCTCGATCCGCTCGCGTGGCGAGATTTCTCCATCGACGAGCGCCGAGATCAGCTCGCGGGAGTCGGCGCAACGTTGGGCGTTCATGACGCCACGCCTTCGTCGCCCGTGTACAACCGCCGGAACTCTTCACGTCCACGAAACAGCACGGATTTGACGGCGGACCGGGACAGTCCCAAAGCGTCGCCGATCTCCTCACACGACAGGCCCTCGTATTCCCGCATGATCAGCGCGGCGCGGTTGCGAGGCGACATGCGCATGAGCGTTTCCTGCACGGCGGACGATGTCTCGCGCGCGAACGTCCGGCGTTCGGGATCGTCCAGCTCTCCGCCTCCCAGCAGGTGCTCGTGCTTCATGTTGTCCCACGGGAGCCAGCGGATGCGCTTGCGCCGTCTGAGGATGTCCAGGCAGGCGTTGGACGCGATGCGGTGCAACCAGGCCGACACGTTCAGATCGGCGTTGGTCGATCCCAGCCCACGATACGCGCGCACGAAGCAATCCTGTGTCAAATCACTCGCGTCGTCGGGATCGCCCATCATGCGGTATACGAAGCTGTAGATCTGTCGTTCGTAGCGAAAGACGATCTGCTCAAAGGCAGCCTGGTCTCCAGCCTTTGCTCGACTTACCCACACATCCTCTTCGGATGCCATCAGGGGCCTTTCCAACGCCGCCCTCCGCTCTGTACAACGTGTGAGCGGGCGTCTGGTTGTGCCGGCGCCAGCAGGCCGGCCCGGATTCGCGAGCGACCAAAAGACGCGATCTCGGATGTTACAATCGCGCTTACGCCATGCTGCGTCTTGGATCTGTCCCGGGAAGGATACCCCAATGGCTCATCCATTACTCGCGCGCCTGGGGGACGGCCCGGTGTTGTGTGATGGCGCCATGGGAACGCTGATACATGCCCGGGGAACGCCCATCGACGCCTGCTTCGATGAGTTGAACCTATCCTCACGCGAAACGATCGTCGAGATCCATCGCGAGTACATCGCGGCCGGCGCCGACATAATCGAAACGAACACCTTCGGAGCCAATCGCTTCAAGCTCGCCGAGCACCGCCTCGAGCACCGCGTGCGCGACATCAACTTTCTCGGCGCGAAGCTGGCTCGCGAGGCTCGCGAGCTGTCCGGCTCGCTCGTCCTCGTCGCCGGGTCGGTCGGCCCGACCGGCATGGCTCAGGCGCCGTTCGGTCTCATGGAGCCAAGTGCTGTGCGCGCAGCCTTCCGGGACCAGATCGGAGCCCTGCTTGAAGGCGGAGTTGATCTGCTCATCATCGAGACGATTGGCTCGCTGGCCGAGATGACGGAGGCCATCGGCGCCGCGCGCGAGGTGTGTGACTTGCCGATCATGGCGTCCATGACATTCGCGGATGACGGGCGATCGACGATGGGCCACTCGCCCCAGGAGGTCGTGAACGCACTGCTTGGCCTTGAAGTCGACGTCGTAGGCGTGAATTGCAGCGTTGGACCGCGTGGGGTGCTGGATGTGCTGTCGAAGATGCGCGACGCCGCTCCATCAAGCGCGTTCCTGGCGGGCCAACCGAATGCGGGATGGCCCATGCAGGTCGGCGACCGCGTCATCTATCCTTCATCGACCGACTATTTCGGGACCTATGTCCGGGAGGCGCTCGACCTCGGCGTGCGCGTCGTCGGGGGCTGCTGTGGCACGACGCCGGATCACATCGCCGCGATGCGAGCCGCCATCGACAGTCATCGAAGCACTCGTTCGCGCCCGGCTCTGGTCTCTCAGCGCTCCCGCTCGATCGAGCTCATCCCCGCGGAAGAGCCGACGCAACTCTCCCGCAAGCTGGGCAGACAGTTCATCGTGGCAGTTGAGCTCGACCCTCCGCGCGGCTTGAACCCGTCCAAAATCGTTGCCGGCGCGCGGATGCTCAAGGAGGCGGGCGTCGACGCCGTCAACGTCGCAGACTCGCCGATGGCCCGCGTACGCATGGGCGCGCTGGCTTTGTGCTTCCTGGTGCAGACCGAGGTCGGGGTCGAGACCATCCTGCATTTCACAACGCGCGACCGCAACCTGATGGGCCTGCAATCCGACCTGCTGGGGGCGCACGCGTTGGGCGTGCGCAACATTCTCGCCCTCACCGGCGATCCCCCCAGCCTCGGCGACTACCCGAACGCCACCGCCGTCTACGACATCGACTCGACCGGTCTGGCTGCGGTGCTAAGCTCAATGAACGCTGGCAACGACGCGGCCGGGGCTCCAATCGGGATGCAGGCGAGCTTCACAATCGCCGTCGCCGCCGACCCGACCCGCGCGGACCTCGCGGAAGAAGCGGACCGCATGCACCGCAAGGTGAGCGCCGGCGCGCACTTCGTCATGACGCAGCCGATCTACGAGATGATTACCTGGCGCGCGTTCCTCGACGTGTACGAGCAACGACATGGGCCACTGTCCGTGCCGGTAATGCTTGGCATCCTGCCGCTCCATAGCCACCGCCACACCGAATTCCTGTACAACGAAGTCCCCGGCATCCGTCCCACCGACACTATCCGCGAGCGCATGCGCCTGGCCGGCAGTCAGGGCAGGGTGGAAGGGATCCGGATTGCGCAGGAGCTGCTGCTGGAAGCTCGGGATGAAGTGCATGGTGTTTACATCATGCCCTCGTTCCAGCGCTATGAGTCAGCCGCCGAGGTCATGGATGTCGTGGGCGACCGGACGCTAACGGCGGCGTTGCCCGCAAATTAGGGCGGGTGCTATACTCCCATGATGCCCGCCGAACGCGGGACTTTCACTGTGTAGCTCGATTCTCCGGCGCGTGAACGACAATCTGATCATGTTGCCCAGCGACGCTCCTTGTCGTCGGCTGAGGTCGTGGATGAGGAAAGTGAATCATGGTTGACACGATTCGAGAGTTGGAGAGCGTGCATCTTCGCAGCGACCTGCCTGACTTCGGTCCCGGCGACACCGTGCGCGCCCACGTCAAGGTCGTTGAGGGCAGCCGGGAGCGCCTGCAGGCGTTCGAGGGTGTCGTCATTCGCCGTCGTGGCGGCGGCATCAACGAGAACTTCACGATTCGCCGCATCGCGTCGCACAGCATCGGAGTCGAGCGCACGTTCCTGCTGCACTCCCCGCGCGTCGAGCGCATCGAAGTGCTGCGTCATGGCAAGGTGCGACGCGCCAAGCTGTACTACCTGCGCGGCCGGACCGGCAAGGCTGCGCGCATCCGCGAACGCCGTCGCCCGTCGGGCTCGGTGATGTAGCGCGTCCGTCCCGTTTCCAGACCAATCAGCGCGCGATGGGACAGGACCATCTGGCGCCATTTCGTGTCCGCCGGCTGGCAGACGGGCGCGGCCTGGCAATCGCCATGCGTGGCTAACATTGAACGTAGCCCAGGGCGTAGCGGAATGAAGACGCCGGATCGGAGGGCTCGATGCAGAAGCGCCAGCATGACAAGTCTGCCGAATCCTTGTTGCGAGCACACGGGCACAAGCCGGAAGAGTTGTCAGAGCTGACCGGTGTTGGGGCCAACATCATCCGCCGCGCCTCATACGACGGCGATCTGGGGGCCACGATCGTCGAAACCGACATCGTCGACATTCCGCGAGCCTTCCCGATCGCGTGGCTCAACGTGCGCTCCGAGGTGATTTCCTAGGAGACGCCGTCGTAACCCGTCGGGCCGGGTGGATCTCGGCACGAGTGTTTTCGATAGATCACCTTACGGTTCGACGTCCGCTCCCGTATGCGATGATACCGACCGAACGAGTAGCGTCGATCCGTCGCGACGCGCCGCGGCGTCCGGCCACTGCGAGGCTGAGGATGGTGAATCCGTCCATGTCTTCGATACGGAATCAATCCCCGAGCCTGCGATGGGAGAAGGACGCGTGGTCCGGCGGCAAGCTTCTGGTGGCCGGCGTCGACGAGGTTGGGCGCGGAGCATGGGCGGGTCCCATCGTCGCCGCAGCCGTCGCGCTTCCGGCAGACCCGGCGTTTCGAGCGCGCCTGACGCGCGCGTTGCGCCGTGCCGAAACGCCGATACGCGACTCCAAGCAGATGTCGCCGCAACAGCGGCGGCGCGCGGTAAGCGCAATTCAGGACATCGGCATGCAGTTCGCCGTCGCGTCGATTCCGGCTAGTGACATCGACGTGGTGGGATTGGGGCTCGCGAACCGGCAGGTGCTGTGTGACGCGGTGCAGGCGCTGTCGCCCGAACCAGATCACGTGCTGGTGGACGCCTTTGCTCTGCCAAATCTCCGCTGCTCGCACGACGCGATCGTCCACGGCGATTCGATCAGCTTCGCGATCGCGCTTGCCTCCATCGTCGCAAAGGCGCATCGCGACTCGCTGATGATCGAACTCTGCGAGCGCTTTCCCGTGTACGGGTTCTCCGCGCACAAAGGGTACGGCACCGCCCAGCATCGGGCGGCACTTCTCACCCATGGGCCGCTCGAACACCACAGGCGTTCATTCCGGCCGGTCGCGGAGCTGGCGTGGCATGCGGCGCACGACCGCTAGCATCGGGGTCGCGGGCGAAGCACGCGCCCGGCAGTCCCTGATCGATGCCGGGTACCGCATCGTCACGCAGAACTGGCGCGTTCGAGGAGGCGAGATCGACATCGTCGCGCTCGATGGGGACGCGCTTGTGTTCGTCGAGGTGCGGACCCGCGCACTCCGCGCGCCGGTTATTGCCGAGTCCACGGTGGACGAGCGCAAGCTCGCGAGGATCATGCTGGCGGCCGACGCGTTCCTGCAAGCGCATGAGGACTATGTCGACCACGTCTGGCGCGTCGACCTCATCGCGCTTACGATGGACGGCGCGGGTGTCGTGCGGGGCTACCGGCACTACCAGAATCTGACGCTGGAATGAGCGACGGGGCGCGCGCGAGCCTCAGCACGGCGATTCTCTTTCGCGGGCGCGAATTGCACGGGCCGAGCCTGCTGCCGTCAAGAAGGATCGGCCATGATCGTCGTGCAACCTCCGCGCTCGCACCGACCCGCACACCTGTGTCGAATCGCGAACAAGCGGAACGAGGAGCCAGAAGCATGAGCCAGTCAGCGCAGGAGCATCGCGATTCGGCGCCGGATTCGGTCGCGTGCGCTGTCATTACCGTCAGCGACACACGCACGCCGGAGACCGACGCGAGCGGCTCGATCATGCGTTCGACGCTCTTAGCCGCAGGGCATTCGGTCGTGGCGTACGAGATCGTGCGCGATGAGCCTGAGCTGATCCGCTCGGTGCTCAATCGGCACGCGAGCGACGTGACCTGCGACGCCGTGCTGTTCAACGGCGGAACCGGGATTGCTCGCCGCGACACCACCTTTGATACGCTGAGCGCCATGCTCGATCAGACGCTTCCCGGCTTCGGCGAACTGTTCCGCATGTTGTCGTTTGAGGAGATCGGACCGGCGGCGATGCTGTCGCGCGCGACTGCCGGCGTCTACCGTGGCAGGCTCGTCTTTTCTACCCCCGGCTCGTCGAATGCCGTCTCGCTCGCGATGAACAAGCTCATCGTGCCCGAGATTGCCCACATCATCTTTGAGACGCGGAAGTAGATGGCGCCACGCGGCCAGGCGCTCCGCGGGGCGGATCGCCTTTAGTATCATGCCGCGTGTCGGTGGCATCAGCGGCGCGGCCGAGCGAAGGGTATTGTCCCGCTCGTGAACAGAGATGATATGACGACGCTACAGCCCATGTCGACCCGGCAGCCCCGCCGTCAGGCGCAGATTCTGAAGGGCATGCGCGACTTCCTGCCCGAGCGCATGATTCCCCGCCAGCACGTTATCGCGACCCTGCGCGACGTGTTCGAGCTCCACGGCTTTGAGCCGATCGACACTCCTTCACTGGAGTACTACGAGACGTTGGCCGGAAAGTACGGCGAAGATGAGAAGCTGATTTACCACTTCGCCGACCACGGCGGCCGTGAGATCGGTCTACGCTACGATCTCACGGTGCCGCTCGCGCGTTTCATCGCCGTGCACCGCAATGAGTTGACATTTCCGTTCAAGCGCTACCACATCGGCCCGGTCTGGCGCGCTGACCGCCCGCAGAAGGGACGCTATCGAGAGTTCTGGCAATGTGATGCTGACATCGTCGGAACGACCTCGATGCTGGCGGACGCCGACATCGTCTCGATCGTTATCGAGGCGCTGCAGGCCATCCGAATGCCCAACTTTGTCGTGCACATCAACCATCGTAAGCTGCTCGAATCGGTCGCGCTGTACGCGGGCGTATCCGCGGATCGGGCCGGCTACGTCTACCGGGCAATTGACAAGCTATCGAAGATCGGGCCGTCCGGCGTTGCCGGCGAACTGGTCTCCGCGGGCGTCGAAGCGGCGACCGCGTCGCGCATCGTCGACCTTGTTTCGACGTCCGGACCACCGGACGAGGTGCTGTCGTTGGTTGCCCGGCGTCTCGAGGGCAACGCGCTCGCCGCGGAGGCCCTCGCAGACCTCGACAGCCTGTTCAACTACCTGGCCGCGCTGAACGCCGATCCACGGCACTATGTCTTCGACCTCGCGCTGGCTCGCGGGCTGGAGTACTACACTGGTCCGGTTTTCGAGACGACCGTCGACGAGCCGAAGATCGGGTCGTTAGGCGGCGCGGGTCGCTACGACGGCCTGGTCGGCATGTTTTCCGGACAGGACATACCGGCGACCGGCATGTCGCTGGGGCTCGAACGCATCATTGATGTCGCCGAGGAACTCGGCCTGCTTGACCTGAGCTCGTCGGTTTCCGATGTGCTGATTACCGTGTTCGATCGTGAGCACGCCGCCCCGTCGCTGAGCGTCGCGTCAGAGTTGCGATCGGCCGGCGTTCGCGCGGAGGTGTTCCTGGAGGACGGACGCGATCTGAGTCGCCAGCTCCGATTCGCGAGCAAACGCGGCATCCCGTTCGCCATCGTTATCGGGCCGGACGAACTGGAGCGCGGGGTCGTGTCAGTTCGGGACATGACCACCGGGCAGCAATCGGAAGTCGCGCGCGACGGCGCCGCTCAATACCTGCTGTCTCACGTCCGGCAGCCAAATTTGACATCGAATTCAAAGGACGCCAAACCCTAACACCGCCAGTTGGCGTCCTTTGATTTCGGGCTTGCATACAGGCATCCTGAGTCAAGACTTCGCCGCTCGTGTCGTCGTCGACCGTGCCCGCTTGCCGGACGAGCGCCTTCGCTCGACGACGGAACTGTAGACACACTCCAGGTCGATGACGCGGTCGTCCCAGTTGAAATTTTCCACAATGCGCTGCCGGAGCGCCGAGCGCTCGCAGTCACCGTCGGCCAGTGCGCGCTCAATGCCCGACGCAAGCTCCCCAGGGTCTGGCGCGACCAGGTGGCCAAGCTCACCAAGAATCGCTCGATTCGTGTCGTTGTCGATCGCGACTACCGGAAGACCCATCGCCATATAGTTGAACAGCTTGCCATTGCTTTCCGTCAGTGACTGCTTCGGAGCGACGGCGACATCGCCCGCGGTGAGCAGCTCGGGCGCGTCCTCATACGGAACCCGACCCGGGAACAGCACCCGGCCGCTGACCGGCATGCCCGCCGCCTTCGCCGCGTACGCGTCGGCGCCAGGATAGCCTGCGATCACGACGTACACGTCTGTCCGGCGGCGCAGCAGCTCGCGTGCCGCGTCGATCAGCAGCGACGTCCCCTGATACTCGGCAAGCAGGCCGAGATAGACGACCACCGGAGCGTGGACTGGAATGCCCAACCGCTCTCGCACGACTGCGCGCGATCCGCGCAGGCGCGCCGGATCAAAGCGGTGGGTGTTGACGCCATCGAGGATCAGGTTGACCTTCGCCTCGTCGACGCCGGACCGAATGAGATGTCGTTCCGCCGCGATGCCGCTCGGCACGATCGCGTCGGGCAGCCGGTCTATGCGGCGTTCGAGGAAGCGGAAGACGCGCTCCCGCTTTCCGCGCTGGCGGATGAATCCGTGATCGAGCATCTCCTCGGTGAGAGATCCCTGATAGTCGAACACGAGCGGCTTTCGGAGCAGCCGAGCGACGACGCTGCCGATCAATGCCCCCTCATGCAAGTGCCCGTGGATGACATCCGGACGAAAGGCCAGAGCCTGCCGCGCTGTTTCGACACATAGTGCGACGTCGAGGTACGCCTTGTGCCGCGATGACCCGACCTCGGCGCGTTTCAGCCACGGGATGTCTACTGAGCGGCGAATCTCAACTCCGGCGACATCCGAGCCGTTGTGGTACGTGCATACCCGCACCATGTGGCCCCGCTCTGTCAGCGCCCGCGCCTCTTCGAGAATTCGCACGTGACAGCCGTAGTCCGCGAAGAACGAGGTCGGCGCGACCATCAGGATCCGCAGCGGGTTCATCGTTTCCGACCTCATCGTCCCTCCCTCGGGACGCCATTCTAGCGAATCGCGAGCCCCAGCGAACGTAGTGCCCCGCGCGCGTCTTGACGCGACAGGCTTACTCGTGAATAGTGGCGCGCGGACAATGCACGGTGAAATACGTCACGAGGGGGGAAGCGCCGACTCATGTCAACAGGAACCTCGGGCCAAGCGGCCGAAGCGCCAGCGGAGAGCGCGCTGAACCGCGTCATGGTCGTCGTCGCTCATCCGGACGACGCTGAGTTTTCGTGCGCGGGCACGGTCGCGAAGTTCGCGCGCGAGGGTAAACACGTTGTCTTCGTGATATGCACCTCAGGCGATAAGGGAACTGCTCGCCGCGACATCAGCTCCCCTGAGCTGGCCGTGACGAGGGAGAAGGAGCAGTTGGAAGCCAGCAAGCGTCTTGGCGTGGCCGAGACCGTGTTCCTTCGTCTTGGAGACGGAGAACTGACGCCCGATCTGAGCTTCCGTGAGAAGATCGTGCGCGAAATCCGGCGCCATCGCCCGGACGTTCTCATAACTCACGACCCGTTCCGTCCGTATGCCCTGCACCCCGACCACCGGGCCGTCGGGATCACCGCCGTCGACTCCGTATACCCAACCGCGCGTGATCCACTGTATTTCCCCCAACATCTGGCCGCAGGGCTGGAACCGCACAAGGTTGCCGAACTCTGGATGTACGGCTCAGAGACTCCCGACACATTCATCGACATCAGCTCGACCTTTGCCGACAAGATTCACGCGTTGAAGGCGCATGCCAGCCAGGTTGGGACCGGCGAGACGCTGGAAGCCCGCATGCGTGAGCGTGCCGCCGAAGTTGGGCTCGAGCACGGACTGGAGATGGCGGAAGCCTTCAAGGTGGTAAAGATGCGGCGCTGACGAATGGCGTGAACCGGCGGACCGCGCGCATGGGAGGGCACAGTGGACGCAAACATCGTCAGCGAGAAAATCGCACAGGCGACCGAAATCCTTAACGAAGAAGGCGTCGACGTCTGGATGTTGATGGGACGCGAAACGGATATCCTCGGCGATCCAAGCCTGCCGCTGGTCGTCGGCACGAGCGTCACCTGGGAGTCCGCGTTCATCATCGCCCGCGACGGCGACCACGTGGCCATCGTCGGGACCGGGGACGTGGAAAACATCCGGCAGACCGGCGCGTGGCAGAACGTGATCGGGTACGTCGAGGGCATCAGCGCGCCGTTGAACGCTGAGCTATCGAAACGTGACCCGAACGCGATCGCCCTCAATTACTCACGCGACAACAGCATGGCTGACGGGCTGACCCACGGCATGTATCTCCTGCTGCAGGATCAATTACAAGGATCGCCATACGGCCAGCGAATCCAGTCAGCGGGCGAGATACCGACCAAGGTGCGCGCGCGAAAGTCTCAGACGGAGATCACGCTCATCCGCGAGGCAGTACGCGCGACCGAACGCATCTGGGAAGCAACGCGGTCGTGGTTGCGGCCGGGGCTGAGCGAGCGTGAAATCAGCCGCTTCATGCACGATCAACTGGAGGAGCGCAGGATCGGGTCCTCATGGGATTGGACGTACTGTCCGGGCGTAACGGCCGGTCCCGACTCGCCGCGCGGACACGTCGGACCGACCGACATCGTGACGAAGGCCGGTGAGCTGATCACGATCGACTTTGGCGTTCGGCAAGACGAATACACGTCCGACATGCAACGCACCTACTACTTTGCCAGGCCTGGGGAGACGGAAGCTCCTGAGATCGTCAAGCGCTACTTCGCGATCGTCGATCGCTGCATTCAGGACGCCGCGGCGTTCATCAGACCCGGCGTCATGGGCTGGGAGGTCGATGACGTCGCCCGCCGTATCTTCGCCGAAGAAGACCTTGAGGAGTGGCAGTACGCGCTCGGTCACCAGATGGGCCGCGCGTGTCACGACGGCGGGACCGTGCTCAGTCCCCGCTGGGAACGCTACGGCCAACGCCCATACGGCAAGCTCGAAGAACATGAGGTCTACACGCTGGAGATCGGCTGTCTCGTCCCGGGCTACGGCTACGTCAGCCAGGAGGAGGACATCGTCGTCACCGGGAACGGTTGCGAGTTCCTCGCTCCACCGCAGCGCGACGTGATCGTGATTCCGTCGTGACCGTCGCCGACCTCGTCAGCCGCGCCAGGCAGCGTGAACGCCAGTACGTCGGGGACCTGACGCGGATCGTCAACATGGATAGCGGGACGCACGATGTCGAGCGCGTAAATGAGGTTGGACGACTGATCGCCATGATGCTCGCTGACAGCGACTGCTCCATCGAATGGCACGAGCCTCGATCGAACGACGTTGGAAACACGTTCGTCGCCAGGCTCGCCGGGGAACGTCCGGGTCGCGTCGTTCTGCTCGGCCACCACGACACTGTGTATGCCAGCGGAACGGCTGACGAACGGCCATTCCGCGTCGAAGGTTCACGCGCATTTGGGCCCGGTGTCATGGACATGAAGGGCGGAGTGCTGCTCGGCGTCTACGCGCTGCGCCTGATCCGCGAACTGCGAGGCGCCGACCATCCGGAGCTGATCTTCGTCGGCAATCCCGATGAGGAGATCGGTTCGCCGAATTCTCGATCGGTGATCGAGGACGCCGCCCGCGACGCCGATCTCGTCCTCGTTCTCGAACCGGGCCGCGAGGCAGGCAGCATCCAGACGACTCGCAAGGGAGTCGGCATGTACGAGCTGGTCGTCGAGGGCGTCTCATCACACGCTGGAGCGCGGCCCGAAGATGGCCGCAGCGCGATTCTTGAGCTCGCTCACAAAACTATCGCTCTGCACGCGCTAACCGACTTCGAGTCCGGCACGACAGTCAACGTAGGTGTCGTCCGCGGTGGATCGCGCCGCAACGTTGTTCCCGACCGGGCTTCCGCGTCGATCGACCTGCGCGCCTCGACTGTTGCCAACGCTGACCGCGCGCGCGAGCTGATTCACGAGATCGCGCGCCGCGCGACCATCGAAGGCACGAGCGCGACAATCTCAGGCGGCATGAACAGGCCGCCGATGGAGAAGACGAAAGCAACCGAACGCGCGATCGATGTCGGTCGCACGCTCGTAAGCGAGATGGGACTCGACTTCCTTGAGACGACGTCCGGCGGGGGTTCGGACGGGAATTTCACAGCCGCGCTTGGAGTACCGACCCTCGACGGTCTTGGACCGGTTGGCCGGCATGCGCACTCCCCCGAGGAGTGGCTCGACCTGTCGTCGTTCCCCCAACGGCTTGCGCTGGTCGCCGGCCTCATTGACCGCGCGCCTCTCAGAGGGGCGTGACGGGTGCGCGTCGCGGCCTCTTCAGGCGCCTCGCTCGCGCGGATGTCCGGGGCGGTCGTCTCAGCGATCGTGATTGGCGGAGTGCTCGGCGTCGTCGTTACACGTGGCGGACCGCAACTCGCCCTGCTCGCCCTCGCGGCGACGCTCGCAATTGCGCTGCTGTTGCGGTCGGTCTGGAACTCGTACGCGTTCGTCATTGGCGCGTTAGCATTGTTACCGTTCGCCGTCATGCCCATCGACGTTGGCGTCAGGCCGACGCTGCTGTCCCTGGCTCTCGTCACCGCGCTCGCATCGGTGGGTGCGGTGACGTTGATCGATCGGCGAGAGCGACTGCAAGTCGGAGTCCCGCATGCCCTGGTGCTGCTGTTGATCGGCGTGACCGCATTCGCGCTGCTGCTTGGCGTGGGACGCGGCTACACCCCGCAAACGCTTCATGACTACGTGAAGTTCGTGCTCGGCATCTTGGCGTTCTTCTTGACGACACAGCTCGTCCGCAGTGCGCGCGATGGCCGGCGCTTGCTGCTGATGCTACTCGCGGGCGCGGGCGGCGCCGGATCGATCGCGCTCCTGCTGTACGCCGGAGGTCCGGACGTTACGCATCGGGCTCTGGCCCGGCTGATTCCATATGGCTACCCCGGCGACCGCGTTGTGCGCTACATCGAGGACAATCCGGCGCTTGCAATGAGGGCCGTCGGAACCGGCGTCGACCCGAATTCGTTTGGCGGGTTGATGATGGTCGGCTTTGTGCTCGCGGTGTCACAACTCCTCGTCCGTCATCGATCAGTCCCCATCTGGCTCACGACCGGCGTCTCGATACTGACGTGCGCCGCCATGCTGCTCACGTACTCGCGGGGCGCGTGGATGGGCGCTTTGGCTGGCGTGGGCCTCGTCATCCTGCTGCGCCGTCCGCTGCTGGTGCTGCCCGCCGTTGGACTCGGAGCGTTGGGACTTGCCGCCGGAGTCGGCTCGGGATTTGTCACAAGATTGTGGCTTGGCTTCACCCTCCAGGACCCCGCTACGCGTCTGAGGCTCGCCGAGTATCGCAACGCATGGGACATCATTCAACGACACCCATGGTTCGGCGTTGGATTCGGGGACGCGCCAACGATCGACCTGCAGGTCGGTGTCTCCAGTGTCTATCTGACCATTGCCGAACGCGCGGGTTTCATCGGCTTACTGGTGTTCGTGGTGGCGCTCGGGGTTGTTGGCTGGGGCGGTCTCCGATCATCCGCCTCGTCAGAACACGACGCGACGACAGACCTTGCGCTGACGTTCACGGCGGCGCTCGCGGCAACGTTGACTGTAGGGCTGGTTGACCACTACTTCTTCAACCCGCAGTTCCCGCACATGGCTGCGCTGCTCTGGATCGTAGCCGGAACGATCGTATCCATCGCGCCCTTTCCGCATGCTTCCGATGTTTCCCGAGCCGATGTATCCTCATTCCAGCGAAATCAACTTCGTCGAGGCGCACGGCGCCGTGAGTCCGCGCGACGGCGACGCGACCTGACACGAACAGGAGAACCATAATGACTACGAAGCCCCTCGCCGGAGTCCTCGCTCCGATAGCGACGTTGTTCGGAGCTGACGGAGAGCTCGACCTTGGCGCGTACCAGCGAAACGTCGAGTGGTACTGCGGCACGCCCCTCGACGGCATCGTCGTCATGGGATCGAATGGTGAATACGCGTCGCTCGAGCGGGACGAGAAGCTGCGGCTGATTGACGCGGGCGTCACCGCCGTTAACGGCCGCAAGCTCGTGCTGGCCGGAACAGGCGTGGAGTCGACCCGCGGCGCCATCAGCCTGACGCGCGAAGCGGCGCGCATGGGCGTCGACTACGCGCTTGTCGTGACGCCGTATTACTACCGACCACGGTACGACAACGCGGCGTTCATCAGGCACTATCAGACGGTGGCCGACGCGTCTCCGATTCCGATCATCATCTACGTCATGACCGCGTATACCGGCGTCGATCTCGCGTCATCGGTCGTGGCGGAGCTTTCGCGGCATCCGAATATCGTCGGGGTGAAGGACAGCGCGGGCAACGCCGTGAAATTCGCGGAGATGGTCTCCACGTCGGCAGACGGCTTCGCGGTGCTCGCTGGCTCCGCCAACTTCCTGTATCCGGCGCTGTGCCTCGGCGCTGCCGGGGGCATCCTCGCGCTGGCCGATATCGCGCCCCGGGAATGCTCGGAGATTCGCGATCTGTTCGAGGCGGGCAACCATGAGAGGGCGCGGATTGCGCAGTTCAACCTGCTGGCTCCGAACGCCGCCGTGACGACGAGGTTCGGGATCGCAGGTCTGAAGGCGGCGATGGGAATGATCGGTCTTGAAACCAGCGATCCGCGCCCGCCGCTCATGCCCGCGACCGAGAACGAGCGAACGCAGATTCGTGAGATCATCGAGCGAGCCGGGATACTTGCCAGAGTTTGAGCGCTTCGATGTCCCGTTGCGCATCGGGGTGGTCTCGGACACACATCTGATCAACGCTGAGCGTGGCATCTCCGACCGCGTGCTCAAGCTGCTTGATGGGTGCGATCTGATCTTTCACGCGGGCGACATCAACCGACAGTGGGTGCTGGATGCCCTCCAGACCGTTGCGCCCGTGCGAGCGGTGTACGGCAACAACGACCCGATCGAGCTTCAATTGCGCCTGGCTATCGACCGCTACTTTCAGATTGGTCCTCACCGCATGGGGCTGATCCACGGCCACACCGCGACGCACGCAAAACGGATGACGGCGCGGCAACGGGCGCAGGAAGGCATGCACGGCGTTGTCGACTGCGTCGTCTACGGGCACAGTCACCAGCCGGAAATCGAAACGCGGGACGGGTTGTTGATGGTCAACCCGGGATCGCCGACAGCGCCGCGCTGGGCGCCATTTCCGACGCTCGCGATCATCGAGATTGGAGAGACGATCGATGCACGACTGATCGTCGTCTGACGTCAGGGAAACGCTGGGGACGCCGCTGAGGCCGCGCTGCGCGTGGCAACCACGTGATTAAGTCGTGTTGCGCGTCACTAACTACGCGCCCTATAATAGGGTGCGTTTCGCCGACGTAGCGTAATTTGTTTTGCGTTGCCATAAGTCGGCAAATCTGACGCGCGAGGATGGCACATGGATCGTAGTGATTTCGACGGGGCCCCGGGCCGCATGCAGGGGGGCGTGGGCTTTGACGACGATGGCGCCGACAGCGTCGGCCGCTCTCTCATGGAACAGCTACTTGCTGATCCGACCCACGATTACCGCACGCTGAAATATGGAGATGTCATCGACGGCACGATCATGCACGTCGACCGGGATGAGATTCTGGTCGACATTGGATCGAAGTCCGAAGGCGTCATCCCGGCCAGAGAGTTCTCATCACTCAACGACGATGAGCGCGACGCTCTCGACGTTGGTCACGCGCTGCTCGTGTTTGTGGTTCAGCCTGAGAACCAGGACGGACACGCGGTGGTGTCAATCGACCGTGCCCGCCAGGAGAAGAGCTGGCGAGTGCTGCAGGAGCAGTTCGAGGCCAGCCAGGTGATCGACGCCGAGGTTGTCAACTACAACAAGGGCGGGTTACTGGTCAATCTCGACGGCGTGCGAGGTTTCGTGCCCGCGTCGCAGGTGACGGAGATCCGCGGCGGTGACGACGCTCAGAAGCAGGCCGACATGGCCCGCCTGATCGGCTCGAAGCTGCAGTTGAAAATCATTGAGATCAATCGGCACCGCAATCGGTTGATTCTCTCCGAGCGTCAGGCGTTGCAGGAACGTCGTGACGAGATGAAGGAGAAGCTCATCGAGCAGCTCCGCGAGGGCGAGGTCCGCACCGGGCGCGTCTCCAGCATCTGCGACTTCGGCGCGTTTGTCGACGTCGGTGGGGCTGACGGATTGGTTCACCTATCCGAGCTGTCGTGGAGCCGGGTACGCCACCCGAGTGAGGTGCTGACGATCGGACAGGAGATCGACGTCTTCGTGCTCGGAATCAACGCGGATGAGAAAAAGATCGCGCTGTCGATCAAGCGCACGCAGGCAGAGCCCTGGAGTCGCGTCGCCGCGAACTATGACGTCAATCAGCTCGTTACCGGCGTCGTTACCCAGCTCGCTAACTTCGGCGCATTCGCACGCATCGAGGATGGCATTGAAGGTCTCGTGCACGTGTCCGAGCTTTCTGACGCGCGGATTTCACACCCGCGCCAACTGGTTTCTGAGGGTCAGGAGCTTCTGCTGCGGATTATCAGAATCGATCCGCAACGGCGACGCATGGGCCTGAGCCTCAGGCGCGCGCTGGAAGCGACTGACGAGGAAGTCGAGGAGGCGATCGGCGCGGAAGCCGTGGCCCTCAAGGCGCACCTGCTCGCTATGGAAGTTGAGCCGGACCCGGACGCCGAGGAGTCGTTCGACGTCGAGTCGTTCGAACCCGCCACCGACGACGTTGCCACACCCGAGGTTGTCGAAGCCGCCGTCGAGCAAGAGCCGGCTGCTACGGCAATGTCTGAAGCGTTCGCCGCAGCCGACACGACTGACGATGTCGCGACGGCAGACACGATAATGGTCGATCCGGCAACGACCGTCGAAGCCGAGACTACTGACGCGACTGCCGCCGCCACCAAAGGCGACGAAGCGGCAGCGAACGCCGAATCAGTGGCGCGGGCCGAAGAGCCAGCGGCTACCGGGCTTGCGGATGAACAGCCTGCCCCGATTACGGAAGTCGGTGTCGAAGCGGCTGAGTCTCCATCCATCACGGAGGCTGTGAAAGCGACCAGCCCGATTTCAGACGCCAACGCTGAAGTCGACGCGTCGGCATCGTCTATCGATGAAGATGCGATCGATGCTGGCTCCGCGGCCGAGAGCATCGAGCCGGTTGCGGACATCTCAAGTGATGTGATTGAAGCCTCCCCAGAGGATTTGGATGGTGACCACGCGGCGACGACGGAGGCACGTGTCGAGGAACCCGCGCAAGGCGAGGCCGATGAAGCTGATGCTGCCGCCAGTACGAAGGCCGCATCGCCCAGGAAACGCGCGAAAACCGCGTCTTGAGGACAGCGATCCTGGTCGTTCGATTCTCACTTATGGTGTCGATCACAACAGACGAGATCCGTTCTCTGCTGCTGGCGGCCACCGGCCCTCGCACGTTGCGATACAGTGTTGCGATACAGTTATGTGACAAGGCGACCGGCCTCACACATTCGTCCAGTAGTCTGCCGGTCGCGAGAGCGTCGTGACTGGACGACGTTGGACTGGTACTTGCGCTCACCACGAGGGCAGCAGTACGCTCTAGGCAGGCAGCCACCATAAGCGGTTTGAGCGGGACCGGGGTAGTTGCTGCACCCGAATCTCGCGTCGCGCAACCGTCGGAGAAACCAGATGGCAGACAAGTTCGAAAAGTTTACGGAACGTGCCCGCAAGGTGCTCACCCTCGCGCAGGAAGAAGCACAACGGTTTAACCACAATTACATTGGCACCGAACACCTGCTGCTCGGCCTTGTTCGCGAGGGTGACGGCGTCGCCGCGCGTGTGCTGAGCAACATGGGGGTTCAGCTGCCGAAGGTACGATCAGCGGTGGAGTTCATCATCGGCCGCGGTGAGACGATGATCATGGGTGAGATCGGCCTGACGCCGCGCGCGAAGAAGGTGATCGAATTGGCGGTCGATGAGGCGCGCCGGCTGAATCACCATTACATCGGAACGGAGCATCTACTTCTTGGGCTCGTTCGCGAAGGCGAAGGCATCGCGGCCGGTGTGCTCGAGAGCCTGGGCGTGAACCTGGAGAAAGTGCGCGCGCAGGTAATGCAGGTCGTGAGTCAGAACGCTGGCTACCAGCAATCGAAGCAGGCGACGAAGACACCGTACATGGATGCGCTGGGTTTCGATCTCACTGAGGCCGCGCGCAGCAACAAGCTCGATCCCATCATCGGTCGGCACAACGAGATCGAGCGCGTGATGCAGATTCTGACACGTCGTACGAAGAACAATCCCGCGCTTATCGGCGAGCCCGGCGTCGGCAAGACCGCGATTGTCGAGGGCCTGGCGCAGAAGATCATTGCCGGTGACGTGCCGGAGCCACTGCAGAACAAACGCGTGGTCGCGCTCGACATTGGCGCGCTCGTCGCTGGCACGAAGTACCGTGGCGAGTTCGAGGAGCGTCTGAAAAAGATCGTCGGCGAGGTCAAGGAGACCGGCACGATCCTGTTCATCGACGAGCTGCACACGCTCGTCGGCGCTGGAGCGGCCGAAGGCGCGGTCGACGCCGCAAACATTCTCAAGCCGGCGCTATCGCGTGGCGAGGTGCAGACGATCGGCGCGACGACCCTCGATGAGTACCGCAAGTACATTGAGCGCGACGCCGCGCTGGAACGTCGCTTCCAGCCGATTCAGGTGCCGGAGCCGACAGTCGAAGAGACGATTTCCATTCTGCAAGGCATTCGGGAGCGGTACGAGGAGCACCATAAGCTCAAGATCACCGACGAGGCGCTCACCGCCGCCGCCCAGCTTGCCGCGCGGTACGTGACCGACCGCTTTATGCCTGACAAGGCAATCGACCTGATCGATGAGGCTTCGTCGCGCGTCCGCATGTACCGTTCAGCGTCACCGCCCAGCCTCAAGGAGGCCATGCGCGGCATGGAGAGTCTCCAGCGAGAGCTGGATGCGGCGGTTGGCGGGCAGGAGTTCGAGCTCGCCGCGGAGTTACGTGACCGCGAGCGGAAGCTGCGGATGCGCATCACCGAGCTGGAGAAGGACTGGAAGGAAGAACAGGGAAGTGACGTCCCTGAGGTGAGCGAGGAGGACATCGCGCAGGTTGTGTCGATGTGGACCGGCATTCCTCTCACTCGCCTCGCCGCCGAAGAATCCGAGCGGCTGCTGCACATGGAAGCCGCGCTGCATGAGCGGATTATCGGCCAGGACGAGGCAATCTCGACGATGTCCAAGGCGGTTCGGCGGGCGCGAGCGGGCTTGAAAGATCCACGCCGTCCCATCGGATCGTTCATCTTCCTCGGCCCGACGGGCGTCGGCAAGACGCTCCTTGCCCGCGCTCTCGCTGAGTTCATGTTCGGTTCCGAGGACGCGCTAATTAAGATCGACATGAGCGAATTCATGGAACGCCACTCGGTAGCGCGCCTGGTTGGAGCCCCTCCAGGGTATGTCGGTTACGAGGAAGGCGGCCAGTTGACCGAGGCCGTTCGCCGCAAGAGCTACTCGGTGATCCTGCTTGATGAGATCGAAAAGGCGCATCCGGAAGCGTTCAACATGCTCCTGCAGATACTTGAAGACGGCAACCTCGCCGACGCTAAGGGCCGTAGGGTCGACTTTCGCAACACCATCATCATCATGACATCCAACGTTGGCGCCGAGCAGATCACGAGCGACAAGACATTTGGCTTCGCGTCCGTCATTGAAGGCACGTCAAAGGCGCAACAGGATTACGACCAGATGAAGGAACGCGTGCTTGGCCAGCTGAAGCAGACGTTCCGTCCTGAGTTTCTGAACCGCATTGACGGCGTGATCGTGTTCCACTCGCTGACCAGCGAGCAGATCCGTGAGATCGTCGACTTCGAGCTGCGCCGCATCCGCGAGCAATTGAAGGAGCAGGAAATCACGCTGGAGATTACGACCGAGGCCATGGATCTGCTTGGAGAACGCGGATACGATCGCCAGTACGGGGCTCGACCGTTGCGGCGAATCATTCAGAATCTGATCGAAGACCCGCTTGCGGAAGGACTGCTCGAAGGCCGTTACTCGGCAGGCACGGTTATCGTCGTCGGTGTCGAGGACGACCTGCTGAAGATTGTCTCCGCTGAAACCGCCGTCGCGATGTCCTGAGGGTCAGGCTCCAAGGCGTAGAACTGAATTGCACATGGCGAGGGCGCGACGGCGCCCTCGCGTCGTCTGTCGGGGCAGGCAAAGGAACGATGGCCAGAGCACGCACGAAGTACGTTTGTCAACAATGCGGGCTCGAGAGCGCGGCATTCTATGGTCGCTGCCCGGATTGCGGAGCCTGGTCGTCGCTCGTCGAAACGATTGACCGCAAGGACTCAGCGTCTCACCCGCGCGGCAGCGTGGCGACGGCGACCGCCGGAAGGCCTGAAGCACTCTCGTCAGTTCGTAGCGCCGATCTCTCTCGCCGTCCGGTGCCGTTAACAGAGTTCTCGCGCGTGCTCGGCGGAGGAGTCGTGCCCGGATCGCTCGTGCTCGTCGGCGGCGATCCCGGCATCGGCAAGTCAACGCTCCTGTTACAGGTTGCCGCTGGACTCGCTTCCGGCGAGTCGCCAGTGCTGTATGTCACCGCAGAAGAATCTGCGCAGCAGCTCAAGCTTCGGGCCGATCGTCTCGGCGTCCCGCACGACGGCCTGTTCGTCCTGTCGGAAACGAACATCGATTCACTACTCGCGGCTGCCGAACAGCTCAACCCGTCGATCGTCGTCGTCGATTCGATCCAGACAGTTTTCACGGACGAGATCGCGTCTGGGGCGGGCAGCGTCGGTCAGGTGCGTGAGTGTACGTCGCGACTCATGGCCTACGCCAAGCCCCGCGGCGTCGCCATCTTCATCGTTGGACACGTCACGAAAGAGGGTTCGATAGCCGGCCCACGGGTTCTCGAGCACATGGTCGACGCCGTTCTCTACCTGGAAGGCGATCGATTCCATCAGTATCGGATCCTGCGAGGGGTCAAGAACAGGTTCGGATCAACCGACGAGGTCGGCGTGTTCGAGATGGCCGAGTCGGGCATGCGTGAGGTCCGCAACCCGAGCGAGGCGTTCCTTCGCGAGCGGGCCGGGAACGCTGCCGGGTCGGCGATCACCGTGACCGTCGAGGGCACACGGCCGATACTCGTCGAGGTCCAGGGTCTGACGACCAGAAGCGCTTACGGCAACGCGCGCCGCACGGCGAATGGGTTTGAGCTGAATCGCCTGCACATGCTGATCGCCGTGCTTACCAAGCGCGTTGGACTGAGCCTCGGCGACCAGGATATCTATGTGAACGTGGTCGGTGGACTGAAGCTCGGCGAACCAGCCGCCGATCTCGGGATCGCCGTCGCGATTGCGTCGAGCGTTCGCGAGACGCGTGTCGACAATCGGCTGGTTGTCATCGGAGAGATCGGCCTGTCCGGCGAACTCAGGTCGGTTTCGCAGCTTGATCGCCGCCTGAATGAAGCATCCAAGCTCGGATTCAACCGCGCCATTGTGCCCGCAACACTCGGTCGTGGCGTCGCGCGTCCGCCGCGGGGATTCGAGCTGAGCAGGGCGTCGTCGGTCGACGAAGCGATCTCACTGGCGCTCGCTTGACATCACGAAACGGGCCCATCAACCAACGCAAGCAGCTCATCGACAAGACGAGCTGCAGCGTCACGGTGCGTGCGCATGGATGCCGCATGCCGCATTCGTGACTGCTCTTCAGGATTCTCCAGCAGTTGACGGGCGATGCTGAGAAGCGCCTCCGGACTCAGATCGCGCTGTTCGATCATGTATGCCGCGCCCGCCTCGACGAGATGCAGTGCATTCTGACGCTGCTCTTTCGCGCCGGGCAACGGGATGAGGATCGACGGCACTCCCACGGTCGAGAGTTCGGCCACCGTTCCCGCGCCCGCCCTCCCGATGACCAGGCTGGCGGCTGCGTACACATCTCCAAGCTCGCGCCCCACCCGCTCACGCACGTGGTATCGCTCTCGAAGCGGCGGGGGCAGCTCACTCGCCGCGCTCCGGAGCCGGTCGAAGTCATCGTGAACCGACCGCGGGCCGCACTGATGGATCACCTCGGCATGAGCCAGCAGGTCCGGCAACACGCCCAGGATCGCGGCATTGATCGACCGCGCTCCCTGAGCGCCCCCGGTGACGTATACGAGCGGCAGTCCCCCGTCGAGCTGAAACCGCGCGAGCGCCCGCCCTGCATCTCCCTCCGTAACGAACCTTCGCACTGGATTACCCGTAACGACGACACGCCGCGCTGTCGTTCGAAGAGCGTGCCGCGAGCTTTCGTACGAGAGCGCAACGACATTGCAGAATCGCGCATTGATGCGCGTGGCCAGTCCAATGTGCGCGGTTTGTTCGTGCGTCAGAGACGGAATCCGCAGCAACGCTCCGGCGATCACCGTCGGCACACTCACGAACCCCCCGGTGGAGAAGATAGCGTCGGGTCGAAATGTCCGGAGAATCCTCAGCGCCTGTACGACGCCCGCGGGGATGCGGAAGCTGTCGCCGAGCGTTGCAAACGACGGATAGCGCCGTAGCTTCCCCGCCCGGACGGCGCGGAATTCGATGCCCAGTTCCTTGGCCGCCGCACCCTCGTAATCAGCCTTGGCCCCAATCCACAGGGCCTGCAGTTCGACGCGACATCGTAACGCTTCGATAACCGCGACGGCAGGCGTCACGTGCCCGCCACTGCCGCCGCCAGCGACAACAACGCGGAAAGGACGCGGCGCGTTCCCGGTGGTAGACTCCGACAACAATCGACCTTCCCTCCGGACCCTTGGTCGGGGCCCGACGCCCAGGCGACGTTACCCGGTACGCCACCCAGGAGTGTCACACAATCGCCAGCTTGACTCAACGTGCGAAGCCCTCTCGCCTGCTGCTGTTGGGAGGCTCGACCATCTTCGGCGTATTCGTTCTGGACCAGCTCACGAAGTGGGTGATCATCGAGACGATCGGCCCGGGGACGGGCCGGAGCAGCGTGGCAATCATTCCGGGTGTACTGGAGCTCGTCTTTGTTCGCAACACGGGCTCAGCATTCGGGCTGTTCCAAGGCAGCTCTGAGTTCCTGAAGATCGCCGCCGTGGTCGCCGTCGTGATCCTGCTCGCGTATTACTTCCGGGCGGCCACTCGTGACTGGGTGATGTCATCTGCGCTTGGTCTACAGCTCGGCGGCGCGTTAGGAAACATCACCGATCGTTATCGGCACGGCTACGTGGTCGACTTTATCGACTTCCCCAGGTTCCCAACATTCAACGTCGCGGATTCAGCGATTACCATTGGCGTCGTCCTTTTGATATTTGCTTTGTTGTTCAGGGACACGGACACGCGACGCGGCGACGAACACGCAAGCGAGCCACGACTGCCGGCCCACGAGGACGTATGAGTGAACCGGATGTCTTCGTCCTGAAGATTGAGACTCCCCAGGCCTGTAATGGCGAGCGTCTCGATCGATTCGTCACCGATCGCTTGCCCGACACCAGCCGATCATATGTCCAGCGACTGATCGAGGAGGGCAACGTGCTTGTAAACGGCGCGCCGCCGCGACCGAGTTACCGTGTGTCTCCGGGGGACCTCATCGAAGTGCGTATTCCGCCACCCGGCGAGCCCATCGACATTTCTCCGGCCGTCGTCCCCATCCCCATTGTTTTCGAGGACGACGATGTGATCGTCTTCGACAAGCCAGCCGGGCTCGTTACCCATCCGGCGCCTGGCCACGAGCATGGCACGCTGGTGAACGTGCTGCGCTGGATCCGCCCGGACATTATCGTCCCTGGAACAGAACGGCCCGGCATCGTGCATCGCCTCGACAAGGACACCTCCGGCCTGATCGTCGTGGTGAAGAATGAGCGAGCAAGGCTTGCGCTTCTCCGGCAATGGCAGCGGCGGGACGTTCTGAAACAGTACATAACGCTCGTCCACGGCGGGCTGCCCGAAGACACGGCAACGGTTGACGCTCCCATCGGGCGTGATCCGCACAACCGCAAGCGCATGGCGGTCGTCCGTGACGGGCGACCGGCGATTACGCATCTTGCCACCCTCAAGCGATTCGCGGGCTACTCCCTGCTGGACGTGACGATTGAAACGGGCAGGACGCATCAGATTCGAGTTCACTGCGCGTTCCTGAAGCACCCGATCGCAGGTGACGCGTTGTACGGCGGTAGTTCGAGGGAGTTGCCGCTTGATCGACAGTTTCTCCACGCACGGCGCCTGGTTCTGACATTACCCAGTGGTCAGCCCATCGACCTCGAAGCGCCTCTTCCAAGCGACTTGCGCGATGTGCTGACCATCCTTGAGGAACGGCGATGACCATCGCAGACAGCGTGTCGGCGATCAGGGAGATCTACGAAGCAGCCGCGAAGCGTGTCCATGCGGGGGAGGCGGTGCGCAGAAGCTTGAAGATCGGCAAGGACGGGATGCTTCAGATTGTGGGCGTAAGCGCCCCGATCCCACCGCAGGGCGTCCATGTCATTGCCTTTGGCAAGGCGGCGCTCGGAATGACGCTGGCCGCCGCGGACATTCTCGGGGACGCGTTAGCGGCCGGGATCGCGGTGACGAAAGACGAGCGTGCTGTCACGCCTGACCGCGTGCGTGTCTTTCGTGGGGCGCACCCAGTGCCCGGCGAGGATTCCGTCGCGGCAGGCGACGCGGTGCTGTCGTTTGCCCGTTCGATTCCGGCAGGATCCGTCGTCCTGTGCCTCATTTCCGGCGGCGGCTCGGCCCTCGTCGAGGTCCCGCGTGATGGCGTGACACTGGACACTCTTCAGGATGTCACCCGCGTGTTGCTGCGTGGCGGCGCGTCAATTCTCGAGATCAACGCGGTCCGTTCGAGGCTGAGCGCTTTCAAAGCCGGAGGGCTGCTGGCCGAGCTAGTTCATACGCGAGTTCACAATCTGATCGTGTCCGACGTGCTTGGGGACAACCTCCAGGCAATCGCCAGCGGACCGACCGTGCAACCGGCAGACGAAGGAAGTCCAGAAGACATCCTCAACCGACTTGGCATACAGATCGAGCTGCCGCAGAGGCACGACTCCGTTCGACACCTCGATCTGCATTCGGCGGTCATCGCGAACGTTTCCGTGGCGATCGACGCGGCGGCCGAGAAGGCGGCAGAACTGGGACACCAGCCGTTTGTGCTGACTCGCTCTATCGCCTCGGAAGCGCGCGAAGTTGGGCGACTCATCGCAGGGGTCCTGACCGACTCCAGTCGCGGATTGACATCCGTTTCAACGGGCACGTGCCTGATCTGCGGGGGTGAGATGATCGTGAACCTGCGAGGAGATGGTGTAGGTGGCCGTAATACTGAGGCCGCGCTGTCAGCGGCGATTGCGCTGAGGGGCGTCGACTCCTGTGCCGTTGGATTCCTGGCGACCGACGGCGACGATGGGGCCAGCGGAGCGGCGGGCGCGATCGTTCATGGCGCCACGGTTCCAGCCTGTGACGAGAGACGGGCCATTGACGCGCTCGAGAACAACGATTCGTTTTCGTATCTGCACGAGCGAGGCGCGACGGTAATCACCGGACCAACCGGCACGAACGTCAACGATCTGGTGATTGGCATCGTGAGCTGAAGCCGGTCGAACCGGAGAGTCGCTGCATGCTATAGTGCGCCCCAGGTTGACCGTCGGAAAGGACTCGTCATCAGTGAACGTAAGCGAAGCGATAGTCACCATCCTTGCCGACAGCGGGGTCGAGCACGTCTTCGGTCTCCCCGGCGACACCGGCATGGATTTCTATGACGCGTTGTATCGTAGTGAAGGACGAATCACACACGTCCTGACGCGCGACGAACGCTCAGCGTCGTTCATGGCGGATGCCTACGCGCGCGTCAGTGGCACGATCGGCGTCTGCGAAGGACCCAGCGGTGGCGGAGCTACCTATATCGTGCCCGGCGTCGCGGAAGCTCAGGGATCGTGCGTCCCTCTCATCTGCCTGACTTCGGATACCCCGATAAGCGAAGATGGTCGCGGCGTGCTGACGGAGCTCGACCAGCAAGCGCTATTCGCGCCGATCACGAAGTGGTCCGCACGCATGACAACCGCAGACACAGCGCCGGATGTCGTGCGGCGTGCGATTCGGCTCGCGACATCGGATCGGAGCGGCGCCGTATCGATCTCGATGCCCGCGGACGTGCTTGGCGCCGACGTGGACGTTACTAACGTCTATGGCGTGCCCGATTTTGTTCGCGCTCCGTCATCCCGCGTACGTCCTGATCCGGAACATGTTAACCGCGCGGCCGACATCATTCGCGCCGCCAGATCGCCGGTGATTGTCGCCGGTGGCGGGGTGATCATTTCTCGAGCGTGGGACGCGCTGACGCGGTTCGCTGAGCTCGCCTCGATTCCAGTTGGGACATCGATTAACGGAAAAGGCAGCATCGCTGAGACGCACCCGCTGAGCCTCGGGGTCGTTGGTGGAAACGGTGCGAGACCGTATGCCAACCGGGTCGTTGCGGACTGCGATGTGCTCGTCCTGGTGGGGACACGCACGGACTCGACGACGACTCTCAACTGGACGCTGCCGAAGCGGGAGCCCGGACGGACCGTCGTACACATCGACATTGACGCCTGGCAGATCGGCAACAACTACGAGACCAAGGTCGGTCTCTTTGGAGATGCACGAGCGGCCATCGAGGATCTCACCTCCGCGCTGGGCACGATGACGCATGATTCCGCGACATCGCTCCGAATCGAGGAGATGGGCGCGTCGAAACAGCGCTATTTCGACGAACAGGCAGAGTTCATGAGATCCGACGCTCGGCCGATAAAGCCGCAGCGCGTAATTTCCACGCTGAAACGACTCCTGCCGGATAACGCCGTGCTCGTTGCTGACCCCGGCACACCGACTCCGTTTATCGGCGCCCAGTATCTGCTACCGCGACCGGGCAGGTGGACGGTCATCCCACGTGCGCACGGGGGTCTGGGCTACGCCCTGCCCGCATGTGTCGGCGCTCATTTCGCCCGGCCACAGGGACGGACGGTCAGCCTCCTGGGTGACGGCTCGTTCGGGATGTCCGTCGGCGAGCTCGAGACGATCTCCCGGCTCAATTTACCGATCGTGCTCGTACATTTCAACAACGGCTGTTTCGGGTGGATCAAGGAGCTGCAGCACCTGTACCACGAGCGCCGCTACTTCTCGGTCGATTTCAATCCGGTCGACTATGCTGGCATCGCTCGAGGTTTCGGGCTCGCGTCATGGCACGTGGCTGATCCTGTGGACCTGGAGGGTGTCTTGCGGTCGGCGCTGGATCACGGCGGGCCTGCCTTCATCGATGTCGTCACTGAAGCTGCGATGACCGAGACTCCGCCGGTGCACGCCTGGCTCGAAGCCGTGGGCGCGAGTACCTGAGAGCAGGACCTCATTGTCCAGGCCGCTGCTGCTCGACGTTGACACCGGAGTGGACGACGCGATCGCCATTGCTCTGGCCACCCGACTCGTTGACCACTCGCTCGTAGCGGTCACGACCGTTGCTGGAAACGTACCGATCGAGTTCGCCACGGACAACACGCTGAAAGTGCTCGCATGGCTCAAGCAGGACATCCCCGTCTACCGCGGAGCCAGCGAGCCGCTCGTGCGCGCGCTGCACACGGCTCGTGAGCACCACGGTCATGACGGGCTGGGTGGCTGGACGCTACCATCCGCGCAAACCGGCGTTCAGGAGCAGACTGCGCCGGAAGCTATCGTTCGGCTTGCCCGCGAGCACAGGGGCGACATCACCTTCGTTTTTGTTGGCCCGCTGACCAACCTCGCGATCGCGCTGAATCTCGAACCTCGTATCGCCGACTGGGTTCACCGGCTCGTCATCATGGGAGGCGCGTTCTTTGGCCCTGGAAACGTCACGTCCGATGCAGAATTCAACATCTTCGTCGATCCTGAGGCAGCGGCAGCCGTGGCTCGCTCAGGCGTGCGCGCGACGTGGGTCGGGCTCGACGTGAGTCATCAGACGTCGATCTCGTCCGGACAGTGGGCTCGGCTGGCGGGCCCCGACGAGGGTGGATTGACACTGGTCAGGGAAGTCACGCGCCAAGCGTTGACTGAGTTGGGACGCGCGGCAATCCATTTGCATGATCCGCTCGCGGTCGCAGTGGCCGAGCGACCGCAGATCTGCACATATTTCACCGGCGACGTTGGGATCGACACCGGACACGTACAACGCGGGAAGACCCGCGTCACAACATCGGTTGGCCCGACTGCTTCCGCGAACGTCGCGCGCGAGGTCGATCAACACGGGTTCGACACCGTGCTTCGAATGTTGGTCGATCGTTCGTGACTTTGACGCCTTGACGACGAATGGGTGAACGTACACAATGACACCGGACTGTTTTCTATCCTGCCTGGAACGGATGTGTGCGACGTGTTAGCCGGAGCTCAACTGATCGATCAGGTTCCTCTACAGGATGTGGACCTGTTGCAGCGCTTGAACCACTATTTCTCGACGCTAGACTTTCGCTTGCGCCAGGGCCAGGGATGGGTCATTTACAACACCGCCGGGACGCGTGCTGGCAGGATCACGCGGTTTCTGCATCAGGCGCTCCAGACTGCTGATGTTCCGTTCAGCCATTACTTCCTTCCGTGGCGGGACTTTGCGCTGACATCGTATCTGGTCGAGGTCGAGCTGCGAGACGTGGACGGTCGAGACCACACGCTGACCGATCGTGTCAAGCATGAATATGCGATTGCCACGAACGTGTCGCGGCAGACGCTTGCGCGGATGGTGACTGCCGATTTATTGATATTGAGCGGGCTCGCTCCGCAACATCAGCACGAGGTCTCGTATCTCGACGAGACGATCGAGCGCAGGTACAAAGGACGCCTTGCGACCATACTGCTGACGCCGGGGCAACCTCACGAGTTGGCGCTGAGCGTCAGCCAGCTGGCAGACGAAGGCGAGCAGACCTGGCTCCGCCTGGCGACACGTCTGTACGAAACCAACCTCATCGCCGTCTGATGCGGCACGCGTTGGACAGGTGGAGGATGTTCCTGGCCGGCTTGACGCGCGGTGGTCGTCAGAATGTGCGATCGAGCGCAAGGTCGGCGAAGGCTGAAAGCTGGCGTGCCACATCCTGGTCCGGAAGGCTTGCCAATCGCGCTCGCGCATGATCGGCATACTCACGCGCGGCGTCAAGCGCGGCATCAACGGCGCCGGACTCGGCGATCATCGTCGCAACGGCGAGATAGTCTTCATCTGTCACGCCGTCTCCTGCCACGACTCGGTGCAGTTCGGCTGTCCTTGGGCCTCCCCCGTCGTCTGAGAGGAACAGCATCGTCGGCAACGTGATCGTGCCCTGTCGCAAGTCGAGGTTTGCCGGTTTCCCGGTTGTGTCGGACATCGCACGCAGGTCGAGCACGTCGTCAACGATCTGAAACGCCATGCCGACTTCGCCGCCAAACGCGCGCAGGATCCGAATGTGTTCCTCTTCGGCGCCACTCAGGATCGCGCCCATCTCCGCGGATCCCGCGAACAACGATGCCGTCTTTCCGTAAATGCGCCGCTCGTACTCCTCGCGAGATTGATCGAGCCGGTGCGCCGTAAAGACTTCTCGGAGCTGACCGTCGCAGATGTCGGCGAGCGTTGAGGCAAACACCGCGACAACCCGTGGATTCATCGTCGCGGCCGCCAGAATGGCTGATTGCGCGAACAGATAATCGCCCATGAGGATCACGGTCCCGCTGTCGAACATCGAATTCAGCGTCGGCTGCCCTCGCCTGAGCTGTGAACGGTCGATCGTGTCATCGTGTACCAGCGACGCGGTATGAAGCATCTCGACACCGGCCGCGGCCGGGATGAGCGCTTCGAGATCGTAATCCCACGACTTTGCCGAAAGTAACAGGAGGAGGGGGCGAAGGCGTTTGCCGCCGGAACTGATAATCGCCTGCAGGATTGTGCCAAGCTGGGGAAACTCCACTTTTGCAGCAAGGCGCACACGGTCCTCGACGCGAGCCAGATCATCGTGGAGATTCTCGACGACGTCAGCAATCTCCACCGTAGCAGCAGATCCGTTCCTTCGCGAGCGTCAACCGCTCTCCGTGAGAATCGTCACAATGCCAGATTATACGGATCAGCGATTCCGGCGGTCAACGCTGCTCGCTTCGTCGCGCTGTCCCTTGCGTTGTACACTTCGGCCAACAGTGGGCGCGGGCTCTACCCTTGCGGCATGGTGCGTACGATCGAAGGATGGGATTCGAGCCCGCCCTTCGTTCAGAGTCCGTGCCAAACGGGTGATGATCGGATTATGAGTTCACAACGTAATTCGAGCTCCGCGGCTCCTCGGAGGTGTGATTGATTCCCGAACGAACGCCATTTGGCCGGCGACAACGCCGGTGGGACCGCATCAGTTGGTGGTACAGCCTGCTGTTTGCGCTCCCGCTCATCGGGCTGATTGTTACGCTGGCCGTCTCAGCTGGGGATGATGACTCGCTTACTGGCGTCGTTCTAGACGCGTACACGGGCAGCCCCGTTTCCGGTGCAATCGTTTCGACCGCACATGCGACCGCGACGACGAACGGCAGTGGCGAGTTCTCTATTACCGACCTCACCGCGACCACACTGGCCGTCAGCCGCGAGGCATACGAGAGCACCGAGGTAGCCGTTACTGACGACGCTGAAAGCATTGAAGTGAGCCTTCGTCCCACGACGGTGAGCGGAATCGTCACCCATCGACGCACCCTTGAGCCGCTATCCGGCATTGAGGTGAGAGCTGAAGGTCCTAACGGCGAGTCGTTTACGACGATGACCGACGATGACGGGCGATACACACTCGACGATATTCCGGCCGGAGCCACGATCTCAGTTCATTACGAAGGATTCACGGTCGCGTCCCGCCTCATCGGCGAGGACGTGGATCTTGACTTCGAGATCCGTCCCGACGTGCTGTCAGGACGCGTGACGGATCAGGCGGGCGTCCCTCTGGAGGGCGCGAGTGTGGCAATTGGTGAGGCAATTGTCACAACTGAGCCTGACGGCACGTTCCGTCTTGGCGCCGTTCCGGAATCGGGGGTCATAACCGTCAAGAAAGCCGGGTATCGCGATCTCTCCGGCGAGTTGCCGGAGTCGCTCGTGTTCAATGCCCAACTGGAAGAGTTCAGGGTGAAGGCGATCTACGTGACTGCCAACACGGCTGCCCTCGACTACCGGTGGGAAGAAATGCTCGCGGTCGTCGAGAGCACCGAGGTGAACGCGATCGTTCTCGACCTGAAGGACTCTGTCGGACTGGTTTACTACGACACCAACGTTGTGATGGCACATGAAATCGGCGCAGTCTCACCAATCCTGGACATCGAACAGCGGCTCGGTGACATGCAGGAGCGCGGCATTTATACTATCGCGCGCATTGTCGTCTTTGAAGACCCGCTACTGGCACAAGCTCGTCCCGATCTGGCCATACACGATACCGCCACTGGCGGTCTTTGGAAGACCTGGAACGGGCTCGCATGGGTGAACGCGCACGAGCGCGAAGTTTGGCACTACAACATCGCGCTTGCCGTCGAGGCCGCGAACCTGGGATTCGACGAGATTCAGCTTGATTACATCAGGTTCCCATCTGACGGCATGCTCGAATTGGCCGACTATGGTCCCGAATATGCGGACAGCACACGCCTCGACGCGATCACTGGCTTTCTGGCCGAGATGCAGCAGGCGCTCGCGCCTACCGGAGCCCTGCTCGCGGTCGACATTTTTGGCATCACAATGTGGGAAGAAGATGATGGCGGCATTGGGCAGAATTTCGCGGCGATTGCGCCGTTCGTTGATGTCGTCTGCCCGATGATCTATCCATCACACTTCTATCCGGGAGCGATCGGACTGGACATTCCAAACAATCACCCGTACGAGGTGATATACACCAGTCTCATGAGCGGCGCGGCGATGGTGCCGGAAGCCCGCGAGAAACTGCGACCATGGCTTCAGGACTTTTCGTATGGCGAGGGCATTGAGTACGGAGACATCGAGGTGCTCGCGCAGATTCGGGCCGCGGACGACTTCGGAGCTAATGGCTGGATGATTTGGAACCCTGGCAACGAGTACCGCCTGGGTTCCTTCAACGGATCGTAACAAGCGCGATCAGGTGAGCGGCCGGGATGCCCGACTTCGACACTTCCGGAACAGATTTATGACGCCAAACGTCGAAACAGTGCATGGTCGAGTAGCTCCCTCTACGGCATCGCCGTCACGTCGCGCGGTTGTGACTAGCGCGTTGCGTGCGCTCCGACCGAAGCAGTGGACGAAGAATGCGCTTGTCTTCGCGGCGCTCGTGTTCGACCATCAACTGTTCGATCCGTCTCGCCTCGCGACGGTCGTCGGAGCTTTCGCATGCTTTTGTATTGCAAGCAGCGCCGTCTATCTGATCAACGATATCCACGACATCGAGTCTGATCGTCAGCACCACCGAAAGCGGCTGCGCCCCATCGCTGCTGGCCATATCTCTCCGACGAGTGCCTGGAGCATGGCCGTACTGCTCAGCGTCACTGCGCTTGTCGGAGCCATACTGCTGCGACCCGCGTTTGCGGGCATCGTTGCCGCCTATCTGCTGTTGATGGTCGTCTATACCTACGTGCTCAAGGATCTCGTTATCGTCGATGTCTTTACCATCTCGGCGGGATTCCTTCTGCGAGCTGCCGGTGGAGCCGTCGTATTGTCCGTGCCGATCAGCCCGTGGCTGTACGTCTGTACGATTCTCCTGTCGCTGTTCATCGGATTCGCCAAACGTCGCCATGAGCTTCAACTGTTAGAGGAAAGCGCGGGAGCCCACCGTCGAAATCTGAACGACTATTCGTCGAACTTGCTCGACCAGTTCATCTTGATTGCTGCAGCCGCGACGGTGATGGCATATGCGCTCTACACGTTTACCTCCCCCAGCCTGCCGGATTCCCACGCGATGATGGTCACGATTCCCTTCGTGCTGTACGCGATGTTCCGCTACCTGTTCCTCGTTCACCGCCGTGACGAGGGCGGCTCGCCCGAGCAGATGCTGTTGAGCGACTTGCCCCTTCTGACTTGTATTATTCTCTGGGGAGTGGTGACGATCGTAATTCTGTATGCGTCCTGAATTGAATCATTTCGCATCGACTCCTTGAGTCGCGGGTTGTCAGACTTCTATATGCTTGCTATACTATTCTTGTTCTGCCAGCACGTTGATTGCACGTCGATTGCGGTGGAGAGACGTTGCTCGCGCCCAACGCGGTTATGAAGGGTAGTGCAGATGCTGGTGATTCAAAAGCGAAGCGATCGAAGCATAGAGCGCATTCAGCACGAGATGGAAGATCTCTTCCACGAGATGGTGTCGGGCGGACAGCCGATCCGTGTGCGGATCTCCAGCGCGTCGCGCCCGGCATGGCGTCCTCCGATTGAGGTCTACGAGACTGAATCGTCGCTGGTCGTGCTCTCTGAAATTGCTGGCCTCACCGAAGCCGAGTTCGAGGTGATCGTTGATGACTCGGTGCTGACCATTCGGGGAGAGCGATTGCCAGTGTCGTGTGACGATCGACGGATCGTGCATGAGATGGGCATCAGGTACGGGACGTTCGCGGCGGACATCTACCTTCCATTTACCGTCGAGCATGACGCGGTGGCAGCAACCTATGACAACGGACTCTTGCGCATCGAGTTGCCGCGCGGCGTCGCGACGCAAGTGAACGTGTCGGGCCCCGGACACTGACGTTCTCAGCAACAAAGACATCGCGCCGCAGACGGTTCGACCCGCCGCGTCGATGGATAGCAAGGAGGCTATCGTGAATGAAGATATAACAACCAGCGCCTCGGACGAGCTCGTCCCAGACGCCGAGCAAGTTGAAGAAGATGTGACCGTGAATTCCGCATCCGCGGTGGTTCCGGTGCTGCCGCTACGTGGAACCGTTGTGTTCCCAATGACGATAGTGCCACTTGCAGCCGCACATCCGCGCTCGCTGCGCCTGATCGATTCAGTCGCCGCTGGCGATCGCACCGTTGTGCTCGTGCTGCAGAACGACGCCGAGCAGGATGCAGCTGGACCGGGTGAGACGCGTGAGATCGGCACGCTGGCAACGATTCACCAGATGATGCGCGTGCCAGACGGTAGCGTCAGGCTCGCTGTCCAGGGCGTTCGCCGCGTGCGAATCAACGAGTGGGTGTCTGAGGAACCGTACCTCACGGCGATCGTCAACGACCTGCCGGAGATCAGCGACGACAGCATCGAGTCCAGGGCGTTGATGCGTTCTACCGTTGAGTTGTTTCAGCGACTCGTCAGCCTCGTGTCGAATTTGCCGGATGAGCTGATCACCGCCGCCCTCAATGTGGATGAGCCGCTACAGCTCGTGTATCTGGTTGCCACGAATCTGCGGATGGAGCCGAACCAGCGCCAGGAGATGCTGGAGCTCAACTCCGTGCAGGAAAAGCTGCAATTCGTCGCGCGATTCATGACTAAGGAGCTCGACCTTCTTGAGTTGGGGAAAAAGCTTCAGGGTGATGTACAGGAGGAGCTTGGCAAGACTCAGCGCGAGTATTATCTGCGCGAGCAATTGAAGGCGATCCAGCGCGAGCTCGGCGAGGCCGACGGTCAAGTGGCCGAAGTGAGCGAGTTGCGCGAAAAGATCGAGGCAGCCGCACTGCCCGAGGAGGCCCTCAAGGAGGCGAACCGCGAGCTGGATCGGCTGTCGAAGCTCCCTCCTGCCGCCGCAGAGTACGGGGTTATCAAGACGTACCTCGATTGGCTCGCGTCACTTCCGTGGCAGGTGTCCACCGAAACGGAAATCGACGTGAAGACTGCCAAGGAGATCCTCGATCGCGACCACTACGACATGGAGCAGGTGAAGGATCGCATCCTTGAGTACCTCGCGGTTCGCCGGCTGCGCCAGGAGCGCGACGCTGAGGACGGCGCAGAGCAACGCCGTGGGGAGCCGATACTGTGCTTCGTCGGACCTCCCGGGGTGGGAAAGACCTCGCTGGCTCAAGCAATCGCCGAAGCGCTCGGCCGGAAATTCACGCGCATGTCCCTGGGCGGCGTGCGGGACGAGGCCGAAATTCGCGGGCACCGTCGCACATACATCGGCGCGATGCCTGGGCGCATCATTCAGGCGATCCGACGCGCCGGGGCTAACGACCCCGTGTTCGTGCTCGACGAGGTCGACAAGCTTGGCTCTGACTGGCGCGGCGATCCGTCGTCCGCGTTGCTGGAGGTTCTCGACCTCGAACAGAACGATACGTTCCGAGATCACTATCTCGATGTCCCCTTCGATCTGAGCAAGGTGATGTTCGTCACGACCGCCAATCTGCTCGATCCCATCCCGTCGCCGTTGCGCGATCGGATGGAGATTATCCATCTCTCGGGGTATACGGACGACGAGAAGCTTCACATCGCCAAGCGCTATCTCGTGCCCCGCCAGGCGATAGCGCACGCGCTTCCAGTCGACGGTCCTAATTGGGACGATGACGCGATACTGAGGATAATCCAGATGCATACTCGGGAGAGCGGCGTCAGGAATCTGGAGCGTGAAATCGGAACTGTCTGCCGCAAGCTCGCGACGCGCTTCGCGTCCGGCGGCGAGGTTCCCGAGCGGATCACCGTCGAGCACGTACGTGAGTTCCTCGGGCGTCCGAAGTTCTTCTACGAAGAGCTCGCGACGCGCACGTCCCTTCCTGGCGTCGCGATCGGTGTCGGTGTCACGGCAGTTGGCGGGGACATCATGTTCATCGAAACGTCGAAGATGCCCGGACGCGGTTCGTTGACAATCACGGGCCAGCTTGGCGACGTGATGAAGGAGTCAGCCCAGGCAGCGATGTCGTTCGTGCGGGCCCGAGCGTCTGACCTCGGTATCGACGACGGCATGTTCAGCGAAACCGACGTTCACGTACACGTTCCGGCGGGGGCCACTCCAAAGGACGGCCCTTCCGCAGGCGTCGCACTGACGACTGCCCTGGTGTCGCTCTTGACCGGCATTCCTGCCAACGAGGATGTCGCCATGACTGGTGAGGTCACATTGCGTGGGCAAGTGCTTCCTGTTGGGGGCATAAAGGA
>DATKCN010000295.1:0-11318 GCA_035513175.1 Thermomicrobiales bacterium
GATGTTGGTGAAGACTTGCTCGTTCTGGAAACGGAGGACAGTGTATCCGTAGACTGGCAGTTGATCGGAGCGATGCTGGTCGTAGACCGCTTGTTCAGGATCGCCGTGAATCGCGCCGTCAAGCTCAATGAGCAGGCGATACTCGGAGAAATAGAAGTCGAAGATGTGCCCACCAAGAGGTAGTTGCCGCCTGAACTTCAGGTCGTCCAACTCTCGATCACGGAGCACGTTCCACAGCAACTGTTCGGCGGGTGTCATGCGTTGCCGTAGTCCTCGAGCGGCCTCCGTCAATTCCCGGCTCGCTCCCCTCATATGCTCGCGCCCCAGACCACTCATTGCTACGCCCTGTCTTCCCTTCTCCCAGCACGGGGAGAGGGCGCTGGGGGATGAGGGCCACGCAGCAGGCACAGGTCACAGCGGCCACCGGCGAGCAAGGTATTCGCCGGATTCGTCGTCGTGATGAACGCGGTCGTGAGCGTCGGGATGCGCGCCTCGTTGCGGATAATGTCGGAGTGGTGGGCCGCGGTGTCGAAGTCGTAGTTGGGGCGATCGGCGTAGACCGTCTGGCCGGAATGGACGGTGATGAGGTCACAACCGTGGTCTCGCAGCGCGCCGACAACGGCCACGGCGTCAGACAGGCGGGCGCCGCCCCGCGCCTGATCGGAGGCGGTAAGCGCGACTGCCAGCGGCCTGTCGTCCGGCCAGACCGCGCGAACGGCGTCGAGGACCGACAACGGGAAGCGCAGGCGGTTCTCCAACGAGCCGTTGTGCACATCATCGCGGCGGTTTGTGAGCGGCGAGATGAAGCTCGCCAGCAGGTAGCCACGTGACATGTCTATCTGCAGGACGCCGACTCCGGCTTCCAGCGCGAGCCTCGCGGCGCCGGCGAACTGCTCTCGGACGCGGTCCATGTCCACATCCGTCATGGCCCGTGGGACGGGGCCGCCCGGAGCGTATGGCAATGCGGAGGCGGAGATCAGCGGCCAGCCGCCCGTGCGCAACGATCGGTCGACACCATCAGAACGGGGTCGCGTCGAACCACGGCGGCCCGCGTGGGCGAGGCTGAGCAGCAGACGAGCGCCGGAGTCATCATCGATATCCGTTACGAGGGACGAGAGAACCTCAGCGTGCCGCCGGTCGTACAGACCGATATCGACGGGGCTGACGCGTCCATCCGGGGCAACTGCGACGTGGTCGAGCATGACGATTCCAGCGCTTCCGCTTGCGATCTGTCGCAGCTCATCCAGCGTCTCCCGTGACGCGAGGCCGTCCACGGCCGTTAGGCTCGGCTCGGGAGCCATCACCGCGCGATTCGGGATGACGGCGCCACCCAGCACCAACGGCGTGTGCAGTGGAGGTGGCGCGACGACGGATGACCTCGAACGAGGGTCGTGCGCAGAGCGGAACCAGAGGTCGGTCTCGTCGACGAAGCGGGGATCGCGCTGGCGGAGATTGTCGTAGGTGATGCGTCCGCTGCGTGTCAGCAGGTGGAACATGAACTGGCGCGGCTCGAAGTGCCGGTAGCGACGCAGCTCTTCGAAGTAACGACGGCTTTCCTCAGCGGCGCGCTGGGTGGCTTCCACGCGGGGGCGACGGGACAGCTCGAAGCGGCGCAGCGCAGGGCCGGTCTCAATCGTCTGCTCGAACGCCTGCGCGAGGGCGATGGCGTCCTCCAGCGCCAGCTTGGTGCCGGAGCCGATCGAGAAGTGCGCCGTGTGGGCGGCGTCCCCAAGGATGACGACGCTGTCGTGGGACCAGCGGCGCGTCGTCAACGTCGGGAAGCTGAGCCAGGCGGAGCGATTGGACATCAGCCGGCTACCTGCCAGGTGCTCTGCGAACAGGGCTTCACAGTAAGCCAGGCTGGCCGCCTCGTCCGCCTGATCCAGACCGGCGCTCAGCCAGACAGCTTCGTCGCACTCGACGATGAAGGTGCTGGTAGTGCCGTTGAACGGGTAGGCGTGTACCTGGTGCAGGCCGTGCTCGTTCTCCTTGAAGATGAAGGTAAACGAGTCGTACGTCTTGTCGACGCCGAACCAGATGTACCGGGCGCGGCCCATCGTGACGCTGGGCCCGAAAGCAGGTTCGTACAGAGAGCGGGTGCGGCTGTTCACCCCGTCGGCGGCGATCAGCAGGTCCGCGTCCGTCACGCCCGCTGGATCGACCTCGATCTCAAAGCGCAGCGCGACCCCGAGCTCCTCACAGCGGTCCTGCAGGATATTGAGCAAGTGGCGACGACCGATCCCGGCGAAGGCGTGCCCCTCGCAACGTAGCAGCGTGCCGTGGATGTCGGCGTTGATGGCTTCCCACAGGACGAAGCTCCCGGTGATCTCGTCGTACGTGCGAAAATCCGCCTCGCGCAGGCCGGTAAGGGTGCGGTCGGAGAAGACAACGCCCCAGCCGTAGGTCGCGTCCCGAGGGTTGCGCTCGTGGACGGTCAGGCTCCACTCGGGATGGATCTGCTTCAGCAGCAGCGCGGCATACAGCCCTGCCGGTCCACCCCCGAGGACCTCAACGCGCACGACCTGACCCCCCTTGCCCCCCTTCCCTGGGAGGGACGGGGGGCTTTGTGGCGATGGTTTCGGTAAGGCGGTGGAGCTGGTCGATGTCGGCGCTGGTCGGAAAGAGGACGAGGTGGTGGCAGCCGGCCTCGGCATAGGCGCGGGCAAACTGGACGATCGACTGCGGCGTCGTGAGCAGCGCGCCGGCGATGCGCTCCGCGAATGGGCCGGTGAAGGCGTAGTAGTCGAGCAGGTAATCGCGGCCTTCGGCTGCCTGCCGCTCGCCGAGCGCGAAGTAGGCCATGCCCCACAGTTGCGGTTCGCCGGGTCGTCCAGCGTCAACCCAGGCGGCGCGCGCCTTACTGACGGCGCTGGCGAACGCGCGGGGAGGCCCGCCGCCGTGCATGTAGCCATCGGCGTAGCGGGCGACGCGCGCGAAGGCGCTGTCATCGGAGCCACCGACGATCAGCTCGGGTCCTCGCGGCTGGATCGGGCGCGGGCCAATCGCGTGGTCCTCCCAGATGTCCCGCAGCGCGACGAGCTGTTCCGTCAGCCGCTGCCCGCGATGCGCGTAGTCGACGCCGGCCGTCTCGTAATCATCGCGACGCGCGCCGAGCGCCAGCCCGAGCGTCAGTCGCCCGCCCGATAGCTGGTCGATGCTGGCCGCTTCCTTGGCCAGCAACGGGGTGTTGCGCAGCGGCCCGATCACGACTGTCGTCGCCAGCCGCAAGCGCGTCGTGACCGCCGCGGCTGCTGCCAGTGTCGCGAGCGGATCGAGACTGTCGTAGCGCAGCTGATCCAGCACACCGACGCTACCGAGCGGCCCATCGTCCGCGAACCGCGCCCAGTCGAGCACTGTAGAGCCGCTGACCTGCTTGATGGTGGACGGAAGCCCGACACCTATTCGCATGATCCGGGATCCGAGTCACTGGGTCGGGACGCGGGACGCGGGAAGCGGGACGCGAGAGACATCGGGGCGCTCGGTTCCACCCGCGCAGGGGAGGCCCACTGTGCCCTCCTCGGGTTGGATAGCAGGTCTGTCGCATCCGCCATCGCGTCAGATCGCGCTGCTTCCACCAGCGCGTCAGATCGCAAGGATCGGTAGCGGCGGTCGGAGGATAACCCGAGTAACCATGTGTCCGACCGGGGGGGGCCGCATCGGACCTCTCCTACGCGGATTAGGATATCGTTCGTCCCGCGTCCCGACCTCGCGCCGTTCACTTCGCCTCCCGCAGCTTGAAGCGCTGTAGCTTGCCAGTCTCCGTGCGAGGCAATGCGTCGACGAACTCAATGCGGCGCGGGTACTTGTACGGCGCAACTTCTGCCTTGACGAAGTCCTGTAGCTCGTGAGTCATCACCGGCCCGGGCTCATGCCCGTCACGCAAGACGACGAATGCGGTGACAATGTTTCCCCGCACGTCATCCGGAAGCCCGACGACCGCACACTCGGCGACCGCGGCGTGCTCGAGCAGCACGTTCTCTACCTCCAGCCCGGAGATGTTGTAGCCGGAGGAGAGGATCATGTCGTCGGTGCGGGCCTGGAACCAGAAGTAGCCTTCCTCGTCCAAGACGTAGGCGTCGCCGGTGACGTTCCAGCCGTCCTGGACGTAGATCTTCTGCCTCTCGGGGTCGGCCAGATAGCGGCAGCCGGTCGGACCCCGCACGGCCAGTCGGCCCAGCGTTCCAGGGGGCGCGGGGTTGCCGTCGGAGTCGATGACGTGGGCGGCGTATCCGGGGACCGGACGCCCGGTGGAGCCGGGCCGGAGGTCGTCACCGGAGGCAGAGATGAAGATGTGCAACATCTCCGTCGCGCCGATGCCGTCGATGACGCGGATGCCTGTCGCGTCGCGCCAGCCGTGCCACGTCGAGGCGGGCAGCGGCTCACCGGCCGACACGCACTTCCGCAGCGACGTGATGTCGACGCCATCCACCATCCCGGTCAGATCGCGGTACATCTTCGGCGCGGTGAACATCACCGACGCCCGACCCCCGCTGACCGCATGCAACAGCGCGGCTGGCGACGGCTGCTCGATCAGGATCGATGAGGCGCCCACGCGGAACGGAAAGAGCAGCAGACCGCCCAGCGCATAGGTAAACGCCAGCGGCGGAGTGCCGCAGAAGATGTCGTCCGGCGCGGGCTGAAGGATGTGCTTCGAAAACGTGTCGCAGATGGCGAGCACGTCGCGGTGAAAGCTGACGCAGCCCTTGCCCTGCCCGGTCGTGCCCGAGGTGAACGCTATCAGAGCGACGTCGTCGCTGGCTGTCTGAACGTTGGCGAACGTCATCGGTTTCCCGGCGCTCAGTGCCTCCAGCGAGTCGTCGTCATCGCTGTTGAAGCAGGCCACGCGCACCTGAACCTGGAGACACTCAGCCGCCGTGCGCAGGTCGGAATCGATCCGTCCGTCACACAGCGCTACCGACACGTGCGCCTTCTCGATGATGTAGCGCAGTTCGCGCGAGCGCAGCATCGGCATCGTCGTGACAGCAATGGCGCCGGCCTTCAGCACCGCAAACCAGCAAACGACCATCCACGGGTTGTTCGCGCCGCGCAGCAGCACGCGGTTGCCCGGCACGACGCCCAGATCGTCGACCAGCGCATGCGCGACACGGTTCGACCAGTCCAGCACGTCGCGGTAGGTGAGGCTCTCTCCGTCGAAATGCAGCGCCGCGCGGTCGCCGTGGCCCCTTTCGACCATCCGGTCCAGCAGCTCGACGGCGCAATTCAGGCGTTCCGAGTATCCAAGCTCGTCAAGGTGCTCGAACGCGGGCCAGTCCTCGACCGGCGGCAGGTTGTCGCGGGCGAAGGTGTCGACGTGAGCGGATGCCGTGGCCCCGGTTGTCATCGAAAAGCCCCCTCACCTTGTCGCGCGTCCTGCCCATCTTATAGCACGAACAGGCGCATCTTCAGGGCGAGAGTTACATCATCTCGCCGCCCGCGACGACAATGCACTGCCCCGTTACCGACGCGGATTCCGGCAGGCATAGCCAGCCGACGGCGCTGGCGACCTCATCGGGCGTGATGAGCCGCCCCTGAGGGTTGGAGCGGGTGAGCACCGCGCGGGCTTCCTCTTCGCTGCGGCCCGTCGCCGTGACGATGTTCGACACCGACTCTGCCAGCAGATCGGTGTCGGTAAAGCCGGGGCAGACGGCGTTGACGGTGACACCTGTGCGGGCCGTCTCCAGCGCTAATGCGCGGGTGAGCCCGACCATGCCGTGCTTTGCTGCAACGTAGGCGCTGACGTAGGCGTAGCCCTTCAGCCCCGCCGTGCTGGCGACATTCACGACACGGCCATAGTTCGCCTCCAGCATCGAGGGGAGCGCGGCAGCGGCGCACCGCACGGCGCCGAGCAGATTCACCTCCAGCATCTGCTGCCAGCGCTCGGGTGGCGTGGCGAGAAATGGCGCGCTGAAGGCGGCGCCTGCATTGTTCACGAGGATCGTCGCCGGTCGCGCTGCCGCGAACGCCGCACTGACGCTCTCCGGGTCTGTAACGTCCAGCGCGATCGCGTCGACGGATCGGCCATATTCTTCAATCAGCGCGGCGCGGCGGGCCGACAATGTGTCCAGCGAACGGCCCATGATGGTGATGTCAGCGCCGAGACGGGCGAACTCTCCGGCTATGGCTGCTCCGATGCCGCGCCCACCGCCGGTGACGATCGCGTGCTGGCCGCTGAGCGGTTCGGTCCCCATCTCGACTCCTCGCTGCTATGATGCCGGTCAGTCGTTGCTGGAAACGATTGTGAGGGCGGCGTGCGGATTCTACAACCGCCGGGCTGGGCGCAACCGCGCGGCTACAGCAACGGCGTCGCCGCCGAGGGCACGCTGGTCTTCGTCGCTGGACAGATCGGCTGGAACGCCGAGTGCGGCTTCGAGTCGGACGACCTCGTGGCGCAGACCCGGCAGGCGCTGGAGAACGTCGTCGCCGTGCTGGCCGAAGCGGGCGCGACTCCCGCCGACATCGCCCACATGACCTGGTACATAACCGACAAGCGCGAGTACGCGGCAGCCACCCGGGAGATCGGCCGCGCCTACCGCGAGGTGATCGGCGATCATTACCCGGCGATGACGCTGGTGCAGGTCGCGGCCCTGCTGGAAGACCGAGCGAAGGTTGAGATCGAGGTGACGGCGGTGGTGGGTCGGGACGCGGAACGCGGGATGCGGGACGCGAAAGGAACGTAGGGCAGCTTCCCGTTCCGTTTCGTCGGTCGTTCCAGTCTGCGCAGAATCGTGCTACGTTGCTCGCTACAGACCGTCTTCCGCGTCCCGCATCCCGACCGAAAGGACTTCCGATGCCCCAACCGCTCCGCTTCGGCATCTGCACCGATCAGAACATGACATGGCCCGTTACGGTTGAGCGCTGGCGTTATCTGGAGGCGCTGGACTTCGACAGCATCTGGGTCTGCGATCACCTGATTCAACCCAGCAACCCGGCCAATCCGTACTTTGAGGGTTCGACGTTGCTGGCGGGGCTGGCGGCGGTGACGAAGCGCGCGAGGATCGGCGTGCTCGTCTGGAGCAACACCTTCCGTCATCCATCCGTGCTGGCGAAGGAGTCGATCACCATCGACCACATCTCAAACGGACGGCTGGAGGTCGGCATCGGCGCGGGGTGGTACGTCCCGGAACATCAGAAGTTCGGGCTGGAGTACCTGCCGGACGGGCATCGCGTCAGCCAGTTCCGCGAGGCCACGCAGATCATCGACAGCCTGCTGCGTAACGAGACGACCAGCTTCCAGGGCACGTACTACCAGCTCGATGACGCGCCGACCAACCCACGCCCGCTGCAGCAGCCGCGCCCGCCGATCACCATCGGCGCGAAGAAGACCCGCATGTTGCGCATCGCCGCCGAATATGCCGAGCGCTGGAACGCCAGCGGCTCGGTCGAGGAGATGCGGGAGCGCAACGTCATCCTCGACCAGCACTGCGCCGACCTGGGCCGCGACCCTGACTCGATCATCCGCTCGCTCTACGGCTGGGCCTCGGTGATGTCCGCCGACCCCTGGGAGTCGGTCGACGCCTTCGAGCAGGTCATCGGCGAATACCGCGAGGCGGGCGTCAACGAGTTCATCATCGACCAGCCGCCAGCGCACCAGATGGACGTCATGGAACGTGTCGCGACCGATGTCATCCCGAGGATGCGGGCGTCGTAAACCGAGCAGTCGTCGTGGCGGCGTCGAGGTCAAACAAGACCTTCGCGGATGGCGCGGGCCGCCGCCTCGGTTCGGCTGTTCGTGCCGAGCTTGGCAAGGATGCTGCCGACGTGTGAGCCGACGGTTCGGGGGCTGATGAACAGCGCTCCGGCAATCTCGCGGTCGGTACGGCCATTGACGATCAGCCGCAGCACATCGAGTTCTCGCGCCGACAGCCCGTGCAACTTGCCCGCGACTGAGTTCACATTGTCCGTCATTGCCGCATTCTGTAGCGCACGGGCAAGCTTCGACAGGCGGGCCATGCCCATCAACCCCGATGCCTCCAACGCATCGGCATTCAGCGTCAGCGCCCGCCCCTTGTCGGCGTCATTCCCGCGCCGCAGCAGCATGTCGGCCCAGGCGTGTCGTGTGTGCGCCGCGTAGGGCCATTGCTGCCACCTCTCGTTCTTCGTCAGCGCGTCCTGAAAATGGCGCTCGGCGTCATCCCACCGCCCCAGCGTCGCCGACAACAGCCCGAGATAGTAGGCGATTGCGCCGCCGGAGTGGTCCGAGTTCTCAGCGAACAGATTTCGGCCCACATATGGAGTTAGCAAATCGTAAAGTAATTCAGAGCGCCGCTCGTCCCGCAGCAACGAGGCAGACTCGGCAAGCCATGCGATGCTCCTTAGCCAGACGACTCCCCGTGGCAGGTCCGTGAAGTCCAGGGCCGCGATATCATCGAACAGCGCTTGCGCCGCATCGACAGCCCCAGTCTCGTAGTTCAGCAACACCCAGAATGCGCGCCACTCAGCAGACCGGCGAAGCCGTGCGAAACGCTCCCCGGCAAGGTCGACTACCTCATCTAGACGGCACTGCTCGCGCCTGAGGGTTGACAGTTGAAAGGTGGCCATGGCCGTCCGTGGCCATACCGACCTCGCCTGTTGCAACAACGCGTCCGCCTCGTCGAATCGACCTTGCCGTAGCGCTTCCCCCGATCGCCACAGTGTCATCTGGTTCCTGAACATCGGTGTTTGTACTCGCTCGCCGAGTTGCTCGAGTTCATCCAGAACATGTCCAGCAGCTGCGGGCTGGCCAGACTCGACGAGAATGGAGTGCTTTTGATTGAGTCCCCAGATCGCAATCTGAAGATCTCCTGTCGCGCTGGCAAGATGCAGAATTTCTTCTGCTTCGTCCAGCCAGTCGTCAAGCTCGCCGCTTCCTTCTCGCGCCAGCCGCTTCGCCGCTAGCGCGAATGCGAGCGTCCGCGCATCGCCGGCGCGGCGAGCGATCGCGACGGCCTCGTCGCTACGCCGGATGATCCATTCAGTGTTCGTGTGTCCAAGACAAAGTCCTCCAACTGACCATGCACGCGCAACGTCGACCGTGAGGCGCGCTAGAAGTTGAGCGCGGAGCGGGCTGTCCTCGGGCGGCAGCGATGCCAGCGCCGTCGCCATGAGGTCAAGGCCCTCCTGCCCGGCTTGTGGTATTCCCAGGCTGTGTCCCGCGATTCCGAGGGCAGCGCGGGCGAGTTGCGCCGGAGAGTCCATAGACTGCGCCAGGCGAGCTGCCTGCCAGAAGGTTTCGATAGCCGCAGGCGCCGTGCCTTCGAGGAACGCGCGCTCGCGGCCCGCGCCTGCCAGTGTCTGTGCCTCTCCTAGAAGCAGCAGTAGCCGGCATCGCTGCGCTGGGTCTGGATCGTCGAGCAGATCGCAGGAGCGCAGGGCAAGCCGATAGTACTCAATCGCCGTCTCCCAGGCATACTGCGAGAGCGCCGTATCTGCGACTTTCAACGCATACGCGATCGCCCTCTCCGCGCTCCCGACAGAGGCGGCGAGTCCGAAGTGGCGCGACAGCTCAGCAAAGTGTGCGGCCGGTTCCAATAGAGGTCGCCGTTCAAGGACCTCACCGACAAGCCGATGCAGAGAAAGCCGTCGCGATGAGGGCAGATCCTCGTACAACGCATCGCGCACCAGTGCGTGGCTGAAGCGATAGCGGCCCACGTCCACCATCTCAATTAGGCCTGCCGCGACGGCTGGCTCGATGTCGTCGATCACGCGTGTCGTCGAGCAGTTCGCGATGTCGCCGAGGACGACTGGGCTGAACTCGCGGCCAATCACAGACGCGATCTCAATCTGATCAATACACGCCGCGGGCAAGCGATTGACGCGGTGACCGACGACATCTCGAACAGTCTCGGGAACCCGTATCTCGCTGCGCCGTCCGCTCTTTGGGGTTTCAGCGAGAATCAGGCGCATCACTTCCCTCATGAAGAATGCATTGCCGTCAACAGCGTCGAACACAGCGTCAACAAGTTCCCGAGCCGGAGTAGTCCCCGTCGATTCAGCAACGAAGCTCTCCACGTCGTCGCGTGAGAGCCCACGCAGCACCAAACGCAGATGCCCCTGCTCCCGTGATAGAGCCGCGAGCGCTGACGAGAGCGGCGCGTCTCGACCAGCATCGAACGACCGGTATGTTGCAATCAACAAGACAGGCTCGTGTCGCAACGAGCCAGCAAGAAATTGTATGAGCGCAAGCGACGAGATATCCGCCCAGTGGAGATCGTCGATCACCAGGACAAGTGGCCGCGTGGACGCCACGTGGCGTAACAGATCGGCGACGGCAGTGAAAAGCTGGAAGCGGGCATGCTCCGCATCGACAGGAGGCGCATCGGGAACAGACAGTTGCTCTCCGGCGAGGGCGGGCACGATCTGAGTGAGCAATGCAGTTCGACCCCCCAGCCATGACACGACTGTCTCACGCCCGGCAGCCGAGACAAATTGGTTGAGTATCTGAATCCACGGCCAGTAGGCAGGGGAGCCGTCCTGTTCGTCACAGCGTCCCCAGCACACATCGATACCGCGCGACGCCGACTCGCAGAATTCCTCGATCAGGCGCGTCTTGCCTATACCCGGCTCGCCTGCAATCAGCACGATCTGACAGTGGCCGTTCACCATCTCGTCGAGAGCAGCGTGTAGCTCCGCAAGCTCCCACTCACGACCGACAAAGGGTGAACGCGATCGTAGCGACCAGGGACTGGCATTAGATGAGGCGCGTCGAGGCATGAGTCGCACCAGAACACAATCGTCGTTATGCAGTCGTTAGACACATGTGCTGCGCCTCGTCAGTATACGCATTCAGCCGATACATAGACGCACTGATCCATCAGTACACCTGCGTGTCTCACGATTCAGTAGCTTCCACGATGACTGCATGAATCGCTCGCATTACTGTGGTTTAGCCGATGACCGAGAGAGCGGCGACTTGAGGGAGCACAATCATGAGCCATGCTGGTGGAGTCAATTCTCCAAACAATCCTGATGACACGAACAACCTGACGGTCGTCAGACCGTTCTGGCTGGTAGTCGGAGCGCTCGGGCTGACGTCAGGGCTCGGCGCTCTCAATGGCATGTCACTGAGCGCATTTCTTCCGTTCATCAGCGAAGACCTGGGCTACTCGGTGCCTGTGCTGGGTCAAGTCACGACAATCACACTCCTGCTGGGCGCGTGCCTGGGGCTGATCGGTGGCCCACTTGCCGACCATTATGGCCAGCGTCGATTTCTGCTCCTCGGGACAGGAGCCGTCGTCGTGACGGCGATTGGGACAGCGCTGGCAACCGGCTTCGGAATGCTCCTGGTAGCCAGGCTGGGTTCAGCGTTCTCTGGCGGACTACTGTTAGGGACTCCCATGGCG
>DATKCN010000296.1:0-4190 GCA_035513175.1 Thermomicrobiales bacterium
GGCAGCGCGCCCGGTCGCCGCCGGGACCCGAGCACCCGCATGCCGACGCCCTTGGCGTCCTTCGCCAGCTCGCGCCCGACCTGCCCAAGCCCCACGATCGCCAGCGTCTGACGGCTCAGCTCGACGGTGAAGCGCGAGAAATAGCGGGTTGGCGGCAGGCGCGGGAACTCGTCCGGCGGCTGCGTCGTCCACTCGTTCGCCATCTGACGGCGGATCAGCAGCGGCAACCCGCGCGCAAAGGCGAACATCATCGCCATAATATGCTCGGCCATGTTGCTGGCCTGCGCGCCGCTGTAGTTGGTGATGATGATGTCGTGCTCGACCAGTTCCGGCGTCAGCAGGCGGTCGACCCCGGCGCTGTTGCTCTGCATCCAGCGCAGGTGTGGGCACGACGCCAGCAGCTCCCAGGTCAGCGGACCGCCCACCAACGCCTCGGCGCCCTGCAACTGCTCCGGCAGTTGCTCCCGGTCGGTGCAGACAACGAACTCGATATCGGGGAACGCTGTTGTCAAACGACTCAACTGTTGATCGGTCATGCCAAACGTAACGACGACTCGCGAGAGCTTCGCCACCGGATTCCTACCCCTTCACCACACGTGGACCCGTCCCACCATCCAGCGCGACAGCGCGCCGGATGGACAAGCAACACCATAGCGCAGACCTGCCGTCCAGCGACCGGTTGTGCAAGTCGGTTTCGATGGGTGGGCTCGGGGGTGGCGAGTGAAAAGTCGAAATTGGAAAGTGAGGAGCAATCGGGCGGAAGAAGCGACTACTCGTCCATCAGCTTCAGCATCGTGATGCGTCCGTAGTGCCGCCTGTTGCAGGTAATCAGTGTCAGGTCATAGACAATCGCGGTAGCGGCGATACCGAGCTCGAATTCAGGGATGATCCGCCCGCCTTGCGAGCGCGATACGGCGTCGACTTGAGCTCGTCCGCGTCCAGATCGCTCCATGATCCGGCATACGTCTGCGGTTCCGCTCTAACCCGAATAGGATCGTAGTCAGCCCAGACATCGTCCGCGACGCGCGCAACACGCACGGCGTACGTCGTCGCTCCCGCCTTGATCCGCAGCGGTTCCCCTTCGGCAGCACCCACTTCCAGGAGAAGCGATAGCTCATCATCGGCGTGGGTAGGTCTTCATCGACTCGTGAGTGTCCATAGCGTGCCAGTACAGCGGCTCAGTCGCAGCGATACAGCCCGAATGCTCTCTAGAACGGCCACATCTTCCACGGCGTTGTGGTCTGATTCTCGGGTTCAGAGCCGCCACGGGCGCCACGACCCCAGCGCATGGCAAGGTACAAACCCAGCAATATGACGCCCACGAACAGCACCACAAACAGAACGGTGTCCCACATGACTGTCTTCCTTTTCTCAATGCGGCAGACCTGAGACGATGCGAGCAAGTCTGTAACAACCGTGACGAAATCGACGCTCAGTTGAACTCTGCGTTTCACTTTAGTGATGGCAGTGTGACGGTTGCGTGCATCTGGACACGCTGCCGTACGAGATGTATGCCAATCAACGTCGTGTTATGCATTTCAGCCCTCTGGCGGGACCAGGCCGAGCTCCTCCGTCAGCGTGTAGGCTCCGGCGAGGGGGTCTCGGACCAGCCGATGGTGAGCAGGAACGCGCCGTCTTCGACCGCGTGGACCGCGTGGCGCACGCCCTCGTCCAGTGCGATGAGATGGCCCGCGTCGAGGTCGTCGCTGCTGACGCCATGACGCACGGTGAAGCGGCCCTGCAGGGCGTGGATGGTGATGGGGCCGGGGGCGGAGTGCTCAGCCAGCTCTGCCCCGGATCGCATGGTGATGAGCACGACGCGCAGGCGGTCGTTCTTGATGAGGGTTTCAGCGCGGCGGCCGGAAGCGGAGTCGCCGGGCGTGAAGCGTTCGATCTCTGACGGCAGGCTGATCTTGATGGTGAGCTGGTCGTTCATGGACGGGTGCTGTCCTTTCGTGGTGAGCCGCATGGCCCTGGTTGGTGATACAGCAGGAATGGAGCCCCGGAGATTGTGCGTGGCGGGAACGTGCGGCAGCGGTCGGACGCCCGCAGGCGACGGGCCGGACAGGCCGCGGCCATCATGGGGTGGCGAGCGTTTCCAGCAGGCGCAGGGTGGCTTTGCTCAGGAAAGCCTGGCGGCGCTGGAGCAGGTAGACAGGGAGTGCGGCCTCGAAGTCACGTATGGGCAGGGTCTGCAATGTGCCGAGCCGCAGCTCTTCCTCGATGCTGCTGAGGGGCAGCAGGCCGATGCCGAAGTCGGCTTCGATGAGGCGCTTCTGGGCGGTGAGACTGTCGGCGACGGTCACGTCGGCGTCGTCCAGTCCGTGACGGAGCAGCAGGCGTTCGAGAGCCCGCACGAAGGGCTCGTTGATCGTGCCCTCGCCGAGCGGGAAGGCGACCCACGGCACGCCTGCCAGCGCGCCCGGATCATCGGCTCGGGTATTGACCAGTGTTGAAGCTGCCGCGCAGACCACCAGCAGCTGCTCGTCGTGTACGTGGCGTGTCGTGAGATTGCTGCTGGCGTCGTCGCCGTAGCGCAGGCCGAGGTGGACGTCGCCACCGGACACGAGTGTGCTGACCTCGCTGCTGCGAGCGGTGCGCAGGCTGAGGCGGATGTTCGGGTAACTGTCCCGGAAGGCGCGCAGGCGGGCGGTGAGCGGCGTACTGGCCAGCGTGCCGACCAGGGCCAGGCTCACGACGCCGCGATCCTCGTTGGCAACGGCGTGCACGGCGTCGGCGCCGTCGCGCACAGCCGCCAGCACCTGCCGGGCGTGTGGCAGGAAGGCGTGCCCGGCGTCGGTCAGGCGCGCGCCGCGAGGTGTGCGCTCGAAGAGGGGCGCGCCCACCTCGCGCTCCAGCAGCTCGATGCGGCGGCTGACGGCGGGCTGCGAGAGGTAGAGGCGGGCAGCGGCCCGCGTGAAGGCGCCAGCGTCCGCGACGGCAACGAAGGCTTCGATCTCGATCATTTCTATGGCTATCAGGATAGCTGATTGGAATCAGAATATCTATGTATTTGGCAACTGGCCTTCCAGACACTACGCTGTTGAGGATGGCAGACATGACAGAACTGACATGAGGATGGAGAGACACATGCTGGTCGTGCTGGGTGAGATATGGGTGTCTGAGGGTTGCGAGCAGGAGTACCTGGCGCTGGCTGAGGGGTTGCGTGAGGCGGTGTCGGGGATCGATGGCTTTATCTCGATGGAGCGCTTCACGAGTGTCAGTGAGGCGGGCAAGATCATGTCGGTGTCGTACTGGCGCGACGAGGAGGCGGTTGTGGAGTTTCGCAATCTGCCCGCTAATCGTGTAGCCGAGACGCGGGCGCGGGAGGCGCTGTTTCGCGACTACCGGGTGCTGGTCACGGACGTGATCCGCGACTACGGCTTTCGACAACGGGAAGAAGCCCCGGCTGACAGCCGGGCTGTGCACGGCTGAGCGGACGCGTGGGTTTGGGCGCAAGGGCCGGATAGCGGGGCGACGGGTGGCGGCCTACGATGGGTGGGTTGACATGACGACCGTATCGGAGGCCCGCTACTGTGACCGAAGGACGACGAGCGCACCCGTTCCGCTTTGGGGTTATCAATGAAGAGACGCTGCCTGCGGCTGACTGGATCGCCCATGTGCGGCGGGTGGAAGCGCTGGGCTACGACACGTTCCTGATCCGCGACCATTTCGTGCCGGATTTCTTCGGCGAGCAGCTTGCGCCGCTACCTGCGCTGATGGCGGCTGCCATGGCGACGACGACGCTGCGGGTCGGGACGATGGTGCTCGACAACGATTTCCGGCATCCGGCGTTGCTGGCGAAAGAGGTGGCAACCATCGACGCGCTCTCCGGCGGGCGCTTCGAATTGGGCATCGGCGCGGGCTGGCTGCGAAGCGAGTACGAGCAGGCCGGCATCTCCTACGACCGCGCCGGGGTGCGCATCGACCGGCTGGAGGAGTCGCTGGCGATCCTGAAAGGGCTGCTGCGCGATGGGGCAAGCACGTTCTCCGGCGCGCACTACCGCACGAACGGCCTGACCTGCTACCCGGCGGCGGTCCAGCGGCCACACCCGCCGATCCTGATCGGCGGCGGCAAGCCCCGCGTGCTGCGGCTGGCCGGGCGGGAGGCGGACATTGCCGGCATCCTGACGACCTCGGTCGGCAGCGGCGTCGTGGTAGACGATCCGGCCGAGCGTACGGTGGCGGCG
>DATKCN010000297.1:0-3443 GCA_035513175.1 Thermomicrobiales bacterium
GGCTCAATCGGGCCGCGTACCAGCACAGCCTGGACATGGCCGAGCGGGGCTATCTGGAGCATGACACCCGGCAGCCGCTCCCGACCGGGCAGTCCGGCCCAACCTACGAGCACCGCATCGCGGACAACGGCTACAGTGGCGCTCCATATGGGGAAAACATCGCCGGTGGTCCATACACGACCGGCGAGGCGGTGTTCGACGTGTGGAGGGATTCAGGCCCGGACTACGACACCAACATGCGCAACCCGGACTTCACCCAGATCGGGATCGGCTTCGCGTCGATGGCCGGAGGGCCCTACCCGCATTATTGGACCGCCGACTTCGGCGCGGGGAACGACCCGCCGGACGCGAGCTGCGGGCAGTAGCGGTCGCGCGTCAGGAAGCTGGAGTGGAGGGCGGCTCGAACAGGTCGGCCACCGCGACGCGCGCCGGCAGGGTCGGCGACACCAGCTCGCTGTCCGAGCCGAACAGGCGCACGTTCATGAAGTCGGAGAACGATGCGTCGGGCTCGCTGCACACGAGCACGTCGCGCGAAGCCGGGCGCACGATCCAGTACTCCGGCACGCCCGCCCGCGCGTAGGCGGCGCGCTCGGTAACTGTGTCCAGTTCCGGGTTGTTTGGCGACAGCACCTCGGCGATCAGGTCCGGCACGCCATGAACGAATCCGTCGACGCTGATGATCGACGTGCGTTCCGTGCGGATCAGGAGATAGTCTGGTTGAACAGGATCACAGTGTGGCATGACGACGACGATAGGTCCCGGGATTCCAATCGCTTCGCCAGCCGCTTCAATGTGAAGGCCGACATCCCGCAAAATCCCGACGATCGCTCGCTGGTGTTGCCACCCCTTGACGAAGTAGAACATATGTGCTAATCTATCATCACGTCGGATCGCGCCCGCCAACCTCGCGCTGGCCGCGTTCGGTCCCTCAGGACTCCCGCCCGTGACGCCGCGCCGTCACGCGACCCGGCCGGTTGACGTTTCTCCCGGCCCCCAAAGTCCCTGGGTGACCCTTGCCAGAATCACTCCTCGGCCCGCGCCTCCAGCATCGCGAAGGCCGCGCTGGCGATGTGCTCCGCGTCGATGCCGTAGTGGCGGTAGAGCGCGTGCGTGTCGCCCGATTGCCCGAAGTCATCGACGCCCAGCGACAGTCACGGCGCAACACCTTCGCGCTGGGACACGAGAGACATGCTAGCATCGCTCGAAGTCAGATCTCTGAAGTAGCAGCGATGTGATACAACATAGTTGTAGTAAATGAGTGCGATGGATTTTCGTATCACGTTTTACAGTGACGAAGACGATGAGCCGTTCCAGGAGTTCGTTCGTCAACTACAGGACAGTCATCCGGAAGTGCTTCAGCTTGTTGTAAGCGGTTTGGAGCGATTGCGAGATCGACGGCGCCATGGTCCCCCGCTCACAGAGCTTGTCGATCCCGCTCACGACATCTTCGAGCTTCGAGTTGGCCGAGCGAACATCGCCCGAGTGTTCTTCTTCTTTGAGCCAGACTGGAACATCATCGTGACGCACGGCTCCGTCAAGAAGCGGCAGAAGCTCGATGTCAGCGAGCTCAACCGCGCTCGCAGGTACAAACGCATTTGGGAGGAGCGGCGCCGGTGACAGCAACAACACGCCAGCTTGATGATCTGGATCAGCTCATCGCGATCCTCCCCGATGAGGAGCGCGCGGGTCTGGTTGCGGCAGACGCGGCCATCGACCTGGCGTTCCTGATCTACCGCGCGCGTGAGCGGCGTGGACTGACCCAAGCTGAAGCAGCCAAGCTGGCGGGGCTCCACCAGCAGGCCGTCAGCCGCAACGAACGCGTTCACATCGGCATGAAGATTGAAACGCTACGGCACTATCTGGCCGCGCTCGGCTACCGGCTCGAGATCACCGTCAGGGACGTGGAATCGGACGAGATTGTCGAATCTCTCGCGCTCCCGGTTGCGGATTGCGCGACGACGGAGTCACCGTCCCCAAAAGCCGGAGGGTGACCGTTGCCCGCGAACCCTCCGCGGCCCTCGGCCCCCATCCCTCGGCCCTTACGCCCGCGCGTCCAGCATCGCGAAGGCCGCGCTGGCGATGTGCTCCGCGTCGATGCCGTAGTGGCGGTAGAGCGCGTGCGTGTCGCCCGATTGCCCGAAGTCATCGACGCCCAGCGACAGGCAGGGCGCGCCGTAGACGCTGCCCAGCCACGCCAGCGCGTGCGACGCCCCGTCCTGCACGGTGACGATCGGCGCCGCCCGCTCCGTCTCGCGGATGATCTCGTCGAGGTGCATGACGGGCGGTGTCCCGTCTTGCAGGCCCATCAGCGAGCGCTGTCGCGCCTGCCACTCCTGAAACAGCGCGCGTGGCGAGGTCAGGTTCAACACGTTGGCCGCCACCCCCTCCGCGTGCAGCAGCCGGGCCGCCTCGATCGCTTCCGGGATCATCGTGCCGTTGACCGCGATCTGCACCGTGTCGCGCTCGTCGGCGTCCGGCGCCTCGCTTGCGGCGTCGACGATGCGGTAACCGCCGGACAGCACCTTGCGCCGCAATTCGTCCTGCCCCAGCCGCTCCAGCGCCGGCGCCAGCAGCGCCTGCTCGATCGGCTTGGTCGAGAGACGCAGATAGGTCGAGCGGCCATGCTCGCGGTCGCAGCACTCCCGCAGCGCCTGCAACAGCATCCACTCCAGCTCCTGCGCGAAACAGGGCTCCCAGGCGTTCACGTTCGGCAGCTCGATGCCGACCGACGGCGTGATCGTCGACTGGTGCGCCCCACCCTCCGGCGCCAGCGAAATGCCGCTCGGTGTGCCCGCCACGATGAACTTCGAGTCGGAGTACACGCCGTAGATGAAAGCGTCCAGCCCGCGCAGCACGAACGGGTCGTAGACCGTCCCGATCGGGAACAGCAGCTGTCCGGACAGCTCGTGCGACAGACCGAACATGCCCAGCCACATGAACAGGTTCATCTCGCTGATGCCCAGCTCGATGTGCTGCCCGCCCGGGGCCGGCTCCCAGCGCAGCAGGCGCGGCCCCGCGTCGAAGACCGGCGCCTCGTGGGCGGCGAACACTCCCTGCTTGTTGATCCAGCCGCCGAGATTGGTCGAGACCGAGACGTCCGGCGCTGCCGTGACGATGCGCTGTCCGACCCCCTCGATGTCGGCCAGCCGCGTCAGCATGCGCCCCAGCGCTTCCTGCGTTGACGTGAGCGGCGTGCGCGAGTGCCCGACGTGCTCGGGAATCATGTCCGCCGTCACCTGCGGCGCCGGCGCGACATCCCCGGCGTAGATGCGCTCGAACGACTCAGCCGCCAGCTTCCCTTCCCGGGAATCGGGGTCGAAGCGCGCCCACTCCTCCCCCGCCGCCACGCCAAGCGCGTCGCGCACCGGCTCGAGCTGGTTCGGGTTCAGCAGCGCCGAGTGGTTCAGCGCGTCTCCGGCGAACGGCAGCCCCCAGCCCTTGAT
>DATKCN010000298.1:0-2451 GCA_035513175.1 Thermomicrobiales bacterium
GAGATGATCGCGCGCTCAGCGTTCGGCACCGTCACCGGCGATCTCTCCGGGGCAGTTTCCTCACAGACCGGCGAACAGGCTGTCGATCTCGTCGTCGTTGTCGAGCTGAATCACGCGCCCGGCTGCGACATCCTCGTAGCCCCGGTCGAGAGCGTTCTCGAGTCGATCCCGCTTTATCGTTATCGCCACGACTTCATCGCGGACCTGCATCAGGCGAAGGGCTTCGAGACTTTTGGGAATCGCGATTTCCATTGTTCCGTCCCTCTGCGCAGTGTACTCGCTGATTGATGCGGTTTTGGCCGGTGCCGACCGCCGCGGTGGTGGCCGAGCGCGCAGAGTGGCTACGCGGCGTGTCCGGGAATGCGTTCGAGCTCTGCCCCGAGCGCCTGTTCCGCGTTGCCAGACGTCAAACGCCTGCTGCATCCCGAGCCACAGCGCCGGTCCGTTACCGGCCCACTTGCCGAGCCGAACGGCCATCTCTGGCGTGACTGGCGCCCTACCCGCCAGAATTCGGTGCAGGAGCTGTCGTGACACGCCAAGCTCGCGGGCTGCCTGCGAGACGTTCATCCGCAACGCCGGCAACACGTCTTCACGCAGGATCTCACCGGGATGGGTCGGTTCCCGCTTCAAGGGCTGTCGGACAGGGAGCACCTTCGTCGTCTTCGTCTTCGTCTTCGTCATCGCCATCGTCGTCGCCTTCCGTTCAGTGATACTGCTCGAGAGCCAGCCAGTGAGCGTCCTTGCCGTCCCAGCGGAACGTGATGCGCCACGGGCCACTGACGGCCGCGACGTCGCAGCGCCCATCCGCTGGGTCGCGGTTGTCGGACCCAGATGTCATTCCGCGAGGGTCCGCGACCTGGGCCGCTGGCGCCGACGGGAGCGGCCCTGTCACGTCTTGTCGTTCGTGATCAGGCGATCCCGTGATCGACGGGCGGCGGCTGCGACCAGTCGATCGATTCACCGAGATGTGCGAGCGCCGCCAACCAGAACCCGGCATAGGGGAGCGGCACCCGGCGAATGACCGACAGGATGCGCCGGCGCAAGTCGCGATCCTCGCGCGCGAGCGCAAAGAGTTCCCGCCATGCGGCGAGGTCGCCGCGATCGAGGATCTGCGCGAGCATCTCGTCACTTCGAAGGTCGAACCCACTCCGGTTCCACGTCACCACAACACGTTCCAGGGCGCTCGTACTCATCGCTGCGGCTCACCGAGCTGTCCGCCCGCGAGCATCGCCGCCCAGTGTCGGCCACGCCGGGACAGATGGTTCCAGTCGTTCCACGGACCGACGAGCCCTATGTAGGTGCCTAATTCGACGTCCGGGGCGTCGCCCGGAGAGGCGGTGGCCAGCCGCTCGATCACTTCGACCATCGGGGACGCTCCTGACGATTGCGCGTAGATCTCGTCGAACGGGGCGAAGGCGCGGCGCGCCCCGTCCTCGCCAAGCCGTTCGAGCAGGACGACCGTGTCGAGATAGTCGCGCACCGTATTCCGGGTCGCCAACAACCACGCCTTGATGCGCGCCATCTCGGCGATCGTCGGCACTCGCAGCCCGGAGATGACTTCGTGCTCGAGGGGTCGTAGGCGACGCAGCTGGCGAATGCCCGTCATGATGCCATCCAACCGTTCCAGAATCACGACGGGCCTCTGGACGCGCGACGTTTGCCAGCCAGCCGCGGCCTCCAGATCGCTCAGAACCTCGTCGAAACGATCCCGCAGGTCCTCGAGCACATGATCGCCATCGTGGCTGCGTCGATGTCCAGCGTGCAGGGCGGCGGCAGTGCCGCCGACGAGGATGGCGCCAGGCACCAGAGTCTGCAGGTGCCGCTCCGCCGCCAGGAGCCGCTCCCACTCCGGGAGATCGTCGAGGGTCACACGCTGATTGTAGGCCCGGTCGAGCAGGGATCAGACGTACTTGTCGAACGGTCCGACACCTGGATGCTGACGATGTTCCGCGGCGGTGCCTGGGGTTAGAGTCGTATTCTCAGGTTCACGCGTGACGACTCCCAGCAACGCCTACTGCGCCGCCCTCGGCATCGCCCCGCCTAGAATTGAGGACGCCCGGTCGAGTCCGGACGCTAACTACTACAGCCTGTTGCTTGTGGCACTGCTCGAGCGGCGCGAATCGAACAGACGCGTGGTATTGCAAGAAGGTTTGGAGCAAAGCCAACCCCGATCACGATCGGTGTTTGTGCGGCAGGCGTCACGGGCGCTTGCGTCGCTGATCCTCAATCAGCAAAAGTTGACTTGAACGGGCTGCTCGCCCACGCGTCTGATGAGGCGCGAACGCTGGCAACTGTAACGCGGTCGGCAGCCAGAGGCGAGAGCCGCTGAGCGGCGGCAGCAGGGGCACCGGGTGCGGCCAGGTGCGCAAGGTGCACCGGGTGCTGCCGACAACGGCTTCGTCTGGCGTCACGGCGTGCCGATGGCGTCGAGCCGACGCAGGAGCGCGTCGA
>DATKCN010000299.1:0-6038 GCA_035513175.1 Thermomicrobiales bacterium
CATCGTCGAAGGCGTCGATCAGGTCGGCAGCGACCTCGACCGCCAGGCGCGTCTTGCCTACCCCGCCAGGTCCGGTGACGGTCACGAGCCGCGCGTCGGGCCGGATCAGCAGCCCCCGCAGCGTTGCCGCCTCGCGTTCGCGTCCCACAAAGCTGGTGAAGGCAGTCGGCAAGCCGCTCGCGGTCAGGGCTGGGTTGACGCCGGGGTTCGCGCTCAGCTCGGGGCGTGCCGCCCCGCTGAAGATTGCGCGTTGCGTCGGGGACAGGCGCAGAGCGTCGAGCAGCATGCCGACCGTCTCCATGCGCGGGCGCTGGCTGATCCCGCGCTCCAGATCGCTGATGGCGCGCACACTCAGGCCAGACCGCTCGGCCAGCCCCTCGTGCGTCAGTCCAGCCGCCAGTCTGAATCGCTTCAGCAGCGCCCCGAAGGAGCGGCGATGCTCGCCCATTATCGACGCCCGTTTCACCTCTATGACGTGGTGCGCCAGATCACGTTGCCGGTGATCACAGCCTAGCACGCCGCCGCCCGGCGAGCCACGCCCGCCGCCCGTGCGCCGTGCGCCGTTCTGTGTGTCAAACCGCATGCCACCTGCATGGTGTTTCGGTCCCCAACGGCGCACACTGGCGCTACTTCCCGTGGTTCAGCGTCTTTCTGCCTGGCGCGTGGCGCCGCGATCGAAACGGAGTCAACCGATGCAGGACACCGTCGAACAGAGCCTGTACCAGCGCCTCGGCGGCTACGACGCCATCGCCGCGGCAACTGATGAACTGCTGTCCCGGTTGCTGGCCGACCCGCAGCTTGGCGGCTACTGGAAGGGCGCCAGCCTCGACAACCAGCGCACGGCCCGGCAACGGATCGTCGACTTCATGACCGAGGCGGCCGGCGGCCCCGCCTACTACACCGGCCGTGACATGCGCCTCTCACACGCGGGCATGCATATCAGCGAGTCGGACTGGGAGGTGTTCATGGAGCACTCCCGCGGGACGCTGGCGCATTTCGCCGTGCCGGAGCGCGAAACGCAGGACGTGCTGGACTTCTTCTCCAGCCTCAAGGGCGACATCGTCGAGGCGTGAGAATGGGGAGGCGCCGTCATGGCGGCCTGTTACATCGCGTTGGCACGGGACGTCCCTGAGAACTTCCGGGAGCTCATGCGCCCGTACATGAATCAGGTCGAGGCCACAATGGCGCTGTACGGTGGCTACTACACCACGTACATGCGGCATCGCGTCGAGGTGGTCGAAGGTGATTATGGCGCCTTCTTCGGCCCAACAATCGTCGAGTTTCCATCCTGGGAGCAGCTCTGGGCCTGGTACCACTCGGAGGAGTACGCGCCGCTCAAGGCCCTGCGCCAGCAGCACACCCGCTTTGATGTGATGCTGGTCGACGGCCTCACGGATGCTGAGCTCGCGGAGAACCGGCGGCTCGTCGGCCTGGGCAAGCCGGGGGTGGTGTAGCCGGCTGCGCGCGAGCCGCTTCGCAAGGGCGAGACGGTTACGCCCGCATTCGACGACATCCAGAGCCGCCTCGCGCTTGCGCCTGACGCCCAGGGTCCGAGCTCGGTCCTGCGCGAGGCGTTCCTGCGCTGGACGACGCCGCGCGTCTGGATCGACGTCATGACGGTGGTAGACGTGGCCCATCACTTTGAGGAAGCCGAGCACGTCCTGCGGATGCTCCCACCCGGCCACTCCTACCCGTAACGCCCGGGCGCGCCGCCGCGAGTGCCGCGATCCCGCGGGTGTGCTCGTTGCCCTCAGCGCGCCGCGCTCGCCTGGAAGGCCGCGTAGGATGGATGCACCATCAGCCGCGCCCCGCCGATCTCGAGCTCACGCGGGGGCGTGCCGTCCGACGGGCGCAGATCAGGCTCGTCCTTTGACAGGCGGTTGAACAGGGAGGCCAGCGGATTGGCGTCACTGGCGCGAACCGGCTGCCCGTCGAGCAGCCGCAGCAGCTGCGGCCACGTCCCCCAGGCGGCGCGCCGGTCCGGCTTCGGGCCATCGCTGAAGTGCGCGAGGTAGCGGCTCAGCACGAATGGGTAGACGTTGTGCGCCCGAAACGGCTTCGCGGTGCGGGAGTCGACGCGGTTGAGCAGCTCGTTCGCGCCGGAGCGTTGCAGCCAGGCCAGCGCGCCGGAGATCTGCCGGTTGGCGTAGAGCAGGTTGTCCCGCTGCCGCGCCAGCTCTGTAGTCGAACGGGCGAATGGATCCTGCGACTTCAGCTCGAAGAACGCGAGCGCGCCCGTCTTGCGGTCGAACACGACGGCGTCGATGTCGGTGCGCACATTGCCGCTGTCCCGTCGCAGTTCGATCCGGCCGCCGCTGGTCACAAAGCGCTTGTCCACGAACAGCGTGTACAGGTCCTGACGGAAGAGCCCCTCGCGCAGAATGGCGGTGTTGTTGTACTCCTGCGCGGCGCGGCGTCTCAGCTCTCTCGCCACGAACAGCAGCGGCTCCGTCGTCAGTCCCCGCAACGACCACACAAGTCGGTCGCCATCGACGCGGACCAGTGGCGCGGCCGCGATTCCCGGCACGGCTGCGTGCCAGGCCGCATTCTCGCGATCCAGCGTGAAGGCGGCAACTGCCCGCCCGATGACGGCGGCATCGGCGCCTAGGGACGACGCCAGTGTCGCGACCAGCTCCCGCTCGGACAGCGGCGCCTGCAACTCTCCCCGGTCGCGCGCCTGCAGCGCCCGGACGATCAGCCGGCCCAGCACGGCGCGATAGGCGCCGATCGCGCAGCCATCGACCAGCGCGTCGGGCGGGTAGGCAAGCTGATGGCCCATCATCGCCACCCGCGCGTCCGCCCACCGGCGATACAGACCGTCGTCCCCTGCTTCGCTTCCTGCCACGTCGGTCAGCCCGGGCCCGTGCCGCTGCGCGAGCCACGCGGCCCACCACTCGAACTCTGCCCGCTCCCGCCAGGTCGCGGGCGCCCGCTTCGTCGTGATCCACGCCTCGAACGTTCCGCCGCTGCCGTCCACCAGGCGCATGAACCCCGTCTCGCAATGCGCCAGCGCCAGCTCAGCCTCGGCCAGGCTGCCGCACTCCATCATGAAGCGCTCCGCCCAGCCGTCCAGTGCCGAGCCGCGTTGCCCGGTGTCGCCGCCGGTGGATTCCACGCAGAGCCGCAATGCCAGGTTTCCACCGGGGTCGGCGAGTCGATGACCGCTGACCGGATCGGGCTGCTGGCGGCTGGCGCCCGGCAGCGGCAGCAGCTCCCTGGCGCGCAGCACCGCGAGGATCGCTCCTTCACGGTCGCGCGGCACGCCGGCGCGCAACCGATCCCGCTGCTGATCAATCGCCTGTCGAAGCCGCTCCTGAGCGTTCATGCGTCGGAGACCTCGTTATGAGCACGCGCTGACCTGTGGCAACCATACACTGGCGCAGGGCGTGGCGCGGCTACCGCCAGACTCGTGGAGATGTCGTGGAAACCACGGTTCGCGCGCCGCTCGAAGCATCGGCTGTCACGCAGGTGAGGACCATTACCGGCATGCCCCTGCGCTGCATGTATCATGGCAAGCCGCGAGACACGTAACACGGGAATGGAGCCACCGTGCGGCATCCCCGCATCGCCTGGGCGCTGTGCGTCATCATTACTCGTCTGATCGCGCGCCCGCGTCTGCGTGGCGCCGCTCGGCTGCCCGATCCTGACGCCGGGCCGTGCGTCGTCGCCTGCCGTCACATCTCCTGGATCGACCCGCTGCTGATCGTGTGCGCGCTCGGACCCCGGCGCCCGGTCGTCTTTCTGGCGGCCCGCGAGCATGTTGAGCGGCACAGCGTGCTGCGTCACGCCGTGCGCTGGCTGGGCGCGGCGATCCTGGTCGAGCGGGGCGCGCAGCACCAGCGGGACGTGCTGCGCGCCGCCCAGAACGCGCTGGCGCGCGGCGTCAGCGTGGCGCTGTTTCCCGAGGGCAGGATCAACGTCCTTGCCGAGACGGGGGAGACGATCCTGGAGCTGGAGCCGGGCGCGGCAGTCATCGCGCGCCGTTCGGGCGTCCCCATCCTGCCCCTGTCCCTCTCCGGCAGCGACGGCTTGCATTTTGGCCGCCGGGTCGAGGTCGTCGTCGGCGAGCCGCTTCCGCCCGGCGCCTCCCGCCCGGACGACGGGACGCTGACGGCGCTGCTGCGCGAGCGTCTGCTGGCCCTCACCCCGCCCGACCCCCCGCCATCCCGCTGGCAGCCGGGCCGCTGGCTCTCCCGCCTGAATTGAGTCGGGACGCGGGATGCGGGACGCGGAAATGGCGACCGGCCACCGATCTAAAAGGATCTCATTTTGAATGTGTCAGGGAATGAGCGCCTTTGAACGTGCTACCCCGTTCACGTCACGCGTTGCCACCCCCGCATCCACCCATCCCGCCGATAAGAAAACGGGAGAGCCGAAGCCCTCCCGTCTCGTAATCTGTATCTGTCCGAATCCGGTTACGGGATAACGGCTAAGCCGCTCGAACCAGGCTCCTGCCCGCTATCCGCTACCCGCTCGTCGCCTTCGCGTACTGCTCGTTGACGGCGCCCCAGTTGACCGTGTTCCACCAGGCGGCCAGGTAGTCGGGGCGGCGGTTCTGGTACTTCAGGTAGTAGGCGTGCTCCCAGACATCGACGCCGAGGACCGGCGTGCGCCCCTCGGACAACGGGCTGTCCTGGTTCGGGGTGCTCTCGACCTGAAGCTTGCCGCTGGAATCGACCGTCAGCCAGGCCCAGCCACTGCCGAAGCGGCCGGCGCCGGCCGCGTTGATCTGCTTCTTCAGCTCGTCGAAGCTGCCAAAAGTGGAGCTGATCGCGCGGGCGATCGCGCCGGTTGGCTCGCCGCCGCCGCCCGGACCCATGATCTTCCAGAAGAACGAGTGGTTGGCGTGACCGCCGCCGTTATTGCGCACGGCCGTGCGTTTCGCCTCCGGCACCTTGCTCAGGTTCTTGATCAACTCCTCGATGCTCATGCTTTCCAGGTCGGTGCCCTCAAGCGCGGCGTTCAGGTTGGTGACGTAGGTGTTGTGGTGCTTGCCGTGGTGGATCTCCATCGTCTGCGCGTCGATGTGCGGCTCCAGCGCGTTATGCGGATACGGCAGGTTCGGTAGCTGATGGGCCATGGGGTTCCCTCCCTCGAACGACTCGACTGCTACGAGTCCAATAGGATCACGATCGCGACGTGCGATACACGAAAGTCCGGCCGCGGCTGGCGGGGTGGCCCGAAAATCGGGCGCCGCATGGCTTCATGCCTAGAATAACCAAGGCGTCGCCACTCCGCAATGCACGAAATGTCGCATTTCCCTTGCTAGCACGTCGGGCGCCGCGATACTGCCGAGAGGAGCCAAACCATGACATGCGAGCGATTACCGTGCGAACGCGGAGTCTGGACGACGCCGCCCCACTCCACGCGTGTGGATGGCGAGCGTCTCATCGTCGAGGCCGTCGAGGGCAGCGACTACTGGCGCGACACCCTCTACGGCTTCCGGCACGAGGACGGGCACGCCCTGCTGGCGCCCTGGGAGGACACGCATGCGGTCGAGGTCTCCTTCCGCCTCACCGGCTTCAGCGGGCTCTACGATCAGGCGGGTCTGATGCTCTGGCGCGACGACAGCCGCTGGATCAAGGCCGGGATCGAGGTCAACGATGGCGAGCCGCATCTGGCGGTCGTCGTCACCGATGGACACTCCGACTGGTCCCTCGCGCCGGTGCCGGACTGGGTGGACCGCGCCGTCACCGTGCGCGCCAGCCGCCTGAACGACGCCGTCGTCCTGCGCGCCCGCGTCGACGCGGAGCCGTGGCGCACCGTGCGCGTCGCCCGTTTCGACCACCCGTCCGGCAAGCAGGCCGGCCCGTACCTGTGCGCCCCGACCCGCGCGGGCTTCCGGGTCGCTTTCACCCGCTGGGCGCAGACCGTCCCCGACACGGAACTGCACGCCGACCCTCCCTGAGACGAAAACCGACACGTCTGTGCAACACGCGCCTCTCCAACATTGATGCGCGACAATCGCCCCATATACCATGCTCATTCGACTGTGAGGAGGGTGGCATGAACGTAGCGCGTCGCACACTGGGCCTCCT
>DATKCN010000300.1:0-59559 GCA_035513175.1 Thermomicrobiales bacterium
TGAATGTGCCGCTGTTGAACTCGATGTCGTCCTCGCCGACCTCCAGCAGGTGCGCGGCGAGCTTGCGACCCTTGTCGACGATCTTGGTCGTGCAGCGCACGATAGCCTCGCCTCCGACGGCCAGCGAGCGGCTGCCGTAGCTGCCATAGCCCATCGGCGCGGCGAGCGTGTCGCCGAACTTCACCTGGATGTCGTCGTAGGGGACGCCGAGCTTATCGGCGACGACCTGGGCATAGGTGGTTTCGTGCCCCTGGCCATGCGGCATCGAGCCGGTCGTGACGACGACCTTGCCGGTGAGGTGGACCTTGATGTTGGCGCTCTCGAACAGCCCTGCGCCCCAGCCCTGACCGGTGATCCACGCGGTAGGCGCGAGGCCGCAGGTCTCCACATAGGTGGAGAAACCGACGCCGAGGTGCTTGCCGTGGCCTGAGGCGCGCCGTAGCTGCTGCTCGGCGAGCAGACTGTCGTAGTCCAGCATCTCCAGCGCTTTGTCGAGCGCCTTCTCGTAGTCGCCCGAGTCGTACGGCAGCATGCCGATGCCGGTGTCGTACGGGAACGCGTCGGCCGGGATGAAGTTGCGGCGCCGGACTTCGACTGGATCGAGCCCAAGCTCGTCAGCGACGAGGTCCATCGCGCGCTCAACGACATAGGTCGCCTCCGGCCGTCCGGCTCCACGATAGGCGTCGACCAGCGCCGTGTTGGTGTACGTCCCGATGACGTCGACGAAGATGTTGGGAATCTTATACGGGCCGGCGACCATGCGGCCGTAGAGGGTCGTCGGGATGCCGCCCGCGACGGTCGAGAGGTACGCGCCAAGGTTGGCCCAGGTCTTGACCTTGAGCGCCGTCACGGTCCCATCTCGCGTCGCGCCGACCGCGATGTCGGTCACGTGATCGCGACCCTGCGCGGTGGCGACGCTGCACTCGGCGCGGGTTTCCGTCCACTTCACCGGACGGCCCAGCTTGCGAGACAGCCAGCCGAGCATGGCGTGTTCGGTGTACATGAAGATCTTGGAGCCGAACGCGCCGCCGATGTCCGGGGCGATGACACGGATGTTCTGCTCCGGCACGCCGAGCACGAAGGCTGCCAGCACCAGCCGGTGCACGTGCGGCGCCTGCACATTGAGCCAGAACGTGAATTCGTCCGTCCCCGAGTTGAACTGGCAGATGCCTCCGCGCGTTTCAATCGGCGTCGCGATGAGCCGCTGGTTGCGGACGCGCTGACGCACGACGACCTCAGCCTGTCCCAGCGCCGCGTCAGTCGATTCCTGATTACCGCAGGTCCAGTCGAAGGCCACGTTATTGGGGGCGTTCTCGTGGAGTTGCGGCGCGCCGTCATGAGTGGTCGCTTCCGCGTCGATGACCACCGGCAGCGTCTCGTACTGGACGTCAATGGCGTCGACCGCGTCGCGGGCCTCGCCGACCGTCGCGGCGACGGCTACGGCGACCGGATCGCCGATCCAGTGCACCTCGTCCTTTGCCAGCACGGTCGGCGTGTTGACGTTGTTCGGGACCCCCGCTGCCTGCCACGCACACGGCAGCGCAGGCAGATCGATGTCATGGCCGGTAAAGACGGCCACGACTCCCGGCATTGCGGCGGCAGCGGACGTGTCGATGGAGCTGATCCTGGCGTGCGCGTATGGGCTGCGGAGAATCACCGCGTGGAGCATGCCCGGCAGGACGATGTCCTCAATATAGCGACCCTGCCCGGTGATGAAACGCGGGTCCTCGCGACGCTTGAGGCGTTGCCCGATCATTTTCTGCTTTTCGGCGGTTGCAACCATGGAAGCCTCCTGCCTTGATCGAGATGTTCAGTTGACGAGAACGCGATCGCGGAAGGTTAGTCGTCTCCCGCGGCGACTGCTCCGGAGGACATCTTGTTTGCCGCGTACTGGATCGAGTTCACGATGTGCTGGTAGCCGGTGCAGCGGCACAGGTTGCCGTCAATCGCGTGGCGAATCTCCGCCTCGGATGGATTCGAGTTGCGCTGAAGCAGATCATAGGCCGATATGATCATGCCGGGGGTGCAGAAGCCGCACTGCAGCCCATGCTCTTCCCAGAAGCCTTCCTGGATTGGATGCAGCTGTCCGTCTTTCGCGAGTCCCTCGATCGTCATGATGTTTGCGCCCTCGGCCTGAACCGCCAGCACCGTGCAGCTCTTGACGGACAGCCCGTCCATCATCACGGTGCACGCGCCACACTGACTGGTGTCGCAGCCAACGTGGGTCCCGGTGAGCCCGAGATTCTCGCGAATGAAGTGCACGAGCAGCGTGCGCGGCTCGACATCCCCCTCGCGGGATTGACCGTTAACCGTCAACGAAACCTTCGTCATGTTCCCTCCTTCGCTGGACACTCCAGCCCGCGACCATTGCGTGCCCTGATTGTTCACACCGCGCGCCCGCGGTCAAGATGCTCGCGCGCCGAATCCCTCCCAGCTCGATGGCGAACCAGCCGGGCGATGGTACGCGCATTCCGCCAACCGGTCAAGTGCCAGAGACAGTGGGATTTCGGGAGACGTAGTCGATCACGGAAACCTCCGACGCGGCGCGTGAACACGCGGATTTACCAGCCATATGGGATGTTGCGGCGCGAGGTGAGCTCGGGAAAGACGCCGTCTTCCGCAACGCGCGCTACCCGGCCCCGCAGAGCTTCGATCTCAAGGAGATCCAGGTGCGGGCGAAGCACGTCCTTCAGCGCGTCGTCAGCGTACAGGCGGATCAGATCATCGACGAAGCGTTCGGCAATCGTCTCGCCCCGGAAATCCCAGATCACGGTGCGCAGCTTCGGTTGCACATGAAAGGTAAGACCGTGATCGATGCCCCAGATCCGCCCGTCGTGTTTGCCCCTGAAGAAATGACCGGATTTGCGGTCAGCGTTGTTGGTGATCAGGTCGAACAGGGCGATGCGCCGCAGATCGTCGGCGAACGTCTCCCGGACTGAGAAGTACCGCGTCTGCTCGTCCGGCTCGACGTAGAGCTGGACGGTGCCGATGCCATGCGGCCCATCGCGGATGATTGTGTGAGGGATGAAATCCCAGCCGAGTCGATGAGCCAGGAGGAACGACGCGTACTCGCGCTGGTAGAGCGTTCCACTGGGAAAGTCCCACAGCGGAGTCTCACCGGCCCTCGGCTTGTAGATGCAGATCGTTTCCGGGCGATCCCCGGCCGGGTCGACCATGACCACGACAAATGTGTAGTTCGAGCCCCACGGCACGAGCTTGCAATCGACGATGGCCGCCCGCCGCAGGAATGCGTTGAGTGTTGCCCCGTCGCCACAGGCGCCTTGATCCTGGTTGTGCCGGACGATATCGGTCATGCTGATGACATCCGCGTCACCTTCTGAATGCGTGGCGCGCCTGAAGACAGTCAACCCTTGATTAGAGTGGGAAATGCCATTGCGTTGCCAGCGGCCACCCACGCTGAAATGGTATCGGAAACGCGCGCTGCGCGACGCGGACGCAGAACCTGAGCTCGCCCCACGATGACGTCGACGTAACACAACGAATTCCCCCCGACCGCTGCCAGTCGCCAACGGGAAACCGAGTGTTGACTCCGAGCCGAGCGTGACGCGGCGTTGCGGCGATTGACCTACGGGCACGACCTGCGACATGCGCGCAGTCGCAGGGTCGGGGCTTCCGACTGTTGGTATACTGCGGGCCTACGATTGACGGTATGTGAGGTAGTAGCCGCAGTGCGAGTGAACGTCGAGCGCATGCCCCGGAGCACGGTCAGTGTCGACATCTTCGCGGATGAGGATGAGTTCGCGGTGGCCGTCGACAACGCCGTCAAGAAGATTGCCCGGGACGTCACCATTCCAGGGTTCCGTCGGGGCAAAGCCCCGCGGCACATCATAGAGGGCATGATCGGTCGCGAGGCCATCGTCGAGGAAGCCGGCCGCGACATGATGGACGATCTGTACCGGCGCGCGATCGAGCAGGAAAGCCTGGTTCCGATCAGCGAGCCGAAGGTCGGCATCCTTCAGGACAACCCGATTGGGTTCAATGTTCAGATCGAGGTGTTCCCATCCGTCACTCTCGGCGACTACGCCTCCGCGCGGATCGAGCCGCGTGAGGTCGACATCGAAGAGAGCGAGGTCGAGGAAGTGCTCGACCAGCTCCAGAAAGTGCATTCCGAGTGGATCCCGGTGGAAGAGGCGCGTTCCCCCGTCGACGGCGAGCAGATCGTCATCGACATGGAAGTGTACGACGGGGATGAGGTATTCCAGCCACCCGCGACGGATTCGACATTCATCCTCGGCGAGACTCCGATGTTCGAATCGGTCGTCGAGGCGATCAAGATGATGACCCCGGGCTCCACGGCCGAGCTGACGCTGGCGTTCGACGAGGGCGACAGCACCGTCAATCCACGGCTCTGGGACAAGACGCTGCGCTACGTCGTGACGCTCAAGCAGGTCAACGCGCGCGTGCTCGCGGAACGTGACGACGAGCTGGCTGCAAAGTCCGGCAGCTTCGGGTCGTATGACGACCTCGTCAAGGAGATCCACAAGGATCTGCTACGCAACAAAGCCACCGAGGCGCAATCCGAGGTGACATCCGACGTCATCAACGCCATGGCAGAGATGGCCGTCGTCGACATCCCATCGGCAATGGTGGAGAAAGAGATCGACGATGAGCTGACACGGTTCCGCTCCCGGCTGGCGCAGCAGGGAGTGGACTTCAACGATTACCTGCTGATGAATGGTCAATCCGAGGAAGAATTGCGCGAAGAGATGCGACCGAACGCAGAGCGCCGCATTCGGAACTCCCTCGTTCTCCAGGAAATTGCCAAGGCGGAAAGCATCGAAGCGACGGCGGAGGCGATCGACGAGGAGATCGAGCGCCTGGCAGGGCCGTCCGAGAATCCCGACCGGCTGAGGACGCTGTACCAGTCCGAGTATTTCCGCGGGTTGCTGGAGAGCGAAGTGTTCGACCGCCTGCTACGCGAGCGGATCGTGGAGATCGCAACCGAGGGGAAGGGCGCGATCTCTGGAGCGGGCAGGGACGCGCTGGAGGCAGCGCGCGCTCAGGAGGAGACGACCCGGCAGCAGGCGATCGACCGGCGCGATGCGCCGGCACAGCTCGAGGTCGATCTGGAGGGCGTGGACGCCCGTATCGATGACAATGAAGCCGCCTCCGAGGCGGGGTCCGAGTTGATGACCGACGCCGGGACCGAATCCGAAATCGTCGACGCAGAGCTGGATGCCGACGTAGATTCGGCAGAGACGGACTCACGATCAGAGACTGTGGCGGCCGCGATGGAACCGGAGGCGGAGCCGATAGACATCGACGCGCCGCCGGAAAGTGTTGAGAAGAGCGACGTCGCCTAACTGTGCCCGAACCACGTGGTTTGGCAGCATCGAACGCCTGCCGTGGCGATGATGAAGTCACGGCGAAAGGACACCAGACGAATGCACGATAGCTACTACCCGCAGAATCTCGTCCCGATGGTGGTCGAGAGCACGAACCGCGGCGAGCGCGCGTACGACATTTACTCCCGCCTGCTGCGCGACCGCATCATCATCCTGGGCACGCCGATTGATGACCAGATCGCCAACCTGATCTGCGCCCAGTTGCTGTTCCTGGACCACGAGAACCAGGAGCGGGACATCCGTCTGTACATCGACAGTCCTGGCGGCAGCGTGTATCACGGACTGTTCATCTACGACACGATGCAGGCGCTACGCTGCGACGTGCAGACCTACGCCTGCGGGTTGACCGCCAGCATGGGCGCCGTCCTGCTTGCAGCGGGCACGCAGGGCAAGCGATTCGCGTTGCCCAACACCCGCATCCTGATCCATCAGGGCTCCGCGGGATTCCGCGGAAACGTGCCGGACATCGAAATCGTTGCCCGCGAAACGCTGTTGCTCACGAATCGCCTGGTAGAGATAATGGCGTTGCACACCGGACAGCCATTCGACGTCATCAAGAGTGACACCGAACGGGACAAGTACATGTCGGCTGAAGAAGCGGTTGCCTACGGGATTGTCGATCAGGTGCTCGACTCCCCACGGCTGGCGGCCCTCCGGGAACTGCGCGCCCGCGAGAATGGCAGCAACGGCACTGGCGAGGAGTAGTGTTGAGGGGTCGGGGTCATGAGCGGATCTAGAAGCGGGCGTGTCCACTATCGGTGCTCCTTCTGCGGCAAAGGGCAGGAGGAAGTGCGGCGCCTCATCGCCGGTCCCGGCGCGGTCTACATTTGCGACGAGTGCGTGCAGCTATGCCGGGAGATCATCGAGGAAGAGGAAGCCCCGGCGGCCCGCGCCGAACCGAGCTTCACCCGCATCCCGACCCCGCGGAAGCTCTACGAGCAGCTCAACCAGTATGTCATCGGGCAGGAACGGGCCAAGAAGATCCTGTCCGTCGCCGTGTACAACCATTACAAGCGCATCGCGGCGACCATCGAGGATGACGAGGTCGAACTACAGAAATCGAACATCCTGCTGGTCGGGCCGACCGGCTGCGGCAAGACGCTGCTCGCCCAGACGCTGGCGCGCATCCTCGACGTGCCGTTCTCGATCGCTGACGCCACGGCGCTGACCGAGGCGGGCTACGTCGGCGAGGATGTCGAGAACATCCTGCTGCGGCTTATCCAGGCGGCGGGCGACGTCAATCGTGCCCAGACAGGCATCATCTACATCGACGAGATCGACAAGATCGCGCGCAAGGCTGACAACCCGTCGATTACGCGCGACGTGTCGGGCGAGGGAGTGCAGCAGGCGCTGCTGAAGATCATCGAGGGCACGGTCGCCAACGTGCCGCCACAGAGCGGACGCAAGCACCCGCACCAGGAGTACATCCAGATCGACACGCGCAACATCCTGTTCATCTGCGGTGGCGCGTTCGAGGGTCTGGAAGAAATCGTCGGCAAACGCGTCGGGCACGATTCGGCGATCGGCTTCGGCGGCTCCTCGTCCAGCGACACCGAGCAGGTCGACAATCTGATGGCGCAGGTCAACCATGACGACTTGTTGAAGTATGGGCTGATACCCGAGTTCGTTGGACGCCTGCCCGTCGCGGTAGCACTCGATCATCTGACCCACGATGACCTGATGCGCATTCTCGTTGAGCCCCGTAACGCGGTTGTGAAGCAATACCAGAAGTTCTTCAAGCTCGACGAGGTCGAGCTGGTGTTCACCGCCGACGCGCTCGATGCCGCCGCGCATCAGGCGGAACGCCGCAAGACCGGCGCGCGTGGCTTGCGGACGACGATCGAGGAAGTGCTGCTCGACGTAATGTACGAAATTCCGTCGCTCGATGGGGTGCGCAAGTGCATCGTCAACGGGGATGTGATCAACAACCGCACCCGGCCGTTATTGATGACGGTAAACGACCGCCCGCTGGAGTACGAGAAGACGGCCTGACGCTGCCTCAGGTCGCGGCCGCCGGTGCGTGAAGGCGAGTCAGCTCGCGGCGCCGGCAATCGCCTTGATGTCGTCCATATGCTGCCTGTAGTGATCGCGCGTCACGCCCAGGACGACGCTCTCCGTAATGTTGTGGGCGTGTTCCGCCGAGTCCATCAGCGCGAAGTGAGTCGCTTCCAGGTACGCTCGCGCCTCGTCTAGGGAGCTATCGCGGTACGGATCGAGCATGCTGGCGTTGATCTCGTCCGCGTCATCCAACGGCCACGCTTCGGAGCCGCCGGCTTCCAACTGCTCGATCACGGCGATGGCGACCTCCTCCCAGTTGGCCAGATGGATCAGCAGGTCGCGGCCGCCCCATCGGCCGACCGTATTGGGGCGATTCATCGCCTCATCGGGAATTCGGTCGACGGCGCGCTTCAACTCGAGCCAGGCGCGCGATGCCTGTTGCAGCATTTCCAGCCGCTCGTCAAACGTCATGGTCATCGGCGTTCCTTTCAGTCAGCGTTGCGTCCGCGCGACAGGCGGTTCGCCCGACAATCGGCGGCGCGCGCCGATGCTACGATACGACACGGGATGAGGGGAGAGAGAGGTTGGCTCAGGCGCACGCGTTACAGATAGAAGAAATCGGACGCGGCCAGGTCGGCTGGATTCTCGCCCACGAGATCCGTCACGTGAACGGCTCGCGCCTGTTCCGCAAGGGATCAGTGATCGACCAGGAGACGTTGGCGCGCTGGAGCGACGCCGCTCCGGGGGAAGCGCATCTCATTGAGCCGGAGCCGGGCGACCTGCACGAGGATGAGGCCGGGCGGCGCGTCTGCGAAGCCGTCGCCGGCGCCGGCATCCGGATCAGGGGCCCGCTGCTGAGCCGCTTCAACCTCGTCGCGGAGCACAAGGGTCTGCTGCGGGTCGATGTCGACCTGCTGCGCGCCGTCAACGGCGTCGAAGGCGTAACCGTCTTCACGTTGCTCGACCGCCAGCCGGTGCTGTCCGGCAAGATCGTGGCCGGGGTGAAGGTTACGCCGATCACCGTGCCCCGCCCGGCCATCGAGGAGGTGGAGCGCCTGGTCGCCGCGGCGCCGCGCCCGCCGCTGGTCGTGCTTCCGTATGCGAAGAAGCGCGTGGCGGTATTGGCGACCGAGGGTCTGAACGACAGAATGCAGGAGCGTTTTCGATCGTCGGTTGAGCACAAGATCAACTGGTATGGATCGGACGTCGTGGACGTGCGCTTCATCAGCTCCGAGCCGTCCGAGATCGCCGCGACGTTCCGCGAGTTCCTTGATAACGGCGCGAACGTGTTGATGGCCGCGGGCGGCAACACGATTGATCCGCTCGACCCGCTGCTGGTAGCGCTGCCGGAGATAGGGGCGGAGATGGTGCACTTCGGCGCCCCGGCCCACCCGGGCAGCATGTTCTGGCTGGCGCGGCGCGGCAACGTGCCGATTTTCAATCTCGCGTCGTGTTCGATGTACTCGCGGGCCACGGTCGCCGACCTGATCCTGCCGCTCGTGATGACCGGGCAGCAGGTGACATCGGCCGACATCGTCGAGCTGGGGTATGGCGGTCTGCTGGAGCGGGAAATGTCCTTTCGCTTTCCGGATTACGACGCCGAGACGAGCGACGAGGAGAACCAGCCGGACGACGACGAATCCTGAACGGAGCCCTGGGGTGATTGACGCGCGCAGTTGCGGCCCCGTGGAGATGCCTCTACCATGCCCGAGCATCCGAGCAAGCGATCGCCAGGCGTTGCGCCGCGACTGACCGGAAGGAACAGGGTCGATGAACGAGGGCAGCACCGTGATTCATGGCGGCACGGTGGTCGCATCGGACGGTCCGGTGCGTGCCGACATAGTCATCCGTGGTGAATTGATCGTGGCTATCATGTCGGACGCGAGCGAGGTCGAAGGGGAGCGCATCGACGCAAAGGGCTTGATCGTCGTGCCGGGAGGGGTCGACGCGCACACGCACTTCCGTGAGCCGGACGCGCGCAACGTCGAGGGTTTCGAGGCGGGTAGCCGGGGCGCGGTGGCGGGCGGAGTGACGAGCATCGTGGAGATGCCGCAGGCGACCCCGACCTCCAGCACCGGCGAGCACATCCGCGACAAGCGGGAACGGATCGGGAAGTCGTCGATCGTCGACGTCGCGCTGTGGGGGGCCGTCATCGGCCAGCCAGCCGCGCAGCTTCAGGAGATGCTGGACGAGGGCATTGTCGCGCTCAAGGCGTTCATGCCGGCTTCCAGCCCCGGCTTCCCGGCGGCTGACGACCAGGTGCTGCTCGACACGTTCCAGTTCATTGCGGGCAGCGACGTGCGCTTCGGCATCCACTGCGAAAATGACACGCTCATGAAGCAGGGCATCGCGCGCATGCAGGCGGCGGGCCGCAACGACCCGCTGGCGCACGCCGAGAGTCGCCCGCCGCTGGTCGAGACCGAGGCGGTACATCGCGCGTTGTTCTTCGCCGAGCTGACAGGTGGCTGGCTGTACGTGTGCCACTGCGCGTCGGCCGGGGCGCTCGCTCTCGTGAAGGCGGCCAGGGCGCGGGGCGCGAACGTCGAGGTCGAGACGTGCCCGCAGTATCTGGCGCTGGACCACTCGGACCTCTTGAAGCATGGACCGTTTGCCCGTTGCGCGCCCGCGTTTCGCGACCGGGACGAGGTTGAGCGCATCTGGACGTATCTCGCCGACGGCACGGTCGACGTCGTGTCGTCCGATCACTGTGGCTACACTATTGAGGAGAAGCGGGCGGGCCTGGACGACATCTGGAAGGCTCCGCTGGGCTGCTCCGGGGTGCAGACGATGTACCCGACGCTGTTCGACGAGATGATCAACAAGCGCGGGCTGAGCCTCACCCGTTTCGTCGAGCTGTCGGCGACGAACCCGGCGCGCATCTTCAGCCTGTATCCACGCAAGGGCGTCATCCAGGTCGGTTCCGACGCGGACCTCGCGTTCTACGCGCCCGATGACGCGTGGGAAGTGCGCGGGAGTGACATGCTGCACAGGAACAAATGGACGCCGTTCGAGGGCAGGACGGTCGGCGCGTCGGTGGCGCGCACGATCGTGCGTGGGACGACGGTCTTTGATCGGAGCAGTGCCGAGTTTGTGACCGGCTCCCCAGGACACGGAAAGTTCCTGCGGCGCGGATACGGCAGCGAGAAAGCGAGCGCCTGATGGCATTTACGCTCAGCGGCGGGACGCTGTACGACGGTCTCGGCAATCCTGGTCGACGCGGGAACCTCGTCGTGGATGGCGACCGTATCGCCGCGGTTGGCAATGTCGCCGCCCGGGGCGAGCGCGTCGATGTGACGGGACTGGTCGTGTCGCCCGGCTTCATCGACACACATAGCCACTGTGACCTGGTCTGCATGGCTGACCGCCAGCTTGCGCCCAAGCTGCTGCAGGGGATTACGACCGACCTGCTGGGGCAGGATGGCCTGTCAGAGGCTCCGATCAAGGCCGAGGACGTCGACCGCTGGCGGACCCACCTGTCCGGGCTGAACGACGACCCGAGCGTCGATTGGACCTGGCGCTCCTTCGGTGACTACTTCGAGCGCGTTGCCGGGGCGTCGATCAACATGGCCGCGATGGTCGGGCACGGCACAGTGCGATTGCACGTGATGGGCATGGATAACCGGCCGCCGTCCGCGAGCGAGTTGACGGCGATGCAGGCGCTGGTTGACGACGCGCTGGCGAAGGGCGCCTGCGGCTTCTCGACGGGGCTGATCTACTCGCCCTGCGTCTACGCGGACACGGAAGAGCTGATCGCGTTCGGGCACGTTTCGAAGCGTCACGATTCGTTCATGGTCTACCACATGCGCTTCGAGGGTGAGCGCGTGCTGGATGGCATGGCAGAAGTCTTCCGCATCGCGCGCGAGTCCGGCTCCGCCTGCCACATATCGCACTTCAAGGCGCGGGGAAACAGGGCCTGGGGCATGGCGCCGCAAATGGTCGACGCGGTCGAAGAGGCGCGGCGCGAGGGTCTCGACATTACGGCCGATCAGTACCCGTATACCGCCGGTTCGACAATGCTCGGGGCGCTGCTCCCACCCTGGTGCCACGCGCGGGGCATTGATGGGCTTAACGCGTACCTGCGGGACGAGACGCGCGAGCGCCAGATTCGCGACGAGATCGAGCGCGGGCTTCCCGACTGGGAGTCGAGCATCGCCGCCAGCTCGTGGGACTCGATCATGATTTCCGGCGTTAAGACGGACGCGAACCGCTGGGTCGTGGGCAAGCGCATCGCGGAGATCGCCGCAGCATGGGGGCTCGACGAATATCAGACGATGGTTCGCCTGCTGCTGGAGGAGCAGCACGCCGTCTCGATGATCCTGTTCATGATGGACGAAGCGGACGTGCGGACGCTGCTCGTGCAGCCGTGGCTGATGCATTGCACCGATGGTCTCATGGGCGGCGAGCCGCATCCACGCACCTACGGGACGTATCCGCGCGTGCTCGGTCACTACGTGCGCGAGCATCGACTGATGCCGCTCGAAGCCGCCATCCGCAAGATGACATCACTGCCTGCGTGGCGGATTGGCCTCAGGGACCGGGGGGAGTTGCGGGAGGGGGCGTTCGCCGACATCACGGTGTTCAACTCCGACACCGTCATCGACCGTTCGACGTACGAGCATCCTCGGCGGCATCCGGAGGGGATCGAATTGGTATTCGTGAACGGGATCGAGGCCGTGCGTGACGGGCGCGCCACCGGAAACCTGGCCGGCCGCGCCGTGCGGCGCGAGATCGGCGCGCCGGGCACGCGGTAATACGAGTTCACACCGTCGGACACATGACAGAAAGACGGAATTCTGTCAACGTCACACGTGCATGTGTCGTCCTTTACCGAGTCGTCGTCGATGTGACGCTCGGGGTGGCCATCCGCCGTCGCCCCGCCGGACCCTACTGCCGTGCCAATGACAAGGTGAAAGCGCAAAAGGCCGGTTACCAGCAGATCGTGATACTCGGGTCGGTAAGGCCGGGTGTCGCCGGTGATCGCGCGCAGGAACAGATTGCCGACCAGTGAGCCCTGGACGAGCCACTCTGGAGTTTCCACGAACTGCGGGTGGTAGGTAAGCATTGCGCGCTCGAACGGCTGTGTCAACACCCACTGCAACCCGGCGTTGCCGATCACGCTCTGCATCCAGAACGCGCGGCCGATCGGCCTGCCGGAGCGCGGCCACCAGTCGGCGGTCGCGGGTCCATAGCGGCGCGTGATCTCCGTGAGCAGCACGTCCGGAATGTTGTGCCCGTTGTGAAACAGCGTTTAGTGATGTTTCCAGCGAGTTCGGGTGAAGCGGGAATGACCGCGCCGTCCGCGTCAATGGCTGCGGAGACGGGCAGTCTCGTTCTGTCGATGTCGTGACCGATGTAGACCGACGTGCAGCCTTCGTCGCGCATGCGCCGCATGTCCGCGCGGATTTCATCCGGGGCTAGCATCCAGTCGATCGTATATCCCCAGCCAACGGGATCGGACAAGCCGGACTGCGCGGGCGATGCTGAGGTTTCTCGGCTGCCGGCCTGGAGCCGCCCGAATGCCGCCCCTCGTTCCACGCGACCGAGAAACGGCGAGAGGGCTCCAAGCCCGGCGAGCGAAGTGAGACGCCGCCTGCTCAGAAGCATGTCGACGGATGTGCGTGTCGACCGGCGCGGTCGTCCCTGGTGCGTCACTCCGCGATGTTCCGGGTCACGGCGCGTAAAGGCGCGCTCATTGGCGACGGTGGCTCGCGTCGGGCGTTATTCTGTCACTCATGCACAGAGTAATGCTCACGATCGCCATCACGGGGTAGTGGCGGAACGCGCTGACGCTACTCAGGAGCGATCAGGTCGTCGACTACCGTCGCAGGGTCGACTCGGCTATCCAGTGGGAACACGACACGAAACCCGTCGACTGAGGTTGCCGTGAATGACACGCCTCGCTGGCGAAGCGTCTCCTCCAGGCGCACCGAGGGCGCGTCCGTTCGAAACACGAACGCCGCCTGCTCTGCGTGAAACACCCTGATGTTCGTCTCGTAAAGGCGCCCGACTCCCCCGACCACCCATATATCGACATAGTCAGCAGCAGCGATGCGTTCATCGGTGTCGAATACGAGTGGCGTGCCGATCCAGTGCTCGACCCACACGTTTTCGGCGCCGAGCCCGTCAAGCGTGGCGATGAGCGGCTCAAGCGAGTCGGGCAGTTGGCGGTAATACGGTGATTGGAACACCTGATCCGGCGCCGTGCGCGCATAAGTCACGAGGGTGCCGGTGAGAATCGCCGCCACGCCGAGCGCGGCGACCACCCGCCCGACGGTTCCAAGCCTCCAGACATGGCACGCGGATCCGGCTACCGCGAGCGGCAGGAACGATCCGAGCGGCGCGATGTAACGGCCGGTGGCGTCAAGTGTCGGGTACAGCACGGCATAGACGCTGAACCGGCTGAGCAGGTAGGTTGCCAGCACCGTCCCGCCGAACACGAGCATCACGACCTCGGGATGCGCGCGTTGAGGGCGCAGGCGAATCCAGGCCGCTGGAGCGAGCCACGATCGGACGATGAGCAGCGCGATGGCCCCGATGGTCGGCACGCCGACCAGCAGCTGCAACGCGACCGGGGCCGATTGCCAGGGCACGGAGACGCCCAGGTAGCGCGGCATCAGCGTCTGCGCGAGGCGCCAGGCAACGCCCAGGAGGTCACGCTCGATCGTCTCGCCCGTTCCGAGCAGGTAGTGAAGCAGTGTGTAGTCATGGGAACGTGCGTGCTGGAAGACCGGCGCCGCGCCGACGACGAACCCCAGCAGCGCCGCCGGGGCGCCCAGCAGGAGGCTCCTCCAGTGCCGGCCCAGCAGCAGTAGCAGCCCGGCAGGCAACACGTACATGACGATCGCTGGGTGGAGCCAGAAGCCGAAGCCCACGATCAGTCCCATGACGACCGCGCGCCTGACGAACGAGCGTGACGCCACGTTCCCCCAGGCTGCGTCGATCGACAATAGCAGCAGCACGTTGCCGAGCGCCATGACGTCGATCAGCGGGTACGATGCCCGCAGCGTTGTCGAGATGAGGTACAGCGATGGAAGCGCGGCGAGGACACCCGCGACCAGCGCCCCGGCAGGCCCATAGACACGTCGCGCCAGGAGCATCGTCGTTCCCACGAACGCGGCCGAGGACAGGAGCGGGACGAGTTTGACGGCTTGCCGTGACACACCGAAAAGCTCGAACGACAGCGCCGCGAGGTACGCCTGCCAGACGCCCATGTACGCCTGGCCAGGGAAGAAGATCGGCCGCTCGCCCCTCGTCTGAATGTGACGTCCGACTATTGCCATGATCGATTCGTCGGCGTCCAGCATCCAGTTGGCGCGCATGAGAAACCAGAGCCGGACGAGCGTTCCGAGCAACACGACCGCCGCGAACGCGAGCCACCACCAGTTGCGGCAAATGAATGGGACGATGGCCCGGCTCGCGCGGATGCCGGCGGCACGCCGCTGACCGCGCGTGAACCAGTTTGCGTTGCCGCCTGTCATTCGAAGGAATCGTCCGCGTCTGTCTGGGCAGGGGGCGGCTTGAGCGACGTGTCGGGCAGCGCCGTGGCGAACCACCCGACTGCGCCGGCGGAGACGGCTTCATAGTCGGTTGACACCCTGTTTTCTGAGGCTGGGAAGTCCGTCGATTGTGAATGCAGGACGACAGGTCGCCGCTTCACCGCGGAACCGAGGTTCACGCTTTCAAGGGAGGATAGTTCGATCGCCATCGCGCCTGGCATGGTCACGTCGGTTCACTCGTCGGACTGCCGGTCAACGCTGACGTAGCCATACTCGATGTCGCGAGACTGCGACGCGCTGTCGCGCTCGGCCGGATCGCCGTAGCCCGCTCCCCCGGCGACGATCGACTCGAACGTGTCCGTGGGCGCGCGCAGGACGATCTCGCCGGACGCGAGGTTGCCGTCGCCGCCGAGGTCCACTCCATTCAGGAGGAGCGTCGTGCGATGGCTGTCTCCACCGCCGAACACGCCGGGCGCGGGATAGAGCATGCGGTCCGGATGGACATAGAGCGAGATCGGGAGCCGATGGTCCGGGTGGGGACGGATCGCAACGCGTTTGCCTGCCGCGCCTCGCCACTGCCCGAGGCCAGCCGTGTTCGACTCAAGCGAATTGCGCTCGACGATAATCGGAACGCGGCTCTCGAACACCTCGACCGGAACGTTCCCCGCGCTGGACGGAAAGCAGTTGCGGGTGGTTCCGTCGACGCCGAATCCGGCGCCGCGACCGCCGCCGCTGATGAGGTGCGCATGACGTGGGACGCCGTCTGCCCCGCGCGCGTAGGCGCGGATGTTGTACATCAGGCCGTTGCCTGCCTGAACTCGCTCCGGCATCGCGTCGGCGAGCGCCTGAAAGATCAGGGTGTGGATGTGCCAGCCGGTCTTTGTGCGGGAGTTGACTGATGCTGGCGGGCGGGCATTGAGGATCGACGTCTCGGGAGCGCTGACGTGGATGGGTCGGAAGCAGCCCTCATTGTTTGGCACGCCGGGCGTGAGGACGCACTTCAGGGGGTAGACTGTGTGCGCCCGCGTGTAGGTGAAGGTGCAGTTGATCCCGCCGGCGATCGTCTGCGGCGCGCTCCCGTTGTAGTCGACGTGAATGTCGGAGCCGCGCACGTCGATCGCGACGCGCAGGGGGACGGGACCGTCCGCGCCCTCCACGAAGATCTCCGACGCGTAGTGCCCATCCGGCAGGGCCTCGATCGCGTCGCGCATGGCGCGTTCGGCCCGGCTTTGAACCGTGCGCGCCAGGTCCGCGAGCGTGTCGAGCCCGTATTCTGTCATGAACGAGAGGATGCGCTGAGTGGCGACGACGTTGGCGGTGACCTGCGCCTCGATGTCGGTGAGCACCATCTCCGGCTGGCGCACGTTGGACGCAATCAGCGCGAACAGCGTGTCGTTCGGCTCTCCCGCGTCGTACAGCTTGAGGAGCGGGATGAAGAAACCCTCCTCGTGCAGGTCGCGCACGGCGAGGCCGTCAAGCGCGCCGCCGATGGACGAGGTGTGCGCGACGGTGTTGGCGAACGCGACGACCGTTCCGTCGCGGAAGATGGGCGTGATGACCGCAATGTCGTCGAGGTGTCCGGCGCAGATCCACGGGTCGTTGGTCGTGTACACGTCGCCGGGACGCATCGAATCGACGGGGTAGCGCTCGATCAGCTTGCGGGTCAACTCCGGCATGATCAGGTTGAAGACCGGCATGGAGCGGTATGAGTGGGCCAGCGAGTTGCCCTGCTCGTCCAATAGCTCGCAGCCGAAGTCCTGGGCGGCGCCGATGATGGTCGAGACGGCGGTCCGCAGCACCGTCGTCCACATCTCGTCGGCGGTGCTGATGAGCCGGCTCCACATGATCTCCAGTGAGACCGGGTCGAGCTCCTCCGCAACTGGGGTAATCGGGCTGGTCGTTGCCGTCATGTCGTACGCTCCGCCGTTCCAACTGTCAGCACGATCGCAAGGTATTCATCGACGCGGGCGCTATCGCCGGGCCAGATAACCGCCGTCGCCTCGCGCTCTTCGACAATCGCGGGGCCGATGAACACCATGCCCGGCCGCAGAAGGTCGCGGTCGTAAACCGGCGTGACGCGATATCCGCCGGGAAACCAGACATCCCGCTCGGCTTTCACCGCGGGCGTGGCATCCGGTGGCGCGAGGTCGTGCCGCTTGATCTCGATCTGTCGCTCGGGACCAACCGCGCTGAGGCGCCAGTGAAGGCTCTCGACCGGCAAGCCTTCCAGGACGCGTCCGTATTGGCGGACGTAGACGGCGTTAAACGCGGCCTGAATGGTGGGCATCGAGTCGGGACCCAGGTCGCCGCCCGGCAGGTCGACGCTGATTTCGTGGTACTGGCCCTCGAGGCGCATTTCTGCCCAGCGGCGTGTCGTCACCGTGTCGCGCTCGACGCCGGCATGCGCCAGCTCCGCACGGGCGTCGCGCTCCAGTTGGGCGTACATCTCATTGATTGCATTCCAGTCGGCGCGGTCGAGGCGCGTCATCAACGTGCGCCCAGCGGTGAACGAGACGGGGGCCACCAGCGCGCCGAACGCGGAGGCGACGCCCGCGCCGGGCGGGAAGATCACGGTCGGGCTGCCGAGGATGCGCGCCACCGCGACGGCGTGCGCGGGACCAGCCCCGCCGAAAGCTATCGTCGTCAGCGAGCGTGGATCGCGGTTGCGCTCAATGATGTGCACGCGAGCGGCGGCGGCCATGTTCTCATTGACGACGCGGTAGATGCCCCAGGCCGTCTCGTCGATGGTCATGCCCAGGGTTTCGGCGAGCGCGCTGATTGCCATCCGTGCACGGTCGGCGCGCAACGGGATGCTGCCGCCAAGAAAGAAATCGGGGTTCAGGTAGCCCAGCACGAGGTTCGCGTCCGAGACGGTAGGTTCCGTGCCGCCGAGGCCGTAGCAGGCCGGACCGGGATCAGCCCCGGACGATTCCGGCCCCACCTTCAGCAGGCCAAGCTCGTCACGCCGGGCAATCGACCCGCCACCTGCGCCGATCTCGATCAGGTCGATCACCGGCGTCACGACGGGCAGGCCGGAGCCCTTCATGAAGCGCCGCACCCGCGCCACCTCGAGCTCCTGGGCCATTTCCGGCATCCCGCCCTCGATGACGCACGCCTTGGCCGTCGTGCCTCCCATATCGAGGGACAGCACATCCATGCGTCCGGCGAGGCGACCGAAGAATGCGGCGGCAATTGCGCCTGCTGCTGGTCCGGACTCCAGCAGGCGGATTGGATGCGCTGTCGCCGTCGCCGCCGAGGCGATTTCGCCTGACGAGAGCATGAGGTGCAAGGGCGCCGTGACCCCGCTGGTCGTCAACGAGTGTTGTAGCTCTCCGACATATGCGCTCACCCCTGGTCGCGCGAACGCGTCCGCGACGGTAGTCGACGTTCGCTCGTATTCGCCGACGATGGGCGCGACGGAGGCAGACGTGGAGATTGAGATCCCCGGCAGCGCAGCCGCGACCGCGTCAGCTATCGCCAGCTCGTGCTCCGGGTTGAGGTAGGCGTGCAGGAACGCGATCGCGACCGATTCGGCTTGCAGCGCCTGAATCGCGTCGATGGCGTCCGCGATCGACTCGGGTGTCGGGGAGCGCAGCGCCTTGCCGTTGGCGTCCATCCGCTCGTCGATCTCCAGACGCAGCGGGCGGGGAATGAGTGGCTCGGGTGGCGGCGCGAACAGGTCGTAGATGTCGTACATCTGCTCACGTCCGATTTCCAGCACGTCGCGGAAGCCGCGTGTCGCGAGTAGCACGGTTCTGGCGCCCCGGCGCTCGATCAGCGCGTTCGTGACCAGCGTCGTGGAGTGGACGCACAGGGAAACGGACGGCGCGTCAATGCCGGTCGCGGCCATGTCCTGCCAGCCGCGGACGATGCCGCGCGCGGGATATCGGGCGTTGGTGAGCACCTTGTGCCGCCCGACGATCTCGCCGGTGGCGGCGTCGACGGCGACGAAGTCAGTAAAGGTCCCCCCGACGTCAAACGATAATGCAGTTCGCGATCTACCGCTCGTCGACACGCGCGCGTGCTCCTTTCCCGGATGCCCGCGCATATCGTACACCCTCGCTTAGTCCGGAGCGGCGAGCAGGAGGATGGCGATGATCGAGCTGAGCAGCATGACCGCCGGTAGGAAGATGACGTATAGCGCGCGTCCTCGCGTCACGACCCGCATCGTGACCAACCTGTACGCGAGGAACGTGATCAAACAGGCGGCAAGGACAAGGATGGCCGCGGCAACGACGTAAACAACGGACCGTGTGCCGGTGTTGGCTTCCGGATATGGATATCCTGCGAACACACCCACCATGTAGATCGCCATCGCCGCGGTCGTGACTATGGACCAGCGAACGATTGAATGCACTAGCAGCGCGTCGACCTCGCGCGCGCGATCGGCGGCGATGTCTGATTGCGATGCCGTGTGCCGGGACGGCGGACGTCTGGACCGCGGGCGTCGTCGCCTGGTTCGGCTCCGGCTCATGGGCGATCACACGTCACGCGCCGTAACTCGCACGAGCGCATCGCGATGCGCCCGGCCGGCCCCCTGCCAACGGGGAACCGCGTCGATTTGACGTGCTCCCGTTCTCGGCCCGACAACGCGGCTTCCACATTGGCACAATGCGATGCGCCCATTCGCGCTTCCGGTCCCTTTTCATCGGCCGAGCGTGCATGGATCACAGCGTGATGAATCCCTGGTCGGTGACGCGCGCCTCCGGGATGACCGAAAGGGCCATGAACGCGAGCAGGCCGAACGGGGAGTGCAAAGGCGATCCCAGCTCGTGAGCGACGCGCTCCATGTGCTCGTAGGTCAGCGCGGTTTCCTCCAGCGGGCGGTCGCTCAGGATGCCCGCGACCGGCAGCGGCAGGAGAGCGAGGGTCTCGCCGTCGCTCACGGCCGCCAGCCCGCCCTGCATCGCCACGACGGCCTCGATCGCAGCAAGGATGTCGGCGTCACTCGTGCCAATCGCGACGATGTTGTGTGCGTCGTGGGCGATTGACGACGCGATGGCGCCACGGTTAAGACCGAAGCCCTTAATGTAGCCGACGCCGACATTGCCGCTGGCCCGGTGCCGTTCAACGCACACGAGCTTCAGCAGGTCGCGCTCGAGATCGACGACAGCCTCCCCGCCGGAAACGGACGGCTCGACTTCCAGCAGGCGCGTAACAATCTGGCCGTCGACAACACCGACCGCCCGGCGGGCATTCTCCGGCGCTAACCGCAGACTGGCGCTGGACAGCTGCGCGATGTGCACGGTGTTGAGCAGTGCGTCAGGGATGTGCGTCCGAACGTCGAACTCCGCCACGCCATTGGACGCGACTCGCCTGCCCTGGAAGTACACCTGGCGCACGTCGAACGACGCGAGGTCATCCAGGATCACCAGATTCGCCCAATAGCCCGGAGCCAGCGCCCCGACCTGTTCCAGCCCCCAGTAATCCGCCACGTTGAAAGTCGCCATGCGGATTGCGCGGATCGGGTCGAGCCCGGAGTCGACCGCCATTCGCAATGTCGCGTTCATGTGCCCGTCGCGCAGCAATGTCGCGCAGTCCCGGTCGTCGCTGGCGAAACAGCAGCGCGCCCAGGTTAAGTCATTTACCAGCGGCAGCAGCTCGCGCAGGTTGTGCTCGGTCGAGCCCTCGCGGATCATCAGCATGAATCCACGCCGGAGTTTCTCCCGGCCCTCGTCAAGCTCGGTCGACTCGTGATCACTGGTCATTCCCGACAACGCGTAGGCGTCGAGCGCGCGTCCACGAACACCCGGCGCGTGCCCGTCTTTGCGCCTGCCCCGGGCCACCGAGAGCTTCGCGAAGATGTCGGGGTCTCCGCCGATCACGCCGGGGAAGTTCATCATCTCCCCCAGCCCGACGGACGCCGGGTCGGCCAGCGCATGCGCGATCAGCTCGGCGGTCATCTCCGCGCCCGCCGATTCGCGGCGGCTGGCGGGCACGCAGCTGGGGACGGTGAAATGGACTCCGAGCGGCAGGTCGCGGCTGGCCTGCACGAGGGCGTCGAAGCCAGCCAGACCGGCCACATTGACGATCTCGTGCGGGTCGGTGACGACCGCCCCGGCGCCGTGCGGCACGATGGCTCGCGCGAACTGCGTGATCCAGAGCAGCGAGCTTTCGGTATGGATGTGTCCGTCGATGAACGAAGGCGCGACGATCGCACCCGCGAGGTCGACGACCTGCTGGGCGGAGGCAAAGTCGCCAACGCCGACGATCCGGCCATCGGCGATGGCGACGTTCGCTTTCTCAATCTCGCCGGTGAAAACGTTAATCACACGGCCGTCTCGCAGCAGCAAATCGGCGGGCGCGCCATCGATAGCGATTCTCAACGCCCGTTGCCACGTTTCGAGCGTGCGCCCTGACCGGTGATCAGTTTGCAATGCGTCGCTCGATGTCGCTCAGCGCAGTGTTGAGCTCGGCGAGCTGCTCCATCGCGGTGCGGGGCAGGTGCTCGTCGCCCGAGAACGGCACGATGAATCGTGATCGCAGCGAAAGGCCGCGCTCCTGATCGTTCCACTCGATCGTCTGGTTCTCGTCGAGGATGCCACGCCGGATGCCGGGCAGGGAGATGCGCGCCAGCCGCTCCAGCGCGTGCCTGCGACGATCGTCCTCCTGGTCGATAAACAAGCCGGGGGAGGTCGCCCATACGTCGAGCTCGTACCCGTCGTCACCGATGCGCACGTCGATGTGCCCGTATTCGAGGTCGAGTGCCACACACCAGCGGTTCTCGTCATCGATCGTTCGGTAGGCGTAGTAGCCGGCCTCGCGGAAAATGCCCACCACCGGCTCGAGCGCCACGCGATGTTCAGGTATGGCCACGTTTCAAGTCCAATGCTGTGCCTGCAACGGAACCGTCTACACGGACGACCTAACGATTCAATTGTACGTCCGCGCCGGTAGCGCTACCCGTTTCGTCGTCGCCGAACCAGTCCCGCGCGACCGACCGCAGCTCACGGGCCAGCGCGCGAACGTTGTCCGGCACGTCGCCCCGCACCAGGAGCTCAAGCCCAGCGCGCAACTCGAATCGCTCCCACTGCTCGCCAGCGTCCGTCGCGGCGGGCGCCGCGTCATGGGCCATGCGCTCGCGGATCTCATCGATGCTGAAATGCTTCTCGCGCAGCGTAGCGACGTACTCCAGCTCTCGCAGGTGATTTGGCGTGAAATATCGCGATCGGCCTCGACCGTGAGCGGGGGAAACGAGCTGATTTGATATGTAAAAGCGGATGGTGCGCCCGGAGACGCCGCTGGCGTCTTCGAGCTCAGCCAGCGTGAACCGTGAGGATTGGTCGTCGATCATCGAGCCTTCCATCTCCGCGGTTCATGGACGGACAGCCGCTGGCGATATAATACGGCGCAGCGAGGCGAGCGCGAGGAAGGGTCTGGCTTGATCTACTTCGGACTGTCCGGCGCGGCGATGCTGTATGCGCTGTCGCTACTCTGGACGAAGTACGTGAAGAAGACGAAGCGCGCTCACCGTGATCGCGGCGCGTACACGCTCTTCGCGATTTTCATGATGGTCGTGTCCGCGGCGTCCTTTGCCCTTGGCGTGTTCTCGCAATGACGACGCTGATCGGCGTCGTCCACGTGCCAGCGTTGCCGGGCGCGCCGCGTAACGTTCTGTCGCTCGATGACTGCATCCGCCACGCCGTGGCTGACGCCGAGGCGCTCCGAGATGGCGGCGCGGACGCGGTGATCGTCGAGAACTTCCACGACTATCCGTTTCGTCGCGACGCGGTAGAGGCACACGTCGTCGCCGCGCTGACCGCCGTCTGCCTGGCGATTCGCGCGTCTGTCGCCTGCGAGCTTGGTGTGAACGTGTTGCGGAACGACGCTCTCTCCGCGCTCGGCATCGCTATGGCGTGTGGCGCGGCCTTCATCCGCGTAAACGTGCACACCGGCGCGATGCTGACCGATCAGGGCATCATCACCGGCCGCGCGGATGAGACGATGCGGCTGCGTCGCGCGCTCGGCGCCGATCATGTGCGCGTGCTGGCCGACGTGCTCGTCAAGCACGCCGTGCCGCTGGGAGCGTTGCGACTTGCAGACGCGGTTCGTGACGCCACGGATCGTGGTCTGGCGGATGCGATTATCGTCACCGGCGGCGCAACGGGGATGCCTGCCACACGCGAGGATGTCGAGACGGCCTGCGGAGCGACGACTGCCCCCGTGTACGTCGGGTCGGGCGTGACGGCAGGCAACGTCGATGCGTTCGTTCCTCCGGCCACCGGCGTCATCGCGGGCAGCTGGCTCAAACGCGATGGCCTGATCGGCAATCCAGTGGACGCAACGCGCGTGAGGCGGCTTCGTCAGGCGATCGACCGTCTGGCGTGACGATTCGGGTCCACCGCGATTCCGGCGGGCATGGGTAGTGAGCTCAGAGAATTCATCGCAAAGGATTGTCCCGTGACGAGCACATCTGTACCGCGCGAGAGTTCCACCGACGTGGACATTGACGATGTTCGCTGCCCGCGCTGCAGCGCGACGATTGGGACGACTGCCAGCTGGCTGATGTACCGCGTCTGCGGCGAATGCGGGCATCACGCGCAAATTTCGGCGCTCGATCGCATCAAGACGCTGCTCGACGAGGACTCATTCGAGGAGACCAACGCGCGTCTGGTGTCAGTGGACCCGCTCGGCTTCTCCGATCTGCAGCCCTATCGCGCGCGCGTGCAGGCCGCGCGGGAGAAGACCGGGCTCACGGAAGCGGTGATCACGGGGCGCGGATCGATCCACGGGCACGAGCTGGTGATCGCCGTCGTCGACTTCGGATTCCTGGGCGGCAGCATGGGCTCGGTCGTCGGCGAGAAGATCGCGTTGGCGTTCGAGCACGCGGTGGACCGCACGATTCCGATCGTGAGCGTGGTAGCGAGCGGCGGGGCGCGCATGCAGGAAGGCATGCTGAGCCTGGTGCAGATGGCGAAGACCGCTGCCGCCGCGAAACGCGCCCACGTGGCGCACGTGCCGTACATCTCAATCCTGACCAACCCCACCACCGGCGGCATGTACGCATCGTTCGCAACGCAGGGCGACATCATCTTTGCGGAGCCGGGCGCGATGATCGGATTCGCGGGTCCACGGGTGATACAGGGCGTGGCCGGCAAGGACGCTGGGGAGCAGGCGTTGCGCTCGCACACCGCGGAGTTCCTGGTTGAGCGGGGATTTGTCGACTCGATTATCGACCGTCGACGGCAGCGCAACACGCTTGCGACGTTGCTCAGGCTCATAGCGTCCGGGCAACAGCGCGTCGTTGCCTCTCCGGCTACGTCGACAATCCCACACCGCGGCGTCGACCTTGCCTGGGATGTCGTGCAGGCAGCGAGGCGCGAGGATCGGCCCACGACCATGGACTATATCAGGCGCATCAGCCCGCAGTTCGTCGAGCTGCACGGGGATCGCGCGCACGGAGATGACCCAGCCGTTGTCGCCGGCATCGGTGAAATCGCGGGACTTGGCGTCGTGTTTCTTGGACATGAGCGCGGCCACGGTGATCCGGTTCGGCGCAACGGCCAGGCGCTGCCGGAGGGCTACCGGAAGGCGCTGCGCATGATGCGGCTCGCGCAACGGCTGCGCTGCCCGCTGGTGACGTTCATCGACACGCCCGGCGCGTTTCTGGGGATCGAATCCGAAGAGCGCGGCCTGGCCACCTCGATGAGCGAGTGCCTGGCAGAGATGAGCGCCATGGAAGTGCCCGTCGTCGCGACGATCATCGGCGAAGGCGGAAGCGGTGGGGCGCTGGCCTTCGGCGTCGCCGATCGGGTGCTGATGCAGGAGCACGCCATTTATTCCGTGATTGCCCCGGAGGGCGCCGCCGCCATCCTCTACCGCGATGTGTCACGGGCTCCGGAGGTGGCCGAGGCGCTGAAGATCACCGCGTTGGACTGCACCAAGCTCGGCGTCGCCGACGTGCTGGTACCGGAGCCAGAAGGAGGCGCGCATCTCGACCCGGACCTGGCCGCGGCGATGCTGCGCGACGCGCTTGTCTCGGCGCTGGCCGACATTCAGGGCACGAGCGGACGGCGCCTGGCGTCCGAGCGGTATCGGAAATTCCGGCAAATGGGGCAGGTGAATACCTACTGGCGCGAGTTTTTGAGCAAGGAAGCGTCGGAACTTGGCATGCTCGTGGCCCGCACCGTCGGCTCCATTCGAGGCCGGCTGACGAGTCACGACAGCGAGCACCCGCATGACGCCGACGATGGGCCGGCCGAGGACACCCCGCGCGATGGATGACGCGAGCTGGCGCCGGCGGACGCGCGAGCGGCTCCTGACCAGACGGCAGTTCCTGCGCGCGGCGGGCATCGTAGTGGGCGGCGTCACGCTGGCCTCGTGCGGATCGAACGGCGAGGATTCGACGCCAAGCGTGCCAACACCGGCGCCGTCGCCGACGCCTGAGCGGCTCGTCGAGGCAGTCGAAGGGTACGACGACGCCGGTCTCTGGGTGGGCCGGTCACTGACAATCACGAGCTGGGGCGGCGAGTACCAGGACGCTCAGGAAAGGGCGATCTTCGAGCCGTTTCAGCGTCTGACGGGCGCCATTGTCGAGACCGACACGACCGACGCGGCGTCGTTGCGCCGGCAGGTGCTGGAGGACGACGTGGACTGGGACGTGTGCGACGTGCTGCTTGAGGACGTGCTACCAATGGCGAACCTCGGCGTGATCGAGTTGCTGGACTACAGCACGATCCGGTCGCAAGACATCTACCCGGACGTGCGCATGGAGCACGGCGTCGGATCGAGCTACTACTCAACGATCCTCGCGTATCGTCCCGACCGCTGGCCCGATCAGCCGCCGCCCTCTGGCTGGAAGGACTTCTGGGATGTCGAGAGGTATCCCGGCACGCGCGGCCTGCATCGCGACGCGCAGACGACGCTGGAGTTCGCGCTGCTGTCTGACGGTGTGGCGCCGGCAGACCTTTATCCACTCGACCTCGATCGCGCGTTCGGACGGCTGACCGAGGTGCAGACCAATCTGGTGTTGTGGTGGGAACAGGGGGCACAGCCGACGCAAATGATCTCGACCGGGGACCTCGATCTCGTCGGCGCCTGGAACAGCCGCATCGAGCGCATCCGGCAGGAAGGAGCGCCCGTCGAGATACAGTGGAACGGCGGCGCGCTCTCAGGCGACGCCTGGGTGATCCCCCGCAACGCTCCCAACCTGGATATCGCGCTCGATTTCATCAATTTCGCGACGCGCCCGGAGGTGTCGGCCGCGTTCTCGTCACTGGTTCCGTTCGGGCCGGTGAACCGCCTGGCGTTCGAACATCTACCGGAGCAGATCGCGGAGCGGCTGCCGTCATTCCCGGCCAACAAGGATGTGCAGTTCACGATTGACTTCAGCTGGTGGTTCAACCACCGCGACGCCGTCGACGAGCGCTTCGACCAATGGTTCGCCGATCACCCGTGATCGTTATCGCGCGAGATTGTATGGCTAGCGCGGTGGCGCCGGCAGTGTAGTGGCGCGCTCGAAGGCGATCGCCGCCTCAATCGGATCGGACAGCGACACCGCATAGTCGGACTCCAGATCGCGCGTCAATCCGGCCTCGACATCAACTCCGGCGACAGCGGCCACGATCGGCCTGACGTGCGTCGTGAAACCTCCCACGTCAAACGGCGCCAGCACCGCGTCAAACAACGCGATCTCGAGCTCCAGCAGACGCTTCGGCGCAACGTCAGCCAGCGTCCACGGCAGGTATGCTCGGAGCAGCCTCTGGCGACTGACATTGGCGATCCAGCGACACAGCTCTCGATCGAGCCCTCCGACCGCCACAGCGACGTCCAGCAGGGCGATTTCTCGCGTGACCCATTCCAGCAGCGACGCGCCGGAGCGCGGCTCGTAGGTGTGGTACTGAATGGTCGGGAACGCGTCGAAGAAGTGCCGCGCCGCTGCGGCTCCGGCCTGCTCCATCGTGCGCACGAACGCGGGGTTTCGGCGGGACTCGACGACGCGCACGTCGTGCCCGCGCAGCGCGAGCCCGTGAGCCAGCCCGCGCGTCAGCAACGCAGCCGGGTTATCGACATACCCGATGACGCTTCCGGTGAAGAACGTGACCCTCAATGCGCGGTCCCCCAGGTCCGTCGCGAATGATGCCACGGAGGGTCGTCCGGCCCCGGAGAGCCGGAGCTGGATGTGCGCTCGCAACAGCTTGAACGATTGCGCCCAGGCCGGCGCTGGTGGAAGATAGAGCGTGCGCTCGTGCGCGCCGTACATCAGATGAGAGGGGAGATCGATGCACATCGAAGCACGGCTTCAGGAACTGGGACTCGAGCTGCCGGCGCCGCCGGCGCCGATTGCGAACTACGTGCGCTACGTTCAGGTCGGGAACCTGCTGTTCATGGCCGGTCACGGTCCGAACCGGGACGGCGTGCCGGTGTATCGCGGTCAGTTGGGGTCCGAGGTGTCGATCGAGACGGGCTACGAGGCGGCACGCTCGACGGCGCTCAACCTGCTTGCGAGCTGCCGGGAGGCCCTCGGCGACCTCGATCGCGTGAAGCGGGTCGTCAAGGTGCTGGGCATGGTCAACTCCGCGCCCGGCTTTGGCGATCAGCCGAAGGTGATAAACGGCTTTTCCGACCTGATGGTGGAGCTGTTCGGGGAAGCGGGCAGGCACGCGCGTTCCGCGGTCGGCATGGCGGCATTGCCGGGGGGCATTCCGGTAGAGATTGAAATGATTCTCGAGGTCGAGTAACAGCCGGGGGTCGGTCAACACTCGACCGGCCCCCGCTCATTGGCGCGCCGAGCGCGTCAATCGTCAACGGCAGGTGACTTCTTCTTCGGTTCGGCGTCGATGACGGTGCGGCCGTTGCCCGTGTCCTCGGCGCCGATGCCGGTCTTGTCGCGCACTACCTGCTTGAGGTCGATGCCCGTGACGGCCGCGAAGCTTTCGGTCATGCGCTCGACAATCATGGGAAGCTCGCCGGCGTAGCGGCCCAGCGAGCCGCTGCCGTTCGATCCGAGTCCGTTCGACCCGCCGCCGTCGATCAGGACGACCTTGTCGATCGTTGATAGCGGCAGCGCTGCAGCCTCGACGACCTTGGGGAGCTGCTCGACAAATGCCTGGTACATCAGGAGCTGAATCGCCTCTGGGCCATACGCGTTGAGCGCTTCGGCCAGCTGCGTCTTGCCCTCAGCCTCCGCGAGCAGCGCGGCACGCGTGCCTTCAGCCTCGGCCAGCAGTTGCGCCCGACGGCCCTCCGCCACTGCCAGCAGCTCTGCTCGTGTCGCTTCCGCCAGCGCCTTCTTAGCCTCGGCGTCCGCCAGACCCTCCTGCCGCACGCGCGCCGCCTCACCCGCGCCGAGCAGCTCGCGCTGGCGCGATTCTGCCTGCGCGCGGGTGATGATCGCCTGCTGTTCGCCTTCGGCCTTCAGAATCGTCGCCTGACGCGCGCCCTCGGCGGTAATGATGGTCGCCTGTCGCTCAGCCTCGGCCTGCTTGAGCACGGTCGCTTCCAGCTCGCGCTCCTTGCGCTTGGCCTCCATCTCCTGCACGGAAATGGCCGCCTCGGTGCGCGCCAGCTCGACGTTCTGTTGGGCGACGACGACTTCGCGCTGCGCCTCGGCCTGCGCCAGCGGGCCCGCCTGCGCTGCCCGCGCCTGTTCAGACAGTACAGCCGCCTCGTAGGTGGCCTTGGCGACGTTCGTGTCACGCTGCGCGGAGGCGATCTCCGCTTCCGCGCGCGCCTCGGCAGTCGCCGCCAGCTGCATCGCGGACGCGGAGCGGGTGCGGGCGTCGCGATCGGCCTCGGCGCGCCCGATTTCCGCGTCGCGCTTGACCTCAGCCGTTCGACGCTGACCGAGGGCTTCAAGGTAGCCGTTCGGATCGCTGATCTGCTGGATTGTCAGCACGTCGATGTCGATGCCCATGCGGCGCAGATCCTCGGCTGACTCGGCCGTCATGCGCTGCGCGAATGCCTGGCGGTCGGTGTTGATCTCTTCGACGGTTAACGTGCCGAGGATCGAGCGGAGGTGACCTTCCATCGTCTGGAAGATCACGTTCTGGATGGTTGCCTGATCCATCCCCAGAAAGCGCTCAATCGCGTTGCCGATCGAAAAGTCATCGCCTCCGATCTTGACGTTCGCCACGGCGTCTACGGACACCGGCACGCCCTCGGACGTATAGGCTGATGATATGCGCAATGGGATGGTGATGACGTTGAGCGACAGGTAGTCGACGCGTTCGCGGATCGGGACGCGAACGCTGGAGCCACCCTTGATGATGCGATAGCCAACCGTCTGGCGCTCCCCGGTCTCCGGATTGACGATGGTGCGCTTGCGACCGGAGAAGATCGCGACGGTGCTCGGCGCAACCTTGATGATGTTGGCGTTGACCAGATACAGCATTCCAGCCATGGCCGCGAGAATGAACAGGACCCCGATCGTGATCACAAAGTAGTCACCCACGGTACATCTCCTTTGACGACGCGCCTACGCCGGGTCTTCGGACGTCGCAGCCAGGGGCGCGTCCGTGCGTTCAACCAGAACAACGTTGCCGAGCGACTGAACGATGCGCACCGACGAGCCGGCCGCGATTGCCTGCCCGTCCATCGATCGCGCGAGGATGTGCCTCGTGCTGTCCGCGGCGGGGACAAGGATCTCGCCCACCGACGCTGCCGAAATGCCGACTGTCACCTGCGCCTGCCGTCCAACCAGCGAGGCGACCGAGATGTCAGTAGACGCCGAACCTTTGTAGAGCATCGACAGCAGCCACCACATCATCGCGCCGATCAGCAGCGCCGCGAGTCCCGCGGTGAGCGCGCTCAGCAACGCACTCCAATCGTAGTAGCTAACGATCATGCCGGTCGCGCCAAAGGCGGTGAGCCCAACCGCGATGACCTTTCCGGACAGCGGATGCACGCCATCATCGACATCGAATTCGAAGAAGTCCACGACCTCGCCGAACGCGATCGACACGACGAGGAAGAGGAGGCCCGCCAGCGCGAGCACGAAATAGAGGAGCACCTCTGTCTCCGTTTCAGGACAGTCCAACCGGGGAGAGACGAACGAGGCTCAGCCGACCCTCACCACGATCCTCAAGACGACGGCGTATGAACCAATCGTATCCGAAGCTGGAATGATTGTCTATCGCGCCAACCGTGTATTCAGCCGATGCCTGCCCGCGTCATCTCACGGGGCGCGCGACGCTTGTGCGGCGGCATGGCGAGACTGATTCGGTGGCTGCCACGCGCCGATGTCGCCACCTGCACGATGCGCTGCTGGATCGATCCGCGACACGTCAGAGGCGACGCGGTCTCAGTCCAGGACGAGACTCAACGAGCGCGTCGTCAACGTGCCAGGCTCCGAGCTCCGATGACATCGCGCGGCGAGTTGCGCGGTCGTGACGGTGGTGGACACGAAGCGTCACCGCTCCCGGATCAGACGTCCGCGTTCAGGTAGCGCAGCGCGACGCCGCACAGCATGCGCACACCGACGGACAACGCATCCTCATCGGCGTCGAAGCGTGGGTGATGTGGCGGGAAGACGAGTCCGCGCTCAGGGTTTCCGACGCCCAGGTTGAACAGGCAGCCGGGGACCGCCTCAAGGACGAACGCCATGTCTTCGCCCGCCATGATCGGCCGGGCTTCGTGCACGTTCTCGGCGCCAAGCAGCTCAACGCCAACGTCGCGCACCAGATCGACGGCGGCGGGATGATTGATCATTGGCGGGTATCCACGGAGATAGATGATCTCGGCTTCGGCGCGGAACGCCGACGCGATGGCCGACGCCATCTCGGCGATGCGCGCCTCCAGCTGATTGCGAAGCTGCGGCGTGTAAGTGCGCACTGTCCCGAGCAGCGTCGCCGTCTGCGGGATGACGTTGTGGATCGTTCCCGATTCAAGCTTGCCGACCGTGACGACGGCGGTTTCGAGCGGGTCGACCTCCCGGCTGACGAGCGACTGAAGGGCGATGAGAATGTGGGCGGCGACGAGGGTCGTGTCGATCGTCGTGTGCGGGAAGGCGGCGTGACCCCCTTTGCCGGTAACGCGGATTTCGAAGGTGTCGGCGGCCGCCGCGAACGGTCCGGCGCCGGCCGAGACGTGTCCGGCGCGCAGCTCGGCCGTCACGTGCAGCGCGAAGGCCGCGTCAACGCTCGGATCGTTGAGGATGCCGTCGTTGATCATCGCGGCGGCGCCGCCCGCGCCCTCTTCACCCGGCTGAAACATCAGCTTGACCGTGCCGTCGAACAGATCCGTCAGTCCGGAGAGCACTTCGGCTACGCCCATCAGCGCCGTCGTATGCACGTCGTGCCCGCAGGCGTGCATCTTGCCGGGGACTCGCGAGCGGTACTGGACATCGTTCGCCTCCTCGATCGGCAGCGCGTCCATGTCGGCGCGCAGCAGCACGCATTTGCCATGACCCGCGCCGCGCGTGCCGTGGATCTCGGCCAACACGCCTGTGCCACCTGTCGTCGCGCCGAAGGTAATGCCCGCCTTCGCCATCACCTCCTTCGACAGGTAGAGTGGACGGCCGTCGCCGCCGACGCCGGAGCGAAACGGGACGCCGACCTCGGTAAGGTGTTTCTGCACCAGCTCGGATGTCTCGCGCTCTTCCAGCATCAGCTCCGGGTTGATGTGGATCAGACGTCGCGTGTCGCGCAGCCACGCGTCGAGACCGTCCGGGACGATCAACCGTTCCGCTAGTGACATGCTCTCTCCTGCCGTCGCAACGCGGGTCGTCAGCTCGTTTCGAGCACGGCGTCGAATGCACGCGCGAATACGTCCAACGTCTCCTCGACATCGTCGTCACCATGCACCGAGGACACGTAGAACTTTTCGCCCGGCGTGGTCGTGACCCCGCGCCGGATGCACTCCAACCCAAATCGCTTGGACTTCTCGCGGTCGGCGGCCAGGAAGCTTGGGTAGTCGGTGATCGGCTCGCTCGCAAACAGCATCTGGAACACCGGACCCTCGCCGATAACCTGTACCGCTACGTCCCGCTCGGCCGCCAGCGCACGCAGGCCGTTCTTCAACGCGTCCGAAGTGGCGTACAGCCGCTCGTAGACACCCGGCTGCGACAGCAGATCGAGCGAGACGATGCCGGCGACCGCGCCTACCGGATTGCCGCTCATGGTGCCGGCCACGCGGGCGATGTCAGCGCTTCCCGCCCGTTGCAGCGACGTGACGCCCATGATCTCGGCGCGGCCCGCGATGGCGGCCATCGGATAGCCCGCCGACATCGCCTTGCCGAACGCGGCGAGATCGGGGACGACGCCGTATTTCTCCTGCGCCCCGCCAAGCGCCAGCCGGAAGCCGGTGACGACCTCGTCAAATATAAGCAGCACGCCGTGGCACTCGGTAATCTCGCGCACGGCTTTCAGGAAGCCCGGCGCCGGGATGAGCGCGCGCTGCAGCGGCTCGCAGATCACGGCGGCCAGATCAGACGCGTGCTCGCGGATCAACCGCTCCGTCAGGTCGAGGTCGTTCCAGCGGGACACGATGACATCGGCCTCCACCTCGCGAGGGATGCCGCCGGAGTCGGGGATCGGCGTCGGGTAGTGCGTCTGCACGGGGGACATGGCGCTCATCATCGCGTAGTCGTGCACGCCGTGATAGCCGCCTTCGAACTTGAGCACCTTCGGCCGGCGCATGTAGGTGCGGGCGATGCGCAGGGCATGGAAGGTGGCTTCCGTGCCACTCGACACGAACCGCACCATCTCCGCGCAGGGCACAAGGTCGATCATGCGCTCCGCCAGCTCGATGACCGGCTCGTTGAGGACGAAATAGGAGAGCCCCTTGGACACCTGCTGCTGAATGGCGGCGACGATCTCAGGCCGGGCGTGACCCAGCAGCATCGGTCCCGATCCGAGCAGGTAGTCGATGTAGCGCCGTCCGTCGATGTCGTACAGATAGGGACCCTCCGCGCGCTCGACGACCACCGCCAGATCGTCCGGCAGGACGAACGTGCCCAGCGAGCCGCCCAGGGCAACGTGTGCGCGATGAACGAGGTCCTCCTTGCGGGACACTCCGGCCGTCATCTGCGTCTCCTCTCTCTGCCTATACGTTGACCGACGGTTCGGATTCCGGCAGCTCCGATCCGATCGCGCCGGGGATGTCTGCTTCGTCGGTCGATCCCGCGAAGTCGAAGTGCGTCTTGATGATCCTGGGAATGATGAAGGTGTTGGTGCGGGCGACACCGGGGATCGTGCCCAGCTCATTGGTAACGAAGTCGTACAGGTGCTCGACAGAAGGCGCGTGAATCTGAATGCTGATGTCGCGGTCGCCCGTCGACAGGCCAACATAGCCGACCTCCGGCTTCGCCGCGATCAGCGTTGCGATGTCATGAATTCGTCCTGCTTCGACTTCCAGAAACACGTCGGCTGTTACCGCGTACCCGGCTGTTTCGGGCACGATCGAGGCAACGAGCCGGATCACGTTGTCGTTCACGAGCCGGTCGATTCTGGCGCGGACGGTGCGCTCAGCGACATTGAGCTGGCGGGCGATCTCGGCGCTGGACATGCGTCCATCCTGTTGCAGCCGTCTGATGATCGCGCGGTCCAGCGTGTCGACGGGGCGGGGCATGAGCGCGGGTCTCCTCACCATGCACGCGCGCCACACACGTTGTTGTCTGGAAACTGCCTGGCGCGCGGTCTCGGACTCGGCGCATTGTAGCGCGATATGATGGATTCGTAATGATCTGCGCGTCGACCGGACCAGGGCAACGCGTTGCGCGACGGGCGTTGGCGCTGGATCACATGGGCGGCGCGACTCCGGCGGGGAGTGTGACGATGGGCAGGATCGACGAGCTGCCGCTCGACATCTTCGGCGAAGACGACGCCCCCGCTGATGGCGTGCCGGTCTCGGCGGAACCGGTGATTCCGACCGGCGCCCCGGAAACCGTACCCGACTCGTCGCCAGCGCTGGCGAGGAGCCGCGCCCTCGACGCCATCGCCGTCGTCGCTCTCGCGGCAGGGCTCGGCTTCGCGATGCGCGCCGTGTGGATGCCGTTCCTGCTGCCGGTGGCAAACGCCGGGATCGCGGGGCTGCTGGTGGCGCGCGCGAAGGCGGAACACCGGCGCTGGTACTACGAACGGGCTGAACGGGTCCGTGAGCGAATCGCCGCGGAGCTCGCGGCGCTGAGCGACGAGCCACTGCCGGAGCAGATCGCGACATACCGGATTGTCTACGATGTCGGGGCGGTCCTGGTACTGGCCGTCGCGATTCACCTGGGCGCGTGGCTGACCGGCGTCGACCGCATCATCCCCGATCGGGTCGACTGGTGGATCTCGTTCGCCACTGCGATCGGCGCCATGGTGTACGTGTCAGCGCGCTTCAACCGCACGATTCTGTATCAGTGGCTGTACCGGCGATTCGTCCACGACGCTGACCACGAGCCGCGCCTGCCGGACGCGTGAGCTGGGCCGCGGGACGAGACTGCGCTGGGTGTCCCGCCGCTTGAGCGTCACGACTGCTGGCGCTCCCAGGGGTTGTCGCCCTCCGGCAGGCGGCCTCCGAAGCGCCCCGCTTCGCTGATGTCAGCCAGCTGCAGCTCGATAATGTGCTCGAGCATGCCGTCCAGCGAGGTCTCAGGCGTGTGAAAGCGGAAGCGCGAGACGGCCACGTGCGCGCGCTGCTCCAGCTCGAGCATGCCGCCATGCAACGCGAGTCGGGTGAGCTGGACGACGCGCTCGTCGTCGTCAGGCAGGTTCAGGACGTGGTCCGCGAGCTGTTCGAGACCGCTGGCGCAGCGGATGTTGCGGGGATCGCGGTCGTAGTCTTCGGCCCTGACGCGGCGCCAGGAGGCGATGGCCCGGAAGTAGTCCGCCATCTGCTGCTGCGTGGAAGGTTCCACCGACGCTGCCTCCCACATTCCTCAACCCGGCTCGGGCTGCGGCCACGCGTGACGCGGTGACCCCGCAGGGATTCGAACCCTGGACCCATGGATTAAAAGTCCACTGCTCTACCACTGAGCTACGGGGTCACCTGACAGTATAGCAATTGCCCGGTGGGATTGGCCGCCGCGACCAGGAGGATATCCGGCTGCGTGACGGACGTATGATTGGCGCCGCGGCGCACGTGCGTTGCCTGCGCGAGATTCGGAGGAGCCCGGTGGCTAGCATGTCCGACGCCGAGATCGCCGAGTTTCTGGCCGGGCCAGTGATCTGCCGGCTTGGCTGCCTGGACGCTGACGGCTGGCCGTACGTGGTTCCGGTCTGGTCCCAGCATGCGGACGGCGGGTTCTACGTCGTGCCGCGGGAGCGGTCGCTCTGGGCGCGCCATCTGCAACGCGATGGGCGGGTGTCGCTGTGTCTGGACGAGCGCGAGCAGCATCGCCGGGTGCTCGTGCAGGGCATGGCGTCGGTCGTCGAGCAGCCGAACGTTGGCGGGCGCTGGACGCCGATCCTGCGGGAGATGGCCGAACGCTATTGGGGCGCGCGAGGCGTCGAGTACCACACGAAGACGCTTTACGAGCCTCGCTGGCTGATCTTTATCGAGCCGGTTTCGATGACGAGCTGGCAGGGCTCGTGGGCGCAACGCTACCGCCACTACGAGTGGCAGCTCGATACGTAGGACCCGTCGCGCGCCTGACGCGGTCGATCCGGGAAGGAACGACGATGGATGAGAGCGAGGCAGAGCGGCTCGTCGCTGAAGCGGTGGAACGGGCTGGCGGGTGCAGGGTGATCGTCGGAAGCCCGAGACACCCGTTCTCGATGAACCCGACGCGCGACGAGGTCGTCGAGGGCCACACGGTCACGATCCATTACTCGGAAATCAGCTCGCCTGCCATCGCGATTGTCGAGGGTTGGGTGTTCGAGATCCGCGACGACGAGCTGGTGATGCTGTCCATACCCCGGCGGAAGCCTGAGGCGTGACCGAGCGGCTGGTGGCGGGCCTGCTGCTGTCGATCGTGATCGCGGGCGCGGGGCGGCGCGCGGGGGCGCTGACGGGGCGCGGAGCGGTTGCGGCCGCATTCATCGGAACGGCCGTGATTCTCGGCGCCTCGTGGGTTGGCGGTCTGCTGCTGGGCGCGTTCTTCGTGTCGTCGAGCGCGCTGTCAAAGCTCCCAGGGCCTCCGACCGCCGCCGCGAAGGGCGGTCGGCGCGACGCGCGTCAGGTGCTGGCCAACGGCGGCGGCGCGGCGCTGGCGGCGCTTTCAGCGTCCTGGCTCGGCGCTGGGGCAGCGCTGGCCATGATCGCCGGCTCACTGGCGGCTGCGACCGCCGACACGTGGGCGACCGAGATCGGCACGCGCTCGGGACGGGCTCCGCGCATGCTGCTGTCGCGCGTAACCGTGCCGGTAGGCGTCTCCGGTGGGATCACCATGCCGGGAACCATCGCGTCGGCCGGCGGCGCGGCGCTGATCGCGCTGGTAGCGGCGGTTGGCGTTGCGCTCACGGGCGTCGCCGAGCCCGTGACACTCGCCGCGCTCGTCATTCTGGCGGGCATCGCGGGCGCACTGCTCGACAGCCTGCTCGGAGAGCTGGCCCAGCAGCGGAGGCGGTGTGACGCGTGCGACGAATGGACGGAGGCGACAGTGCATCGTTGCGGAGCGCCGACGACGCACGCGGCGGGTATCAGGTGGGTTGACAACGACGTCGTGAACGTCGCGTGCACGATGAGCGGGCTGGTCGTGGCCGCGCTGGGCTATGCGCTGTTGCGCTAGACGCGATCGCCGCCGATGATGTCACGTTGGCTGGCGGCCGCGTCAGAGGATCACGATCATTGCGCCGAGGCAGAGGTACGCGCCGTAGGGGATGTAGTCCGTTCGGCTTCGGACGCGGATGGCAATGAGAAACAGACCGCCGGCGGCGGCCAGAAACATGCCCAGCAGGATCGCGATGTGGACGCTCGGGCCGGTCATGGCGCCGATCAGACCCGCCAGCAGCACGTCCCCAAAGCCGAGCGCGCGCCTGCGATAGATGATCAGCGCCAGGAAGAACAGCAGCGTGAACACCAGCGCCGCGCCGGCGCTGGCGGCGACTGCCCAGGCAAAGGCGCCTGCTGAATCCAGCGCCTGGAACACGAGCGCGATCGCGATGGACGGCACGATCGTGATGGTGAAGATGAGGTGATGTTGCCAGTCGATGCGCAGGATCAGCAGCAGGATCAGGGCGAAGACCGCCGTGCGCGCGCTGACGAGCCACTCATCGTAGCGCAGGAACGCGATGACGCTGACCAGTGTCGCGCCGATGTCCGTGCCCAGCTTCGGGAGGTCGAGCCCGCCGGTCGATCGCTGCCACGCTCCCAGCCACGGCACGAATGCGAACGCGTCCTCGGCCTGGGTCCTGGGGCGCAACGGGGGGCCGATGACTGCTGGATCTCCCTCGGCCGGGAGCCGCGTCGCCACCATGTTAATAATGCTTCCGGCAACGGCGCCGGTCGCCAGCGCGAAGGCCAGTTCAAGCACGTCCACTCCGTTCAATCGCCTTTCGCCGCGCGGGCCAGTACGGCCGCCTCCCACATCACGTTCACGGGCGGGTTGACTCCCGTCCATAGCTCGAAGGACCGCGCGCCCTGATGCACGAGCATCGGCAGGCCATCGATGGTGGCCAGGCCAGCGGCGCGCGCCGTAGTCAGGAAGGCGGTCTCCCGATAGGTCAGGTCATAGGCGATAGCGTCGCGTGGGGCGCGCTCCAGCAGGCTGAGCTCGACGGGCGACGGTTCACCGGACCAGCCGACCGACGTTGCATTCACGATCAGGCGTGCGGCGACGACATGGTCGCCCAGCGCGGACAGGGGAGCCGCGCTGACACGCGTGTCGCCGGCCTGCGTCGCCAGACGCCGGGCGCGCTCGACGTTGCGGTTGAGGATAGCCAGCGAGCGGATGCCTGCGTCGAGCAGCGCCACGACCACGGCCCGCGCCGCCCCGCCGGCTCCGACTATGACGGCGTTGCTGCTGTCGAACTCGAACGAGCCCTCGCGGAGCGGGACGATGAACCCGTGGGCGTCGGTGTTGTCGCCGATCAACGACGCGCCATTGCGGATGACGGTGTTTACCGCTCCAATTCGTAGCGCCGTCTGTGACAAATCGTCCATCAATGTCGTGACGGCTTCCTTATGCGGCACGGTGACGTTGGCCCCGAGCGCGTTGCCGTCGCGAATGCGTCGCAGACGCTCGGGAATCTCGTCTGTCTCGGTCTGCCACAGCTCGTAGCGCAGCGGGAGCTCGCAGGCGTCGAACGCGGCCTGCTGGAACGCCGGGGACAGCGAGTGAGCGACCGGGTTCCCGATCAGGCCGACGGCGCGCGACTCCGATTCGCACATGCTCTCCTCAGTTCCCCCGCTGAAATTCTCGGATGTTCTCCTCGTGCTCTTCGAACGTGCGCGCGAACGCGTGGGTACCGTCTCCCGTCGCTACGAAGAACAGGAAGTCGGTATTCGCCGGTTGCAGCGCCGCGGCGATCGAGGCCAGACTGGGATTACAGATGGGACCGGGCGGCAGATTGGGGTTGAGATAGGTGTTGTAACGGCCCTGCTGCTGGAGCTGGATCGAGCTGAGCTCGGGCCACCAGTCGCCGGCATCGCCGACTTGATACTGCACCGTCGGGTCCGCCTGCAGTGGCATGCCGCGCGCGATGCGGTTGTAGTAAACAGACGCGATCGTCGCCCGTTCGTCCGGAATGACCGCCTCGCGCTCGACGATCGACGCGATCGTAATGACCTGGTGCAGTGTCAGGCCGAGGCTGTCGGCCTGCGCGATCATCTGTGGCGTGACGCGCTCCTCGAAGGTCCCCAGTAAGCGCTCGATGATCTCGTCGGGCGTCGAATCGGCGCGGAAGTTGTACGTGTCAGGAAACAGGTAGCCTTCGAGCGCGACGTTGCTGGGGCGGGTGTGCAGGAACGCGAACAGGTCGTTCCAGCGTGGCTCACGCGTGGTGTCCATGAACACGTCGACCGATTCGATCAGCTGCGCCTCGACCAGCGCTTCGGCGAACTGTTCGGTGCGCCAGCCTTCGATAAACTGCACGGACACCTCCTGCGCGAGCGCGGCGGATTCGGACGTGATGGTGCGGATGATCTGGCTGGTCGACATGCTTGAGTCGAGCCGGTAGCGTCCGGCGACGATGTCGCTGCCGGAGCCGGACAGGCGCACGCGGAAGCGAAAGTAGCCGGGCGAGCGGATCAGCTGTTCGTCATGCAGCCGTTCGGCGATCGAGTCCACCGACTCGTCGCGCTCGACGACGAAGTACACGTTGACGCTCGGGTCATCCCGAGCGCTGTCGAGCGCGCGCAGGATGATGAACTGGGTCACGAACACGATCAGCAGGGTCAGCGTGGCGATGGAGGCCAGGACGACGATCTGGCGAGTACGCTTGGACAAGAAGTCTTCCCCGATCCGATCTGCCCGACGGGCCGGTCGCCGCGGATATGCGTTCAAACCGTGCGGGCGATTGGCCCGCGAAGTGTAGCAAGTTGGGATTTGCGTGGACAATGAGCGCCGTCTCACTGCCGGCTTGCCGGTCATCGTCGTGCTGGGCGCGACGGCGACCGGTAAGACCGCCCTCGCGGTCGAGCTGGCGACGGCGTTCGACGGCGAGGTGGTCAGCGCGGACTCGCGCTACTTCTACCGCGGGATGGACATCGGCACGGCCAAGCCGGACGAGCGAGAACGCGGGGGAATCCCTCACCACCTGATAGACATCCGCGAGCCCTGGGAGCCGTACTCACTGGCGTCCTTTCTGGATGACGCGTATGCCGCCGTTGAGGAGATTGGAAGGCGAGGGCGACTGCCGCTCGTGGCAGGCGGGACGCCGCAGTACCTGCGCGCCTTGCTCGAAGGCTGGACGGCGCCTCAGGCGCCTCCGGACGCGACGTTGCGCGCGGCGCTTGACAAGCTTGACCCGCAGGCTTTGCACGACCGCCTGCGGGCAGTAGACCCGGTCTCCGCGGGGCGCATCGAGACGCGCAACAAGCGCCGCCTGATCCGGGCGCTGGAGATCTTCGAGACGTTGGGTCGCCCGATGAGCGACGTCGCGGGTCGATCGCGGCCGCCGTACCGGTTCCTCGTCATCGGGCTGACGCAGGAACGACAGCGGCTGTACCAGCGCATCGATCAGCGGGTTGCGGAGATGCATGCGAGCGGGTGGGTCGACGAGACGCGCCAGCTTCAGCGACGCGGGGTGACGGCTGACATGCCAGCGATGAGCGCACATGGATACCGGGAGGCGTTGGAGGTCGTAAACGGCGCGTGTACGATCGAAGACGCCATCGAGCGCACGCGGTTCATGATCCACAGGTACGTGCGTCACCAGCAGACGTGGTTTCGGCGCTTCGAGGACGTACGCTGGTTCGACAGCTCGAAGCCGGACTACTCGCCGTCAGTCGTGGAAGAGGCACGGGCATTTCTGGCCACCGCGTCCGGGAAATGAGACGCGCGGCCGGTGGGAGCTACGTGAATTCGACGGGCTCGCCTGACGACGCCGACGTCAGGATCGCCTCCCACGCGGTCCGAAGCCGCGTGCCGGCTCCGTCGTGCGGCCGCTCGGCGCGTTGCAGCACGAGACGAAGGTAGCGTTCGCCGAGGTCCTCCCACCAGGGACGCGACATCGCAGCCTGGCCCAGCGGCTCGACCACCACCGCCTGTCGCGTCGGTTCTGCGCGCAGGACACGCTCCGAGGAGGTCAGCTCGACCAGAATCTCCCGGGCGCCTGCGTCGGGCTCGCTTGCCATGACCTCGATGGTCAGAAGCGTCTCGTCACGCAAACGGATGGTGACGAACCACGCGTCGTCCGGGGCGAACAGCGAAGCCTGCCGGGCCCAGACTCGAGCCAGCGGACCGGGCACGGTGTCCAGCGTCATTGCAATGGCCGGCAGCAGCGCCGCGTCACGCACATCGCTGGATGACGAGCCGCGCCGCACGCGAATGCTCGTGAAGCAGCCATAGACGCGCCCGCATTCGCCCGCGGCGACGGAGGCGCGGACGGCCTCGACTGCCTCGAACGCCGACTCCAGCGGGACGACGCGTTCGGAAGGCGACTGAAGCATAGCGGATCCGAGCGCGAACGCGCCTTCGGGCCCCTGTTTCGTGTCTACGATCACAGTCACACGAGTGGCAATTGGAATGTACTCCGCCGCGCGGCGTAGCACGCTGGCGAGCTCACCGTCGCCGATGATGGACCAGCCCGTGAATTCGTTCATCGGCTCACCTCCGCGACGAGCGGCAGCGCGACCGGCTTGCCCAGCTGGCTTGACCGAACGGCGGCGACGGACAGCTCGATCGCCCCGCGCGCCTCCTGAGGCGTGATAGGCAGTGGCGTGTCGTGGCGCAGGGTCTCGGCGAACGCGGCCAACTCGTCGACGTAGGCCTGGTCGACGTGGAGCAACGCGGGGAAGTTGACCGGCTGGCGCAGCCCCGTCTCGTCGGCAACGGTGAAGGGGCTCATGATCGGATCGATGGCGCGCACCCGGCCGTGAGTCCCGGCCACCTCCATCATGTGAAAGTAGGGATAGCCACGCGGGAGCTGGTTGACGATCTCAGCGCCGGCGACCGCGCCGTTCGCGAACTCGATGGTGTACGTCAGCATGTCAGGCGCTTCCGCGCCCGGCTCGGTGACGCGCGCTTCGGCGTAGATCGAGACCGGGTCGACACCGACGAACCAGCGGGCGAGGTCCGTTTCGTGCACGGCATTCGTCAGCGCCGCGCCCTGGGAATACTTCGCCATCGTCAACCACGGGCGGCCTTCCTCGGGGGTCCAGTGGCCGGTCGCCAGCCCCAGGCTGTCGTACATCGAGCGTGGGCGCCGCTCGTTCTCGCGCACGTAACGCACCTCTCCAATCTCGCCGCGGTCGATCGCTTCCCGAATCCGGCGATACCTGCCGGTGAAGCGCCGCGAATGGGCGATCATCAGTCTCACGCCCGCTCCCTTGCAGGCCGCGATCATGCGATCCGCCTCCTCGACGGAGGAGGCCATCGGCTTTTCGCAGATGACGTGCAGCCCTGCCGACGCAGCCGCTTCGGTCTGTTCGGCGTGGAGGAACTCGGGCGTGCAGATATCGACGAAGTCGAGATCGTCACGGCTCAGCAGTTCACGATAGTCGCCGTAGTACGCCTCAGCCCCGTACTCGGCGGCCGCGCGGCGCGCGTTGTCCTCACGGATGTCCGCGACGGCCACGATCGAGATCGTGTCCCGCAGCTTGCGCATGGCCGGTAGATGGGCGCTGAAGGCGATCGTGCCGGCCCCGATGAGCCCTGCCCGGAGCGGGCGTGTTTTTCCTGGCAATGGTCCCGCATCCTTTCACCGAGACGATGCTGGCGCCATGGTGCTTCCGTCGCGCGTGTCCGTCAAGAGGCTACACTCATCGCATGATCGACACTGAGCGGCGAAGACGAATACAGAGTCGGTTGCTGACATGGTATCGGGAAGGGCATCGCGATCTGCCGTGGCGCGCGACGCGCGACCCATATCGCATCCTCGTGTCCGAGATCATGTTGCAGCAAACACAGGCCGTGCGCGTGATCCAGAAGTATCACGCGTTCCTTGAGCGGTTCCCGACGTCGCAGGCGCTTGCCGCGGCTCCCACGAGCGATGTCATACGAGCCTGGGCGGGGTTGGGGTACAACCGCCGCGCTCTGAATCTGCAGCGCGCCTCCCGGGAAGTAGTCGCGCGCCACGGCGGCGTCATGCCACGGGATGTAGCCACGCTGTTGACTCTGCCGGGTGTCGGGCCATACACAGCCGGCGCCATCGCATGCTTCGCGCACGACGAAGACGTGTCGTTCGTCGACACGAATATTCGACGCGTGCTGTGCAGGGTTGCGCGCGGCCCGGAGCAGCTCGCCAATGCGTTGACGCCCCTCGAGACGCGCGAGGTTGCCCGTGAGCTGTTGCCGCCAGGTGAGGGGCACACCTGGCATCAGGCGCTGATGGAGCTCGGGGCGACGCTATGCCGCGCGCGAAGTGTCGCTTGCGAACGCTGCCCGCTGCACGACGACTGCCGGGCGCGGCCGGTGATGCATGCCGTGCTCGGCGACCTGCCGAAGCGCAGGTTTCCCCACGCGGAACGCTTCGAGCAGACGAGCCGCTACGCGCGGGGGCGCATCGTGGACGCGTTGCGTCGCGCGTCTGACGCGGGACTGACCGTGGAGCAGATCGGACGCGAGCTGAAGGTTAATTTCTCCGACGACGACCGACCGTGGATTGAAGGGCGCCTGCGCGGTCTCGTCGTCGATGGTCTCGTCGTGGTCGTGTCGCCTGTCGCGCAACTGCGCGAAGACTCTTCGTCCTACGACGGGGAGCCTTCCACTGAGCCCGCAGTGTGTGTCAGGTACGCACTGCCTAGCTGACGTTGCAGCGATTCCAGGACGCTGATTCGGATGGGAACCGTTCTGGCCCCTTGTCCGCGTAGGCGTTGATGAACTCGACGATCTGCTCACGGTCCATGGCGTCCAACGTCAGGATGCGGTTCCAGGCCGTAACGGCAATGAGATGCTCCATGTCGGGCCTCGGCGCCGTAATGAGCTTGACGTCGCAGCTGTTCGCGAGTCCTTCCAGTTCGACCACGATCTCGGGGCAGTCAGCGCAGCTGTACTGCATGATGACGCCGCCATGCTCCAGGTTGTGGATCTGGGTCTCGTTCGGAACCGGCTCCTGGTGCACGCCCCAACGCGCGACTGACGACCAGTGCGGTCCCGATGTCGGTGGATCGGACGTGTAGCCCGTTCCGGTCACGTCATCCGCGATGTGCGTTCGGCCAGCGTCCCGCACGAACTCGCCGGGCTCGACGCGCGTGATGCGCTGATAGGCGAAGACCGACGTGCCGGCCAACGCAAGCACGGCGACGCCGATGAGGATCATCTGCCGCATGCGCTTCTTCCGGCGGCGCGCAATTGCCGCGGACGAGCGTCCTCGCGCGCGCTCGGCGCGCCGCTGTTCCACGCGCTCCGCGGGTGTCGCGTTCGCGCTGCTCGGGCTCTGGTTCGGATTGGCGCGTGCTCCTGGACGAGAGGCGCGCGTTCGTTTCGACTTCTTTGCCACGTGTGATTACTCCCCGGGACGTGATCGTCGCTGCAGGTAACTGGCCGATTGCCTAATCGTATCGCAGAATCGGGGAACCGGGCGAGCGCCCGGGTTCCCCACATGCCCGTCTGACGGTGGCGCGTCAGCCCGACGTGCTCTGGTCCCGTAGCGCGGTGATCTTCAATGGCAGGCCGAACAGACTGATGAAGCCCGCGGCGTCGGCGTGATCGTACTGCGCGCTGGCTCCGAACGTCGCGAAGGTCTCGGAGTAGAGCGAGTACGGGGATTTGCGTCCGGCGATGATGAGGTTGCCCTTGTAGAGCTTCAGCTTCACGTCGCCGGTCACGTGTCGTTGTGTCACGTCGACGAACGCGTCCATGGCCTCGCGCAGCGGGGTGAACCACATCCCGTCATACACCAGCTCGGCGTAGCGCTGGGCGACGAGGTCCTTGTAATGCAGCGTCTGGCGGTCGAGCGTAATCGATTCCAGCTCCTTGTGGGCCGTTGACAGAATCGTTGCCCCGGGCTGCTCGTAGACGCCGCGGCTCTTCATGCCGACCAGCCGGTTCTCGACCAGATCGATGCGACCGATTCCGTGCTGCCCGCCAACGTCATTCAGCGCGCTCAGCAGCTCGACGGGCGCCAACTGCTCGCCATCGATGGCGACGGGCCAACCCGCGTCGAACGAGACGGTCAGCTCGACCGGCGTGTTGGGCGCGTCTTCCGGCGCCACGGTGATGCCGAATATCTCCGCGGGCGGCGCCTGCCACGGATCTTCCAGGACGCCGCCCTCGTGGGAAAAGTGCCACAGGTTGCGGTCGCGGCTGTAGATGTTTTCGCGGGAGGCTCGGATCGGAATCTCATGCATCATGGCGTAGTCGATGGCGTCCTCGCGGGAGTGGATGTCCCACTCGCGCCACGGGGCGATGACGGCCATCTCCGGCGCCAACGCCTGATAGGTCAGCTCGAAGCGGACCTGGTCGTTGCCCTTGCCGGTGCAACCGTGCGACAGGGCGTCCGCGCCCTCCAGCCTGGCGACCGCCACCTGGCGCGCGGCGATGATCGGGCGGGCGAAGCTGGTTCCGAGCAGGTACTTGCGCTCGTACAGCGCTCCGGCGCGCAATGTCGGGAACGCGTACTCCTTCAGAAACTCTTCCTTGAGATCCTCGACGTACAGCTTTGACGCGCCGCTGGCCAGGGCTTTCTCTTCAAGCCCATCGAGCTCTTCGTTCTGGCCGACATCCGCCGCGAAGGCGACAACCTCGCAGCCATAGTTCTCCTTAAGCCAGGGGATGATGATTGACGTGTCGAGGCCGCCTGAATAGGCCAGCACGGCCTTGGCAACATGGGGTTTGCTGGACACGGGGATTGCTCACTTTCGGTATAAAGACAGCACTCGCGGCACGAACGGCGTGGCCTCCGCACGGGAGGGCGGGCTAGCGCCCAACGCGCCTCAGACGGGCCATGTGTCCTGTGCCGACGCCGGATATGAAAGCGAGCATCTCGTCTCCCGAATCGCCTCGGTAACCCGACCGTGAAACGTATCACGAGCGGCGGGAGACGGCAACGACCGGGAGGCGGCGCGATCTGACGATCAGGCGCGGGTCGAGCCGGGCGTCCGACTGCTACCTGGCGCGGAACGGGTCGGCAACAAGCACGGCAAGCCCGACGCCACAGACGATCGCCAGTGGTGTGGCCTGGACGAGCGCGGCTCCGGTGTCCGCGTCCAGCCCAGCCGCAACGATAAGGGTAACCATCAGAACACAGGTCGCCAGGACTGAGATGAGCGCCACCTGGCGGGAAATCTGCTGGGACATCGTCGCGGCCTCCGTCGGGATAGAACAAACGATTCGAACAAATGTACGTACATAGTAGAACACCTGTTCGTACATGTCAAGGCTCGTCTGGGAATCGTCGTAGGGATGGGCTGGGGCGCGCCGCCGCCGGACGGGCCGTGAGCTACACGTGGATGGGCCACATCCCTCGTGGCTGCCGTCTTACAAGGTCGATGTCGGCGGCGACCATGTCCTGCACCATCTGCTCGAAGGTCACCTCCGGCGACCAGCCCAACTCCGACCTGGCCCGTTCTGCGTCGCCGACCAACAGATCGACCTCGGCCGGCCGGAAGAAGCGCTCGTCGATTACGACGTGATCGCGCCAGTTCAGCCCGGCGGCGTCAAACGCGATTTCACACAGCCGCTCGACCGTATGGGTCCGTCCGGTGGCGACGACGAAGTCGTCCGGCGTGTGATGTTGCAACATCAGCCACATGGCGCGCACGTAGTCGCCTGCATAGCCCCAGTCGCGCTGCGCCTCAAGATTCCCGAGCGGTATCGTCGTCGCTAAACCCTCAGTGATGAGGGCCACGCCGTGCGTCACCTTCCGGGTCACGAACTCGATGCCGCGGCGCGGGCTCTCGTGGTTGAACAGGATGCCGGAAACGGCGAAGAGATCGTACGACTCGCGGTAGTTGATCGTAATCCAGTGCCCGTACAGCTTTGAAACTCCGTAGGGTGAGCGGGGATAGAACGGGGTGTCTTCGGTTTGAGGGACCTCGCGCACCTTGCCGAACATTTCCGACGACGAGGCCTGGTAGAAGCGGGCGTCAGGCTTGGCGAGGCGAATCGCCTCCAGCATGCGCGTCACGCCGAGCGCGGTGAACTCGCCGGTGAGCACCGGCTGCTGCCACGACGTTGGCACAAACGACTGCGCCGCCAGGTTGTACACCTCGTCCGGCTCGTACTCCCGCAAGATACTGATGAGGGAAAGCTGGTCCAGCAGGTCGCCATGCACCAGCTCGATGCGGTCCAGCAGGTGCGCGACGCGTCCAACCGTCTCGGTGCTGGTGCGGCGCATCATGCCGACGACGCGGTAGCCCTGCTCCAGCAGAAACTCGGCCAGGTACGAACCGTCCTGTCCGGTTATGCCCGTTATCAGCGCCGTTCGTCCTGTCGAAGCGTCCTGCATCATCGCCTCTGTCGTTCATCCATCCGGCGGCCAGCACGCGACGTGCGTGCGTTGCGCGCAACGATGATAGACTGCCGCGTGCAACTGGGCCAGCTGAGCTTCCAACGGGCGGGAGGCGCAGAACGTGCCGGGACATGAGCTGACTGAACTCGCGCTGAGCAGGATCTGGCAGGCAGGCCGCGTCGCCCGGGAGATGCGAACGAGCGATGGGCGTCGGGTTCACGTCATCTATCCCGGCGTCTGGACACATGCGGACGGCCCCGACTTTCGCGACGCGATGATCGAACTGGCCGGCGTCATGCTTCGCGGCAGCGTCGAGCTGCATCTGAAGGCAGGCGACTGGCGGCGCCACGGGCACCACTCGAACCCGGCGTACGACGACGTAATCCTGCACGCGGTGCTCGACAACGATCTCGACGAGACCATCAGCCAGCCACCGGGCCGCTCGATCCCGACCGTCGAACTCCGGAACTTCCTCACCATCGACCTCGCAAGCATGCTCAACGCGCCGCGCGACGAACCGCTCGGCGGGCTGGGGCGCTATGCCTGCCTGCCGACGCTCGCCGGTGGACGTGACGACGTAGTACGCGCCGTGCTACGCCGCGAAGGCTGGAAGCGGCTTGCCGAAAAGCAGCTTCGTTACTGTCAGGAGTTCGAGCGGCTGTCTCCGGCGGCCGCGCTCTATCATGGTTTGCTCGACGGCATGGGGCTGACGCGCAACCGTGATGGAATGGCACGGGTCGCGGAGCGCCTGCCGTTGTCGTTGATCGACAGAGCCGTGGCTGAGCGCGGCCCAGACGCCGCTCAGGCGTTGCTGCTCGGCGCCGGGGGCTTCCTGCCGCTCGGCCCATTCGAGACTCAGCTCATCGGCCTGGACGCGACGCGCGCGGGCCGCGCTGTGGCATTGTTCGAGCAGATTGCCGCAGCGGCCGACATCGTCCCAGTCAGCGCGAGCGTCTGGGAACTGCGTCGCGTGCGGCCGATGAATCATCCGGCGCGGCGGCTCGCGTCGCTGGCGTCGCTCATTGCGCTGTCTACGCCGACCGGCATCCTCGACCGCTGCCTGAATGGTCGCGCCGAGGACGCCGACCCGTGGAGGGAGTGGCTTTCTTCGGCGGCGCCGGGGATCGGCGCCTCGCGCGCGATGCAGCTGACGGCGAACGTGCTGGCGCCATTCATGGCCGCCTACGCGTCGGCCTCAGGCGACGTGGCGCTGGCGGATCGCGCCGCCGCGGTATGGGAGCGCCTGCCGGGCCGCGCCGACGACGCAATCGCCAGGGGCGCGCTCGAACAGATCGTCGGCAAGCAGCGCTTTCCGGTGCGATTGGCGATCGAGGCGCAAGGACTTCACCAGATCGGCCGTCATGGGTGTCGAAATCTGCGCTGCTTCGAGTGCCCGATCGCGGAGCTGTCGATGACGCACGAGCGCCCGGGGGTGTAGGTCACGACGCGGGCTCGTTCGCGGTCGCATCACTATTGCGCACCGGATCGCCGAAGATGTCGAGCAGCAACAGGCCCTCGATCTCAACAAACTCGTACATGCGCATCATGGCCTGCATGTCCGGGTCCGTGTGGCGGTAGAGCCCCTCAATCAACCCGTTGGCCACGACCGGTTCGAACATCTTGGAAAACTTGTTGTTTTGAATGCCGATGAACAGACGATACAGGTCGACCAGCTCCGTGCTGGTAATGGGCGTGCTGGTGTCGCTCATCAGGATTTTCCCCGCGGACATGCGCACCTTCAGCTTGTTGTCGATGGCAAACCGATTCAGCTGGTTCTCGAACTCCAGCGCCGCGCGGGCAAAGTCAAACAACACGAGCTTCAGATACACCGACTCGACCGCCAGGTTGTACAGCTCGATTACTTTCTCGCGGTTGGGCGGAATGGCTTCGATGTAGCCGGCTCGCACGAGCTCGTACAGGGCCCGGGCGGTGTCAAACTGCGTGCCCTTGGTGGCGCGCGCGATGCCGACGACGTCCTGCCGTCCGTCGACGCGGCTGAACACCTCGGCCAGCGCTCGGGAGGGACGGGCGGCCGGCTGGCGAGCCTTGCGCCGGAAGATCATGAACACCGACGGCACAACAGGGCTGATCTCGATCCATTCGTCGACACGTCGCGTGCCCTCGATGATCAGGTGCGTGCTGTCGACGGAGACGGCGACGCCGCCCTCTTTGACGACCTCACCCGCCTTGAAGGCGAAGTAGCAATTCCGCCAGAGGAAAAGCGTATAGATCGAGGTCTCCAGCAGCTGCTCCTGGCAGCGCTGAAGGTCGCCGGAGCTGATGCGCTGGTCGCTCACCAGCTCCTGAACGATGGCGCTATCGGTCATGCCCCGCGCCTGCTTGTCGATCTCCTCGCGTGACACCCTGCCGTTCCGGATCAGCAGCTCGATGACGCTCGGTAGCCTGCTGCCTGCCGCGACGTAGCTGATGCGGCCGCGTTCGAACGTGATCGTGCGGGTGTTCCAGCCCTGCATCATGGAGAGGGTGCCGGTCTTCTCGGTATACGTGAACATCTGGAATATGTCGGAAATCGAGAAGGCGCCCAGGCGGCCCTGGAGATCGTATCCGCCCTCACCCAACGAGGATGGGACGAAATCGCCGCGCGGCATCATGTCACGTCCGTTGGACACGCTATCCTCCCAAATCGCCGGAGTAGGTTATCGTCACGACCATCGACGTTTCCTGCCCGATCACATCCGTTACGACGATCGTCACGTTCGCGGCTCCGGAATCAGAGCCGCCGAGGTCTACCAGTGCGACGTGCTGACCATCACCGGCGTCGAATGGACCGGAGATGACGGCGCCGTCGCTCGTGGCTTGGACTGACGCTATCTCATGCGCTCCGTCCACCTGGAATCGCAACGTCGGCGTCGGCCTCGTAACAGTCACCGAACTGACCACCGCGATTCGGGGGGCTACCCCAGCGACGCCGAGCGCCGTCAGCACGACGCGCGCGATCGCCTCATGGCCCGCGTTCGTTGGATGCACGTCGAACGGATAATGAGTGTACTCCGGAATGCGGTCGGCGAACTCAGGCTCGAGTTCGGCAACGGCGGCGCCGACTGATGCTGCCGACTCGCGAATCGCCACGTTGAATTGACGGAGCCACCAGGCGTCGCTGAACATTAACTCGCCGCCGCGCTCAAAAGGGTCGTAGTACGTCGTGACGACGATCGGCACGTCGGGTCCGGCCGCGGCTCGAATCTCACTGAGAGCTGCTACATAGTCGCCACGGAATTGATCCAGCCCCTCCTGCCGGTCCGTCAGACCGAGAGGCTGCAAGCTTAACAGCTCGTTGCCGCCCAGCGTGAGCGAGATCGCCAGGACGGGTATGCCCGCTTCCGACGCGGTCTGGAGAACAGACAGGACGCGAGCGAGCTGCCCGTCCGACCGGAACGACGCGGCTGTCTCGCCGGGAATCGCCAGATGCTCAAGCACGACGGTATTGCCTCCGGCCCCCAGCCAGGCGTCCAACAGGGCCGGGTAGCCGCGCACGCGAGGCAGGCTGGACCCGACGCCCGCCGCAACCGAATCCCCGGCGGCGATGTACACGCCTGACTCCTGGGCACTGGATGCGTTGGGCAACGCGCCCGACGCCACGATCGCCACCGCGCACAGCAGGAGGAGGACGGGGTGGCCCGAGCGATGCCGGCTCATTGCTCGCTCCCGGACAGACGATGGAGCGTGGGAACGAGCGACTCGAGCATGCTGGACAGCGCCTGGACGCCCAGCATGCCGGCAGCGTCGTCGATGGGAACGAGCAGCGTGTCGTCGCCGAGATGGCGTTGCGCGTCGCACGTCAGCGTCCCGACGCCGACGACGTAAGCGACGTGGCGCGTCTCAGTGCGTCCGCCATCGGTTGTCCAGTCGAAGGTGGAGCTGCCCGCCCAGCCGGCGGGCTCTGCCTGAATGCCCGTCTGCTCTCTGACCTCGCGCAAGGCCGCTGCGACGGTCGTCTCGCCAGGCTCGACGCGCCCCTTCGGCAGCACGATCTCCCCGGTCGGTGAGCGGCGCAGCACGACGGCGCCCCGTCCGCGCACGAGGACGACGGCTCCCGCCTCGGGAACCGCGCCGCGATCGCGGGTTGCCAGCGTCAGCTCCAGCTCGGCGCGCAGCCGCGCGTAGGTCACGGGCAGCAGCTCGGGGAGCACGATCGTGCCAGCCAGTATCGGCATGAAGTTTGCGTCGCCGGTCCAGCGGGGGACGACGTGCAGGTGAATGTGCTCAGCGACGCCGGCCCCGGCGGTTTCCCCGACATTCATGCCCATGTTGAAGCCGTCGCAACGCAGGACGCGGCGGGCGATCTCCATGAACAACGCCGCAAGATCAAACATTTCGTGGCGGGTTTCCCGATCAACCTGGTCGAAGGACGCAACGTGCTGGTACGGGACGATCAGCACGTGTCCAGTGTTGTATGGGTAGAGGTTCAGCATCGAGTAGGCGTTCTCGCCGCGCTGCACGATGAGCCGCTCGATGTCATGCGCCGGGCTGTCCGGGACGCACAGCACGCAGCCGCTCGTCCCGCGCTCGGAAACGTACGACATGCGCCACGGTGTCCAGAGTCGTTCCACGCCGTTGTCTCCGTCTGTTGCGGCTTTCCGCTGATGATCGATGATAGCAGAGGGGGCGCTCCGGCGCGGCCCGTTTCCACGCGCAGACGGAGCCAAACGTGCGTACGTTCGCGACAGGCTCAGAAATCGTGACCAGAGTCCTATGCTATACTGCATGACTGGAATCGAACGACACCAGCCTCTTGACCCAGTGGTGGGGAATCAGTCACGGTGACAGTCACGGGAACTGAGCAAAACGGGAGCAGGCTGGGAACCGTGGCGGCCAACGCGCGCGCGCGGCGACGCGTTGCGACCGGCGTGCCCGTCTGGGCAGTGACGGTCGCCCGCATGGCGTCGGACGCCGCGATCGTCTTCATTGGCTTCTATCTGGCCTACTGGCTACGCTACAGCATGCACCTGGGCGGCGTCGTGCCGGATCATCGGCAGCAGCCGTTTTCGTTTTTCCAGGGCAAGGTCGTGCTGCTCATGCTGCTGACCGTGCTCCTGTTCCAGATTCGGGGACAATACCGCCTGCCTCGCTGGAAGACGACGCTCGATGAAGCATCGGGGATTGCCAACGGCGCGACGACCGCGATGGCGCTCGTCATCCTCTACTCGTTCCTGCAGCAGTTTTATCCATCCCGGCTGATCTTCGTGTTTGCCTGGGCGCTCATTATTGCGTTGCTGATCGTCAAGCGCGTCATCGTCCGGCAGGCGCGTGAGCGGTTGTGGCTGCTCGGGATCGGGGTAGACCGCGTCGCGATCGTCGGCTCCGGCCGAGCCGGGCAACGGGTGATGCAATTCCTGCTGAGTCAGCCGCGGCTTGGATATCAGGTCGTCGGGTACATCGACGACGACCCGCCCGCGCAGGAGCTGGCGCTCGCCACGCAACGGAGACTCGAACGGCCCCGGCATCTGGGGGCGACGGCACACATCCGGGACATCGTCCGCCGCGAGCGGGTGGGCGAGGTGATCATCGCGCTCCCGCCAACCGCGCACAAGCAGATGATGGACATCATGTCGCAGTGCCGCGCCGAAGACATCGAGTTCATGCTCGTTCCGGATTTGTTCGAGCTGGCGATGGACCGCGTCGCCATCCATGAGGTCGCGGGAATGCCGCTCATCAGCCTTAATCCTGCGCGCATCTCAGGCTGGAATCTGCTGGTGAAGCGCTCGATCGACATCGCCATCTCGCTCACGGTGCTGATCAGCCTCTGGTGGCTGATGGCGCTGATCGCGCTGGCGATTCGCCTCGATTCCGATGGTCCGATCCTGTTCAAGCAAGTGCGTGTTGGCCGCAACGGCCGACGGTTCGTGTGCTACAAGTTCCGCACGATGGTGCGGGACGCAGAGCTGCTGGAGAGCACGCTCAATGAGACGACGTTGATCGACTCGCGGCTGATCAAGCACAGGGAAGACCCGCGCCGAACCCGCGTCGGAAAGATCCTGCGGCGGGCGAGTCTCGACGAGCTGCCGAACTTCGTCAACATTCTGCTGGGCCAGATGAGCGTGGTGGGTCCCCGTCCGCCCGTGCCGAGAGAGGTCGCCGACTACGACGACTGGCACCAAGACCGGCTGCTGGTCACGCCTGGGCTGACCGGGCTGTGGCAGGTAAATGGCCGCAGCAACCTCAGCTTTGACGAAATGGTGCGGCTGGACTTGTATTACGCCGAGCACTGGTCGCCGTGGCTCGACGTGAAAATCATCCTGCGCACGATCCCCGCCATTCTGACGGCCCGTGGCGCGTATTGAGGCGACGCGTGATCGCCCTGGCGCTCGCGACGCTAACGCCCTCCTGGCGCTGCCGGACCGCACGGTGCTCGTCCATGATTACCTCAACCAGTTTGGCGGCGCGGAGCGTGTGCTGGAGGTCATGCACGACCTCGCCCCGCTCGCTCCCGTGTACACGTCGATCTATGACCCCGCGGCGATGCCCGCGAGCTACCAGGACTGGGACATTCGACCCTCGTGGATCGATCGACTACCCGGCGCGCGCGCCGGGCATCAACGTTACCTGCCCGCGTATCCGCTCGCGTTCGAGCGACTGAAGCTGCCGGACTGCCGCCTCGTCCTATCCTCGTCGAGCGCGTTCGCGAAGATGGTGGCGCCTCCGCCCGGCGCGGTTCACGTCTGCTACACGCACTCCCCGATGCGCTTCGCCTGGACGCTCGATCAGTACATCGCCCGCGAGCGGTTGCCGCGCGCGGCTGGACTGGCGCTACGCCCATACATGGCTTTCCTTCGACGCCAGGATCGTGCGACACTTCCGAGGGTGCATCAGTTCATCGCGAACTCCAGCGTGGTGCGCGACCGGATCGGCACGTGGTGGGGGCGCGACGCCGTGGTAATTCACCCGCCGGTCGATGTCGAGAGGTTCACGCCGGTCGGGGCTGACGAGATTGGCGAGTATTTCCTGATGGTGTCGCGGCTTGTGCCCTATAAACGCTTCGATCTGGTCATCGAAGCCTGCAACGCGCTGAAGCTGCCGCTGTGGATCGTTGGCGACGGCCGCGATCGCCCGGCGCTGGAGCACATCGCCGGGCCTACCGTGCGCTTCCTGGGCCGCGTCGGCGACGACGAGCTGCGGGACCTGTACGCCCACGCCCGCGCGGCGTTGTTCATGTCCGAGGACGACTTCGGGATCGCGCAGGTCGAGGCGCAGGCCGCTGGGCGACCGGTGATCGCACTCAAGGCAGGCGGCGCGCACGATACGGTCATCGACGGCGTGACGGGCGTGCACGTACGGGACCAGACTGTTGAGAGCCTGATCGCCGCCTTCGGCACGTTCGAGCGGACGTCGTACGCTCCGGACCGGCTCGTCGAGCACGCGCGGCAATTCTCCCGCCAGCGTTTTGAACGTGAGCTGCTGGAGGTCGTCGGCGCAACGCTGGAACGGCACGCGGCGGGAGAGGCGGCAGCATGGAGCTGAAGCTGCTACTGCGCGTCGTCCGTCGCCGCTGGCCCATCATCCTCGCGCTACCGGTGCTGGTTGCCGCGCTGACGCTGTATCAGGAACGCTCCCACGAGCCGATGTACACCGCGACGCTGCGCGCCTCGGTCATCCGGCAGCCTGACCCGGGCGTCGACAGCGAACAGGCATATTACAACTGGGTGGCGAGTGAGTTCGCGATCGACGATCTGGTCGAAGCCGTGCGCGGAAACGTGTTCGCCGAGTCGGCTGCTGCCAGGGCGCGAGCAACGGCGGGGACTCCACAGCTCGGCACGCACGGGGCATCAATCGGAGCTGAGCGCCGCCATCGCATCATCGACGTTCGGATACATTCGCGGGACGCAAACGTCGCCGAGCTGGTGGCGCAGGCGGCCGCCGCGGAGCTGGAAGAGCGCGCGTTTGAGTACCTTGGCATGACGGAAGTAGACTCGTCCGCCATCGTGCAGATCATCCAGCGCCCTGGCGCAGCCCAACCCGACACGGGACGCCATCAACTGCTGCTGTTGTTGCAGCTCATGTCCGCGCTTGGCGCCGGCGTCCTGCTCGCGTTCCTCATCGACTACCTCGACGACACGCTGCACGATGGGGAGGCGGCGTCTATAGCCCTGCGACTGCCGCACCTGGCGACGGTGCCGAGGGATGGCGGAACGTGATGCGACCGGAGGAAATCGCCGTCGCGCTGCTCCGGCGCTGGTGGATTGTCGCGCTGGCGGCATTGGTTGCAGGGTTGGTGGCATACGCGGCCACCAGCGCGCAGGCAAAAACCTATACCGTGAGTGCGCGGGTGATGGCGATCGCCGAACCTCCGGATTACTGGCTGGATCTATACGCGAAGAACCGCCTGGCGTCCTACCGAGATCTGATCAACAACTGGGAGTTCGTGCGTGAGGCGCTCGCATCCGCGGGATCGGACATCGATCCGGGCCATGCCCAGAGCGTGCTGCTGATGGGACACAACCCCGACGCGAACATCATCCACATCGTCGTGACTGACACGAATCCGACCCGCGCCGCGACCATCGTCAACGCTCTCGCGGACGCGTTCGTGGCGCGCAACGCCACCGAGAACGAGCGCATTCGGGACGAGCCACGGGCGATCGACGCCAACGAGCCAGGCGTCATCGAGATGGTGAAGCTTGACGCGCCGACCGCGCCAAGCGTTCCGAGCGGTCCGCGCGTGCGCGTGAACACGGCGGCGGCGGCGCTGCTTGGGGCGCTGGCCGGGCTGATGATCGCGTTCGCCCTGTTGTACCTTGACGATACGTTGAAGAAGCCGGTCGACGTTGAGCGGCATCTGCGTCTCGACGTGCTCGCCACCGTGCCGGCGCGCGGTGCAGAGGGTGACGCCGCCGATCGGGCAGGAGGTCGGGAATCGTGAACGACGGCACGACGCGCATGCACCCCGAGGAGAGTGCCGCGAGCGAAGCGTACCGCATCCTGCGCTCAACGCTGAAGTTCGCCGCGGGCGACGCGCCGATCCGCTCGATCCTGGTGGTCGACATCGATCGGCGGAAACCGTCAGGAGTCGCGCATCGACTCGCACACGCGTTCTCGCGAGCGGGCGATCCGTGCGTGCTCATCGAGACCGACTCGCGGCGGGCGTCGAGCGATCCGGGCCTCAGCGATCTCATCGGCGGCGCGGACCCAGTCGACATCGTTCAGCTCAGCAGCGGCGACGCGCCGAGCGTCGTGGCGGCCGGGGCCGCGGCCGACCCGGATGTGCTGGCGGGCGACGGCTTACAGGAGGCGCTCGACACGCTGCTGTCCCGCTTCGACTTCGCCATTCTGACGGCCGCGTCGCTGCCGGAATTCGGCGACGCGCTCGCCATCGCCCCCCGAGTCGACGCGGTGATTCTCGTCGTCACTGCCGGTCGGTCCAGCCGCGCGCGGGCGGTCGAGGCGCGCGACGCGCTGGATCGCGTCGGGGCCAACACGCTGGGCGTGGTCATGATCGAGAGCAAGCGGTCGATGTTCTGGTAGGCGCCCGGTCGATCAGGAGCCGTCAGAACATGATGACGGAGCGCAGCGTTTCGCCGCGCTTCATCGCCTCGAATGATTCCTCTGTCTCCTCCAGGGTGATCTTGCGCGTGACCAGCTCGTCGAGCTTGAGCTGGCCCTGGCTGTACCAGTTGGCCAGCAGTGGGAAGTCGCGGGTCGGCAGGCAGTCGCCGTACCAGCAGGGGCGCAGGTTGCCGCCGAGATCGAAGAAGCGCTGCAGGTCGAGCGTCAGCGTTGGGCCGGGGCCGGGGACGCCGATGAAGACGCAGGTGCCGGAGAGATCGCGGCTCCAGAGCGCCTGCTCCAGCGTCTGCGCGATGCCGACCGCCTCGAACGTGTAGTCGGCGCCGTTGCCGCCGGTGATCTCCTTGATGGCGGCGACAGGGTCCACCTCGCCAGCATTGACGGTGTGCGTCGCGCCGAACTGCCTGGCCCACTCCAGCTTCTGGGAATCGAGGTCAACGGCGATGATGGTCGTAGCTCCGGCGAGGCTCGCGCCCTGGATGACGCTGTCACCGACGCCGCCGCAGCCGAAGACGGCTGCGCTCGTGCCGGGCTTGACATCGGCGGAGTAGAGCGCGGCGCCGACTCCGGTCATCACGCCGCAGCCGATCAGCGACATCTGGGCAGGCGGCAGGTCGGCGGAGACGGGGATGGCCTGGTTGGCGTGCACGAGGGTGTGGGTGCAGAAGGTTCCGATGCCGAGGACGGCGGTGAGCTGCTCGCCCTGGGTGGAGTACATCTTACCGGAAGCGTTCAGGCTGGCGCAGCAGAGGTTGACGCGGCCGGCCTTGCAGAAGCGACAGGCTCCGCATGGCGCCCGCCAGGCCAGGATAACCGACTCGCCGACACGGGCCGGATCGACCTCGCTGCCGACAGCCTCGATGATGCCCGCGCCCTCGTGCCCCATCAGGAACGGGAAGCCGGAAGTGCCATATGTGCCGCTCTTGACGCCGAGGTCGGTGTGGCAGACGCCGGAGGCCAGGATGCGCACCAGCACGTCGCGCGGCCCCGGCTCGTCGATGTGGAAGTCCTCGATGCTGACCGGCGCTCCCGGAACCCGGGCCAGCGCTCCCTGTGCCGTCCTCGTCATTTCCGCCGTCCTTCGCGCTTGATGCTGCTCCATCGCTGTTTGACGCATCCTCGCACGCGGGCTGGCGGTAGTCAACGACGCGCAGAGGACGCGCAGATGTCGATGCGGCGTGCACGGTGCAACGACGTAGAATCGAGCGGTCAAGGTTGGCCGACGGAGCTGAAACAGAAGTCATCATCCGAGTTTCGGGCACGGCCTGCCGGGGACTTTAGGCCGATTCTGAAAAATCGGACGACTCGCGTGACGCGCGCTGGCGGCACGGGCGAGGGATGCGACGACCGGTGACGGCTCCAGCGATGATGTACGAGGATCGCGACCCTCTGCCGTCGACGCGATGTTTTACGAGGATCGCTACCCTCTCCGGTCGTGAGCATAGAATAGAACAGATGTTCTGGCTTGTCAAGTTGTTTCGGAGGCAAGGGAGCACAACATTGGATTGCATGAGCCCGATCGGAAATCCAGCGCGTGCCAGGTCGCCAGTTCGCGAGTCGGTTTCGGTCACGGGGATTGCATGGGTCGAGTCGCTCTGGCGTTGGTGGCGTCCAGCCGGGCGTATGCGATACGACCCTACGGAGACGAGCGGGGCGACACGGGCAGGCGACGCTGGTCGATCGACCGGGTACCTGAGCGCGCGATGCAGAACGATGGGGCATCCCCGAGGTGGAATGTGGAAAGGGGGAAGTGAAACGTGTGGGGTTGCAGTGGGGCTGTGCGGTGACTGTTCATCGGGCGGGGGGCGGTGAACTGTTCGTTCAGGCCACGTGCGCGACGTGATATGCAGCGTGCTACACTGCGCGGGCGCTGCCACAGCCGGCGTCCACCAGCGAGCGCAATCGTTGTTCAGATGACGCATTCCGGGAGGGCATGGTGGGACTCGGAAAGGTCTACAGCTGCGCCACGGTCGGCCTCGACGGCGCGCTCGTCGAAGTTGAGGTCTACACCGGCTCGCCGATGGGACAACCGGGCGTCGTCGTGGTCGGGTTGCCGGACACGGCCGTGCAGGAGTCGCGCGAGCGGGTGCGGGCGGCGATTCGAAGCTCCGGCGGCAGGGTGCCGCTGGGGCGCATCATCGTCAACCTCGCGCCCGCAGATCTGCGCAAGGAGGGACCGGCCTACGACCTGCCGATCGCGCTCGCGATGCTGATGGCCTCCGGGGCGGTCATGGCCGATGTCGACGACGCGGTTGTAATCGGCGAGCTGTCGCTCGACGGCACGGTGCGCCACACAACCGGGGTGCTGCCGATGGTGTCGCTGGCGGCTCAGGCGGGCAAGGAGCGCGCGTTCGTGCCGTGGGTGGACGCCGACGAGGCGGCACTCGTCGAGGACATTGACGTGTTTCCGGTCGACACGCTGACGGGGCTGGTTAAGCACCTGCACGGCGCCGCTCCGATTCCGCCATATCGCGGCACGGTCAACCTCGATGATCTGCCCGATGTCGATGGCCCGGACTTCGCCGTCGTTCGCGGGCAGGAACAGGTGAAGCGTGGCCTGGAAGTCGCGGCAGCAGGTTCACATAACGTTCTAATGACTGGTCCGCCCGGAACCGGCAAGACGCTGCTGGCCCGCTCGCTGCCGTCGATCATGCCCCGGCTGGACCGCGACGACGCCATCGAGGTTACCAAGATCTTCTCGGTGGCCGGGATGCTGCCGTCGGGCCAGCCGTTGGTGCACGAGCGGCCGTTCCGCGCCCCGCACCACACGATCTCCTACGCGGGATTGGTCGGGGGAGGGCGCTTTCCGCGGCCTGGCGAGATCAGCCTGTCGCATCGCGGCGTGCTATTTCTCGACGAACTGCCCGAGTTCGGGTCGAACGTGCTGGAGGTGCTGCGCCAGCCGTTGGAAGACCGCACGGTGACGATCTCGAGGGCGAGCGGGGCCGTCACCTACCCGGCGAATTTCCTGATGGTTGGGGCGATGAATCCGTGTCCCTGCGGCTACCTCGGCGATCCGGTGCGGGAGTGCACCTGCTCGTCATCCTCGATCACCCGCTACCAGAAGCGGATTTCGGGTCCGTTGCTGGACCGCATCGACATCCACCTCGAAGTGCCGCGCATCGAGTACGAGAAGCTGTCGGACGCGCGCGCCGGCGAGCCGTCGCGGGCGATTCGGACGCGAGTGGAGGCAGCGAGGGACCGGCAGCACACCCGTCTGGCCGGGACCGCCTGCCGCTCGAACGCGGACATGGGCGCGAAAGAGGTGCAGGTCCACTGCGCGCTCGACGACGCCAGCGAGTCACTGATGCGCTCGGCGATGCG
>DATKCN010000301.1:0-7392 GCA_035513175.1 Thermomicrobiales bacterium
CCCCGATTCAGCTGCGGATACGGCTGTCATGGGGCTCCTCCTTCGTCCCCGGACGTCGGCGCATATGCATAGTCGGCGCCGCTCTGAGAGGCGGACGCAATTTAAACTGCTCCCCGGATCGGAGAGCATCGATGCCGGTCAACGTGGGCGCCGATTACGAGGGATTCCAGTCGAAGTCACGATCGAGCGGGTACATCGGGCGGCGCAGGCGCTGGAAGTCGAAGCGCGCCCAGTTCGGGCTGGAGAGGCCCGGCGCGTCGACCTCGACGATCTCGCGCATGAGCGGCATGAAGTCGGCGCGGTAGTGCACCGACGACTTGATGACGACGATCTGGCGTCTGGTGGGCTCGATGCCGACGGAGCGTAGCGCGTTGGCGTCGTTCGGGGCGCGGCGGTACTGCGTGCAGATCACCTCGATGCCTCCCCGCCCGCCGATCTCCAGCACCGCCGTCAGGCCCATGCTGGATTGCGAGCCGGTTCCCAGCGGCCCGTCGTTTATGAAAAAGCCGTCCGTGATGGCTCGCACGTACGCGGACGCCTCGACCGGCGCGCCGTGCAGGTCGTCCACCTTGCCGCCGATGTGGGCGTGAATGTTTGCGCCGACGCCTGCCTCAACGGCTTGCGCGACGGTCTCCGGATCGTACATCAGTGCGACCACCGCGGAGCGCGCGTTGCGGCGCATCAGCTCTCGCAGAATCTCAGTACCGTCGCCTGAGCTGCCTGCTCCGGTGTTGTCTGCAACGTCGGCGAGGCAGATTGGGCCTGGGTTCGTCAGCGCATGTTCGACAGCCTCGGTCACGGACATTGGAATCGCCTGGAATTGCGCGCGGTGATCCCAGGCGTACTGGGCAAGCTCGGCGGCGCATGCCTCCGCCAACGTCTGATCGCCGTCGGTAACGACGTAGGCACTCATGCCGGTTTCGGGAATGTCCGCATACGGGAACCCGGCGATGATGCTGGCCGTCAACACGCCGGTTCGCGACTCGATCTCGTGGCATAGCGCCAGCCAGCCCGCCATCGGTTCGCGGCCGGTGTACTGCGCGGTGAGGTTCGCCAGCACCGGTATCTGGCGGAACGCTCGCGTCGGCCGGATGTCGCCCCGCGCCAGCCGCGCCAGCAGTCCCGTCAATTCGACGGCGCGGTCGTACACGTCGACGTGCGGGTACGTGTCGTACACGACGATGATGTCGGCGAGCTGGGTCGATTCGGGAGAGATGTTGGCGTGCAGGTCCAGTTCGGTGACGACCGGCATGTGCGGCCCGGTGACCTCGCGCACGCGTCGGAGGTACTCTCCCTCACCGTCGTCGATCCCTTCGATGACCATCGCGCCATGCAGCGCGAGCAGAATTCCATCAATCGGTCCGGACGCCAGCGCCGCTTCGAGGTCGTCCAACGTGTCGGCCATCTGGGCTTCGAATTCGTCACGTGTCACCGCGCCGGACGGCATGGCGAAAGAGTAGACGCTTGGGACCAGTTCGACGCCGTGCTCGCGAACGGCGTCAATGAAACCGCCGATGGCGGTCCGTGTGCCCCGGTAGCGCTCAATCGTCGCCTGCCCACGGTCATAGTCCATTACCCGAAAGCGTTCGCCGTCCGCCGGGATGGGGGAGAACGTGTTGGTCTCGTGGTTTACGCCGCCGGTGAAGAATCGCATTGCTCACCCTCTCGTGCCGCAGGTGTGACGCGGGCGTATGGTAGCAGAGGGGCCGAGGGGGGCAGCACTTCGCACTGCCGGGGATGCGGATTGCGCGCGGCGGTTGATGGCGCGTATCCTCTGCCACGCGGGGGACACCGCAAGCACATGGAGAGCGGATCAAGTCACGATGGACTTGCAATACTCGTCTGAGGATCTGGCGTTTCAGGATGAGGTGCGCCGCTGGCTGCGCGAGCATCTTCCCCGCGAGCCGCAGCGCACTCCCGGCGCGAAGAAGCAGTGGCATCGTGCGCTGTACGACGCGGGATTTGTCGGCATGGGCTGGCCCCGTGAATACGGCGGCTGGGAACGCCGCCCCATGGAGCAGGCCATCGTTGCCGAGGAGATGGCCCGTCACAACGCGCCGCCGCCGATGAACTACATGGGCATCGCAACGGCGGGTCCGACGATCATCCACCACGGCACACGGGCACAGAAGCGGCGCTTCCTCAGGAACATCCTCACCGCCGACGAGCTGTGGTGTCAGCTGTTCTCCGAGCCGAACGCTGGTTCGGACCTCGCCAGCCTGCAATGCCGGGCCGACATCGACGGCGACACGTTCGTCGTCAACGGTCAGAAAATCTGGACGAGCAGCGCCAACGAGGCGGACTGGGGTTTGCTCCTTGCCCGCACCGACCGCGCGGCGCGTAAGCACGCGGGCATCTCGGCCATGCTGGTCGACATGCGCTCGCCGGGCATCGACGTGCGGGCGCTGAAGCAGATCACAGGCGTAGAGGAGGAATTCGCCGAGGTCTTCTTCACGAATGTGGTCGTTCCGGTCGAGAATCTCGTCGGCGAGCTGAACACCGGCTGGCAGGTGGCACAGACGCCGCTCATCTACGAGCGCGGCGCCGAGACGATGCTGGTCGTCGGTCGCCTCCAGCAGCAGTTCTCCCGTCTGCTTGACGTAACGACTGCATTACGCCGCGACGGAGCTTCCGCGATCGAGCATCCGGCCACACGTCAGAAGCTCGGCAGCATCGCCGCCGAGCTGGAGGTGCTGCGCTACGCCTCGCTGCGCACGCTCTCGCGCATCGAGAAGGGCGAGCATCCCGGACCGGAGGCGTCGATCGCCAAGCTGCACTGGACGGAGCTGGACAAGCGCGCGCAGGAGCTGATGGTCGAGATTCTCGGCCCGTACGGCCAGCAGGTAACCGGCATCCCCAGCCAGTACGCGCTGGATGTCGGCAACGAGAGTGGCGACCGTGGCGACTGGCCCTACTTCCTCGGCTGGGCCTACGCGGGCACGATCTACGCGGGATCTTCCCAGATACAGCGGAACATCATCGGCGAGCGCGTGCTTGGACTCCCGAAGGAAGCGCGCGCGGACAGGCTTGCTCAACAGTCTTGAATTTAACGACAGAGGGGCCAGGTGGTCGAAACGGCTGTGTCCGCGGATGAAGACGCTTCGAGCCGCGGCGCGTTCATGACGCGCATGGGTTCGCTGCTGAACCCGCGGCGCATTGCCATCGTCGGCGCGTCGCCCCGTCCCGGCTACGCCCGCAGCATTCACAACGCGCTGCTGGCGGGCGAGTACGACGGTGAGATTGTCCCGATCAATCCCCGCTACGACGAGGTCCTCGGATTGCCCGCGTACCCGTCGCTGGCCGGAGTTCCCGGCGCGATTGATCTGGCCATTGTCGTCGTGTCGAACCGGCTCGTGTTCGACGTGCTGGACGACTGCGAGCGGTCCGGGGTCGGAGCGGTCAGCCTGATCGCGAGTGGATTCGCGGAGAAGCCTGGCGACGCGCTTGGCGAGGAGCGCCAGCGTCGCATCCGCGAGTTCGCCCTGCGCACCGGCATCCGGGTTTCGGGCCCGAACTGTCTGGGCAACATCAGCGTCTCGAACCGCATGAACGCCGCGGCGGGTCCGTACTTCAGTCCCCTGCCCGGTGGTCCGGTAGCCGCGGTGCTGCAGAGCGGTCTGCTCTCGTACAGCCTGATCGTGCCGTGCGTCGACCGGGGCATTGGCTTCACGTATGTCGTGACATCCGGGAACGAGGCCGACCTGACGACGGCCGACTACATCCGCTACTTTGTCGAGGACGACGAAACACGGGTAATCGGGTGCTTCGTCGAGCAGTTCAGAGACCCATCACGGTTTCTCGAAGCCGCGGAGTTGGCAGCGGAGCGCCGCAAGCCGATCGTCGCGCTCAAGATTGGCCGCTCGGCGGGCGGGCAGCGGGCGGCGCGGGCGCACACGGGGTCGCTGGTCGGGTCGGACGACATCGCCGCCGCCGTCATGCGCCAGCATGGGATCATCCGCGTCAACAGCATGGACGAAATGATCGAGACGCTGGCGGTCTGCCACGCGCGCAAGCTGCCGAAGAGCGACGGTGTCGGCGCGGTCTTCATGTCCGGCGGCGCGGCGGGAATGGTCTCCGATCTGGGACAGGACCTCGGCCTGCGCTTCCCGGCGCTCGCCCCCGAGACGGTCGAGCGGCTGTCCCAGATCATCCCGGATTACGGCACAATCGACAATCCGCTGGATACGACCGGCGGAGTATGGACCCAGCCCGGCGCGTTCCAGGCATCATTCCGGGCCATCGCGGCCGATCCAGGGCTGGACATCATCCTGTATGGCCGGCCGTTTCCCGGCCGCATGGAGGCCAACCCGGACATGGAGGAGTTCCCGGCCAGCCTGCCCGAGGAGCATCGGGACAAGCTCTTCTTCATAATGTCGCTCGTAACGGGCCGGCATCGCGAGAAGAACTATGCCTACGAGCAGATGCTCGATCCCATCGATTCCCTTGACAGCATCCCCTTCCTGCAGGGGACCGAAAACAGCCTGCGGGCCATCCGCTCGCTGATGCGCTACGCGGAGTTTCAACGCGCCCGTGCGGAACGGGACGCGCCCGATTGCGTCGACGAGTCCGTCGTTGACGCCGCGCGGCAGATCGTGACCAGAGCGGGGGGAACGACCCTGACCGAGCGCGAGTCGAAACGGGTGCTCGCGCTGTACGGGCTGCCGGTGACACGCGAGGCGCTGGCGGCATCGGCAGACGAGGCGGTGATGCTGGCCCGCGAGATCGGCTACCCGGTCGCGCTGAAGATCGAGTCAAGCGACATACCCCATAAGACCGAAGCATCCGGGGTGCTGCTCGGCGTCGAGAACGACGACGATGTCATGACAGGGTTCGGGCTGATCATCGACAACGCTCGCGCGCACGCTCCTGACGCAAAGCTTGACGGCGTGCTCGTACAGCAGGTGGCGCCTGATGGACACGAGCTGCTGCTGGGCATGAGCCAGGATGCGGACTTCGGACCGGCTATCGTGGTCGGCTTCGGCGGCGTATGGGTCGAGACGCTGCGCGACACGCGCGTCTGCGTGCCGCCGTTATCGAAACGAGACGCGCGCGCGATGCTGGAGTCTCTGCGCGGGTTTCCAATTCTGGAGGGAAGCGGGGCGCGTGGCGCGGGGCCGTCGGACCTGGACGCGGTCGTGGACATCCTCGCCCGGTTCAGCCGTCTGGCAATCGACGTGTCCGACCTGGTGTGCGAGATCGACATCAACCCGCTCGTCGTGTTCGAGCAGGGCTCGGGCGCGCTGGTCGTCGATTGTCTGATCGTGCCACGACAAGCGGGGGCAGGGGAAGCTCACGAGCAGCCTACGCGCCCGGGCGCGGCCGGATGATGTCGACCTCGTCGTCGTGCATGACCAGCGTGACGCCGAGCGTCGTGAAGCGCACGATGAGCAGGTCGTCGGAGTCGCGACGGCCGATGACGTGGCCGGTGGCGCCGAAATGGGGCGAGCGCTGATTGATGACTCGAATCATTGCGCCGGGACGCAGCCGTGCCTTGGCGTCGTCTGAACCTGGCTGTTGCTCACCCATCGGACAGAGTATGCGGCCCCGGAGCCACGTGGCGCCACAGGGAGTTCAGGGACCGCTTGCCGGAGAGGCGCCGCCCGCCCGCTGCGGCGGCTCTAGCGGCCAAAGTAGCGGTCGATGGCGCGCAGGTAGGCGAGAGCGAACGCGTGGTGGGTGGCGTCTGATTGCAGGAGCGCCAGCTCGGCGGCGTTCGTCATGAACAGTGGCTCGACAAGGACGGCTGGGACGCCCGCCAACCGATTGCCCTCGAAGGCGAATGGGTCGCTGTAGACGTTGCCGAGCGTCGCAAGGTGCCCATAGGCCTTGCCGATTTCGCCATCCTCCGCAACGCGGGCGTATGGCGGTTCGTAGCCAATCGAACGGAACGCGGATAGCAGCTCGTCGCGAACGAACCCGGCCAGTCGCTGGTTCTGGTCTCCACCATAATCGCAGTAATAGATCGTCATGCCTGCCGCCGCGGACGACGACGAGCCGTTGTAATGCAGCGAGATGTACAGGTCCGGCTGGAACTGCAGCGCGCGCGTCGTGTGGGCGTAGCCCTGGTTATAGCCATGCTCCATCGTCGCCTGGTTTCCGGGCATCAACGCCGGGTCGCCATAGAGCAGCGTGTCGTTGTCGGGCCGCGTCAGAAACACGGCATAGCCCGCGGCCTCCAGCACGGTGCGGGTCGCGAGCGCCGTGCGCAGCACCTCGCGGTATTCGGTTCCGAGCGCGCCGCCACTGTTCGCGTCGTGTCCGGGGTCGAGCACGACACGGGGGCTGCTGCCGACCGGGGCGGGAACCGGCTGCGCGTCCCCGTAGCGCCAGGCATAGTAGTGCCGTCCGACGTTGCCCGCCTCGACCTTCCAACCGTCGGGGTTGTCCGGGGTGTAGGTCAGGCAGCGTCGCTCGAAGCACTGGATCAGCACGTCCGTGTAGACGCCGTCAAGCTGCACGCGGGACCAGTAGGCCTCGCTAATCGGGTAGCCGGTGGCATAGAACGGATTGTGAAAGAGCGGCGCCGTGACGAGCGCGCCGTTCTCATACACCCGGCCTTCGGACTGCATGAAGGCCCAGAACGGCGAGGCGATCTGGTGGTCGATATCGCCGACCTGCACGTGGCGCGCGGCGACGACGTAGTAGCCTGCCAGCAGCGGGTCCGGCGGCAAAACGCCAAGGCGAGTTACCCGCTGGGCGATGATCGAGCCGCTCTCGACGGGCGGCAGACCGGTGAGGCCGCTGAACGTGGCGTAAGTCGGGCCGGTCGGGTCAAGCGGGTCGCCGGCGATGTTGACGGCTGGCGGATCGCGGGTCTCGAACTGGTTGTCCCCGGTCTGTAGCTGTCCAGTGATGAGCTCTTTCGCCAGCAGCCCGTTCGTCACGTACCAGGCGCTGTCCGGCGTCACGTTCGGGTCCGCGGTGATCTCCATGCGCGACTTGTCGAAATACTGGACGAGGCGTTGGCCGTTGGGACCCTCGGCGTATGGTTCGAGTAGACCCGGCGTGAAAGCCTCAGGGCCCCACAGCCAGGTGCGGCTGATCTGGAGGTCGTAGATGGGCTTGTCGGCGCGCTGCCAGGTGCGTTGGAAGGCGGCATGCCACGGTGACTCGGCCTCGGCCGGGATGGGCGCGAACGCCGGCAACGAGGCGGCGCCGACGATAATGGCGAGCGCAACGGCGACGCGTGTGCGCGGCGACGGCAAGATGGAGCTCCTCACGGGCGCGCCCGGCATGAACGTACGCCCGGATAGCATACCGTTCGAGCGCAGCGCAGTACAGTTGTGGGGACGCGACCCCGACCAGGTTAATGCGTCCTGGAAGTGATTGGCTGACATGAATTCGGAGCCCGCAGGAGATTCTCACGAGTGGGATGGCGACTTGCATCGATTC
>DATKCN010000302.1:0-6153 GCA_035513175.1 Thermomicrobiales bacterium
CAGATGATGGAGTCGCTCCAGATGATGGAGTCGCTCCAGATGATGGAGTCGCTCCAGATGATGGAGTCGCTCCAGATGATGGAATCGCTCCAGATGATGGAATCGCTCCAGATGATGGAATCGCTCCAGATGATGGAATCGCTCCAGATGATGGAGTCGCTCGCCGGGTCCATGGCAGACACCGGGAAAGCGGGCTTCCCTAGATATGTGAATGGTTTAAGCTCTGAGAGCAGCGAGCCCAAGGCAACCGCCCCCGCACCACCCCCCAATAACCCCTCCTCCGGCATAAACCGCGCGCTCGCCTGCAGCAGCACCTTCACCTGGAAGGGGTGCAGGCTCGGCTGCGACTCCAGCAGCAGCGCCGTCGCCCCGCTCACCACCGCCGCGGCCTGGCTCGTGCCACTCAGCGCGAAGTAGCCGTTCAGCCCGCTGCCCAGCACCTGCCGCTCGGGAAACTGCTGCGCCAGCGCCGACCCCGGCGCCAGCAGCGACACCACTAGGCTGCCCGGCGCCACGACGTCCGGCTTGATCAGCCGATCGACCGCCGTCGGCCCTTTCGAGCTCCACGGCGCCACGTAGTCATCCCCGCTGTCCACCGTGCCGTTGGTGCGCAGCGCACCCACTGTGATGGCAAACGGAGAAATGCCCGGCGAGGTGACACCGCCCAGAATCATCCGGCCGTCCGCCGTCTGCCCGTGGTTTCCCGCCGACGCGACCACGACCAGCCCCGCACGCACGGCGCGCTCGACGGCCTGGCAGACCGGATCGTCGCGCCACGACTGGGTCGGCACCATGCCCAGCGACAGATTGATCACGCGGATGGCAAACTGCTCGCGATGCGCCACCACCCAGTCGATGCCCGCGATGACGTTGCTCGCCACGCCCCGCCCCGTCTCGTCGAGCACCTTCACGTTGATGAGATGGGCGCCCGGCGCCATGCCGACCGGCGCTTCGCCGGTGTCCTTGTGCGGCGCCCCCGCGGCCACGATCCCGGCCACATGAGTCCCGTGTCCATACTGGTCCACGCCCTTGCCCCCACGCTGCGTGAAGTCCACACTCGCGACGATGCGTCCGGAGAGCGCCGTGTGCCGGTCGATCCCGGAATCGACAATCGCCACGCCAACGCCCGTTCCCATCACCGCGCCCAGCTCCGCGATGTCACCGGCCCAGGCCGCGGCCGCGCCCGTCTGTTCCGTCACCAGCGCCAGCTGCGATCGCATCACCGCGTCACCGGTCACGGCGCCGGCCTCGGCATCGTCGGCCAGGCTCCGCAGGCCCTCGAGGGAGACGCGGAGCACCGCGCCATGCGTCAACGACTTCTGGATCACCGCTCCGTGCCGTGCCGCCAGACGTTCGATGAACGCGGCGGTGCCCGAGACGATGACATCGATCGAAGCGGGCGCGGGAGCGCTCTGCGTCAGCTGCGCCGCAAGGTCACGTGAGAGGCGCGCTCGGGCGCTCTGCGCGTCGGCGGGACGCGCGGTCGCCACGAGCGCGACGGCGATGACGAGCGCGACCACACACGGCGACCGCAACCCGCTGGGGGGAAGAGGTCTCGCGTTGGTCGACAGCGTAAGTTTCATTGAACCTCCGAACCGAAACATCTGAGGGACCTCGGTCTCGTTACCCGTGACGCGCTCCGTGCACGGATTCGATGAGCACCCGTTGCGAACCGCCCGGCGTCCGGATCGTCCGGAGCCGCCCTTCTCGAATGCGGTAGTAAACCGTCCGCCGTGAGACGCCGAGAAGCTGGGCAGCCTGGTCAATCGTCACGCTGCGTCCGAGCTGCGGCTGAAACGTTCGTAAAGGCTGGTCAAGAACTGCAGGGACCATTGATGAGTCAACCTCCACCGCTCCCTATGGCACGGCCGGTGCCACTCGAGTGCGAACGCCCAGCAGCTGACCTAAATCGTTGCCTTTGAACGGTTTAATGCACTAGGATGGCGGCAGGCACGGATGAGCCGAACGGTCGGGCTCGGCCAAGCCATTGCCCTCGCCCTGTTGAGCATCAGATTGTTTGCAGTTTCTGCACACGTTCCGCAGAAACAACCATATGAGCCGCCTGCCTCGGGCGATCGCGCGGAGCGGCCAAGAAATTAGCCGGGTAGCCAACAAGTGAACCGACACTCGCGCGCACTGCTGACGATTCTCATCGTTGCCGCCATCCTCATTCCGTACTGGCTGCTCAATCGCGACCGGACCCCGCCGCCGTCGGCCCTGCTCCCCGCCGCCGCGCCCGTCCCGACGCGCGGCGGCAGCGCCGTCGCCTCCACGCGAACCGATCCCCGATCGTTCAACCGGCTGGTCCACGGGCAGATCGCCACCGAGATCGTCTCGATGCTGACGCTCGGCAAGCTCGTACGCATCGACCGCGTCACCCAGCAGCTCGAACCGTGGCTCGCAGAGCGCTGGGAGGCCTCCCCCGACAACCAAATTTTTACGTTGAGGCTTCGCGACGGGCTGCGGTGGTCGGACGGCGTGCCCTTCACCTCCGCCGACGTGCTGTTTACGCTTGATGCCGTGTACGACCCGCGCACGCAAAGCTCGCTGGCGTCCGCGCTCAAGCCCGGCGGCCAGCCGCTGGCCCGCTCCGCGCCGGACGCCCGCACCGTGGTGGTCACGTTTCCCGGAGTCTTCGCACCCGGCATCCGCATTCTCGACAACCTCCCGATCTTTCCGAAGCACAAGCTCGAGGCGGCGCTGGCGGCGGGCGAGTTCGCCAAGGCGTGGACGGCTGATACGCCACCATCGGAGCTCGTGTCGATGGGGCCGTTCATGCTGACGCAGTACGCGCCGGCGCAGCGCATGGTGTTCGACCGCAATCCCCACTACTGGCGCCGCGACGAGCGCGAGGTTCAGCTGCCCTATCTCGATCGGCTGACCATCGAACTCGTGCCTGACCAGGAGGCCGAGGTCGTGCGGCTGCAGTCCGGGCGGACTGATTTCATGCAGCACGGGCTGCGCCCGTCGGATCTGGCCACGCTGCGGCCGCTCGAGCTGCAGGGCCGCCTGCAGATCGAAGAGCTCGGCGTGAGCCCCAACGCCGACTCGTTCGTCTTCAACCTCCGCCCGGAGCGCTGGGCGAAGGATCCGCGTGGCGCCTGGTTCAATCGCAAGGAATTCAGGCAGGCGCTGTCACACGCCATCGATCGTGAGGCCTTCTCCGATGCGGTCTTCCTGGGCACGGCGGTGCCAATTCATGGTCCGATTACGCCGGGCAACAAGGACTGGTTCTGGGCGAGCGTGCCGCGCTACGAGTTTTCGCGCGAGAAGGCACGTGCGTTGCTCGCCGGCCTCGGCCTGGCCAACCGCGATCAGGACGAATGGCTCGAAGACGAACGCGGCAATGAGGCACGCTTTACCGCGCTGGTGTTTCGCGGCAACGCCGTGCTCGAGCGCAGCGCGGCGGTCATTCGAGATGACCTCCGTCAGCTTGGCGTCGCCGTCGACATCGTCCCGCTCGAGCCCAACTCGATCCTGCAGCGTATCGTCGGGGGCGACTTCGACGCGGCCTTCGTCCAGTTCTTCGCGAGCGACACCGATCCGGCCAACTCGAAGGACTTCTGGTTGAGCAGCGGCGGCGTGCACCTGTGGAACATAGGACAGAAGGCGCCAGCCACCGATTGGGAACGCCAGATCGACGAGCTCATGATCAGGCAGTCGGCGACGATCGACATGGACGAGCGCCGGCGTCTGTTCAACGAGGTTCAGCGGATTTTTGCCGAGAACCTCCCAATTCTGTACTTCGCGGCGCCACGCGTGTACATCGCCGCCAGCGCCCGCCTCATCAACCTGTATCCAGCGCTCACGCCCCCGGAGATCATCTGGAGTGCCGACACGCTGGCGATAAGGGACGGCGGGACGTCGCGCTAATCGCATGACCCTGGGCCGCTTTCTGTTGCGGCGTGCGCTGTTCGCGCTGCTGCTGACCTTCGTCGCGTCGTCCGCAGCGCTCTTGCTGACGCTGCTCTCCCCGGGCGACTTCGCGGCGGATGGCACCTTTGGCGACCCCGAGCTGATGGCCGCACGGCGCACGCAACTCGGTCTCGACCGCCCGGTGGCCGCACAGTATGCCGACTGGGTAAGTCGCGCGGTCCGGCTCGACTTCGGCCAGTCGCTCCTGTACTCGCGCCCCGTGGCGGGCCTGCTGGGCGAACGCGCGTTGAATACGGCCGTGCTCGCCGCCGCGGCGCTGGGCGTCGCCACTGTGCTTGGTATTCCCCTCGGCATCTACACCGGCACCCGCCAGCGCGGCGCCGGCGTGCGCGTCGTCCGCACGCTCTCGGTGGTGATGTTGTCGATGCCGCCGCTCATCGCGTCGCTGGTGATGGTGTTGTTTGCCGCCCGCACGGGCTGGTTCCCGGTCGGCGGCATGATGTCCGCCGGCGCGTCGGAAATGTCCTGGGCGGGCTGGATGGCCGATGTCGCGCACCACATCCCGCTGCCCGCGCTCGCGCTGGCATTGCCGCTGGCGGCGACGCTCGAACGGCTGCAGGGACAGGCGATGAGCGACGCTATACGCCAGCCGTTCGTCCGCGCGGCTGAGGCGCGCGGTTTGTCGTCTGACCAGGCCATGCTGAGACACGGCTGGCGCGTCTCGCTCGGCGCTGTGCTCGGACTCTATGGCCTCATGATCGGCTCGCTCTTCAGCGGCTCGTTCATCGTCGAGGTCGTCACCGCGTGGCCGGGGCTCGGCCGGCTGATGTACGACGCGCTGCGCGCACGCGATCTCTACCTTGTGGCGGGCTGTGCCGCCGCCGGAGCGTTCTGCCTCGCGGTCGGGACGTTCCTCGCCGACGTGCTGCTCGCTGTCGCCGATCCGCGCGCCCACATGGAGGCGCGATCATGACGCGACGGGTCGCGCTCTTGCTCGCCGCCCTGGGAATCATCGCCGTGGCCGCTCCCTGGCTGGCGCCCTACAGCCCGGAGACGCAATACCGCCGCTTCCTGTATGCACCGCCCATGCGGCCTCATGTGATCGACGCCGGCGGGTGGCGTACGCCCTTCGTGTACGCGATCGAAATGACCGATCAGCTGTCGCAACGGTATGCCGAGGATCGGGATCGGCCGCGTCCGCTGCCGTGGTTCGACTCTGACGCCGTCGATCCGGTGTTTCTGCTTGGCGCAGACAGCTACGGCCGTGATCTGCTGTCGCGTTTGCTGCATGGCGCCAGGCTGTCGCTCAGCCTGTCGCTGGTGGCGGCGCTGGGGGCGCTCCTGATGGGCGCCGCCATTGGCGGGGTCGCGGGGTACCGTGGCGGCTGGGTGGACGAAGCGGCAATGCGTTCGGTGGACTTCGTCGTGGTGCTTCCGGTGATCTACGTCGCGCTGGTGTTGCGGGCCCTGCTGCCGCTGGCGCTGGCGCCCCCGACCGTGTTCGTGATGATGGCCGGGATCTTCGCGCTGGTCGGGTGGCCGTTCGTCGCCCGGGGCGTGCGCGGGATCGTGGCGGCGGAGCGCGAGCGCGAGTACGTCGTCGCGGCGCGGTCGCTGGGCGCCGGCACCGGACGGATCGTCGCGCGCCATCTCCTTCCTGCGTGCGCGGGGTACCTGCTCGTGCAGTTCACGCTGCTGCTGCCGGCGTTCATTCTCGGGGAGGCGACGCTGTCGTATGTCGGGCTCGGCTTCCCGGAGCACGTCGCCTCCTGGGGCACGATGCTGATCGAGGCGGCGAATCCCAACGCGATGCAGCGGTTCCCCTGGACGCTGGCCCCGGCGGTGGCAATTTTTCTCGTCGTCCTCGTCGCGAACGTGGTTCTGCAATCAGATAAGATCGGATCGAACCTCATTCGGCGCGCCTGACGGATCGACCGCCCGCGGGTGCCGGCCACTGAAAGCCGACAGGCCTATGACCCACCAATTCGCAGGCATCTACACCCCCATCGTGACGCCGTTCCATGCCGACGGCGTCGTTGACGAACAGGCGATCGCCTCCAACGTCGATCGCTATCTGGCGAGCCCACTGACGGGTCTGGTGGTGCTCGGCTCGAACGGGGAAGCCGCCCAGCTCGACGACGACGAGGCCGATCGGGTGATCGCGGTCGTGCGCGCGCGGGTTCCCCGAGGCCGGCCACTGCTCGTCGGCACCGGCCGCGAATCCACGCGCGCCACCATTGCCGCCTCGAAGCGCGCCGCGACGCTCGGCGCCGACGC
>DATKCN010000303.1:0-10687 GCA_035513175.1 Thermomicrobiales bacterium
GGCGATCGTTCGCTGGCGTTGGCCCGACGGCGCGCTCGAGCCAGCAGGGGCGCCGGATACGGTAGTCTCCCAGCTGCATGCCAGCGGAGGGCACAGCGACAAGACGTTCGCGATCGCGCCCGATGGCAGCCTGTTCGTGAACATAGGCGCACCTTCCAACGCCTGTCAGGTGGAGAACAGGCTGCCTGGGTCGCCCGGACAGGATCCATGTCCGCTACTCGAGGTCTCCGGCGGCATCTGGCGTTTCGACGCCACCAAACTTGGCCAGACGCAGGCTGACGGAGAGCGCTGGGCAACCGGCACCCGCAACATCATCGCCATCGCGGTGGATTCCTCGGGACAGCCATGGGGTGTTCAGCACGGCCGCGACCACCTGGCCCTGCTATGGCGGGCGACTCACCCAATCTATACCGACGAGAAGAACGCCGAAAATCCGGGAGAGGAGATGTTCAGGCTGGAACGCGGCGCTGATTACGGGTGGCCGTATTGCTACCATGACCGCGACCTGAACATGAAGGTTCTGGCGCCCGAATACGGCGGCGACGGCCAAACCCAGGGGCGCTGTGCCACCGTCGACCAGCCGCAGACGACCTATCCCGCCCACTGGGCGCCTAACGCGATGGTCTTCAATGTGTCACAGGCGTTTCCGGAGAAGTACCGGAACGGTGCATTCATCGCGTTCCACGGCTCCTTCGACCGCGCTCCGCTTCCACAGCAGGGATTCAACATCGTCTTTCAGCCATTCCGCGACGGCCTTCCGACGAGCTCCTGGGAGGTGTTCGCCGAGGGATTCGGTGGCCATCGTCCCGCCGGGGTCGCGATTGAGCGAGACGGCTCGCTGATCGTAACCGATGATCGGCGCGGAAGGGTTTATCGCATTCGGAAGGTGGAACCGGAAGGATGAAACTGTGCTCCCAAATAGCGACCTGAACAGGAAGGTGCTGGCGCCGAACTTTCTGCGCGCTGCTCGCTGCACGTGCCGAGGCCGCTTGACGATCCGTTCAGTGGGCCGCATGATATCGCCCTCGACGAAGAAACGAGATCTGGAGGACATGTCGTGACCACCGACCTGGTGCAGGCAGTGACGGCGCGCGCCAGCGCGCTTACGGAGTTCGCCGTTTCGCTGATGTTGGCGCGCACGGAGCGCATGGCATCGCTCGCGCTAGGTGCCGCCGTGCAGCTTTCGCGAAGCGATGTGGCGGCGAGATCGGCCCTGGCAATGATCGGAATGATGCATCGCGTGTCGCCTAACGTATCCCGCGCAGCCGGGCAAAGCGTCGGAATGTCGGTATTCGTTGCCGGGAGAGCAGCGCAGACGGCAGCCCGCCTCTCGAGCGGCGCGATGGCCGGCCTGTCGCGCGGCGCCAGAGGATGACCGATTCGCGCCCCATCGACGGAGTGAACGCCGACATCGTACCCGCGCGCGTCGCGCCTGGCCATGCCGTCTCGGGCAATGGCCGATCGCGCAACGCGCCCGGCAGGCTGCACACGAAGAATATCGCGCTCACGATTCCCGAGAGAATCGCGATCGAGGAAGTGCGCAGCGATCCGGCCTACGATCCGTCGATCGAGCAGTACCTGAAGGACGTCGATAGGCAGCTGGTCCCGTACATGCGCGAGGCGGTGGCACTGGTACCGGATGTCGAGACGCTGCGCGCGGGCGTTGCGGCACAGATCCATACCGGGGGTAAGCGCATTCGGGCGGCCTTGTGCGTCGTGTGCTGCGAGCTATTCGGCGCCGATTACACGCGCGCGCTGGCATACGCGGCCGCCATCGAGCACATACAGAATCTCACGTTGATTCACGACGACATCGCCGATGGCGATACCGAACGACGATCCCGGCCTGCCCTGTGGAAGCAATATGGCGTTCCACACGCCATCAACATCGGGGATGCGTTCATCCCGCTCGGTTCGCTGTCCATTCTGCGAGCGCCTTATCCCGACGCCGTCAAGTTGAAGCTCCTCGACATCGTTGCCCAATATGGCCTCGAGATGACCGTCGGGCAGAGTATCGACATCAATCTGCGCACACGTGAGACCTTCAGCGTAGCCGATTACATCACCTGCACCCGCATGAAGACCGGTGCCTTTCTGGCGATGGCGGTGGTGGGCGGTGGACTCATCGGTGGAGGGAGTCCGGCGCATCTGGAACTGCTGCGCCGCTACGCGCGGCTTGCAGGCGTGGCATTTCAGATCAAGGACGACAGTCTCGATCTCACCGGCGGCAAGGGCAGACAGATCGGGTCGGACATAGTCGAGGGAAAGATTACCGTGCACGCCGTGTACGCGATGAACAACTCGACGCCCGAGGAGCGTGTCAGGCTGCGTCGCATCCTGGCCAAGAGCCGACGTTCGACACAGCGTGACGAGGTCGAGTGGGTGCTGTCGCTGTATCGTAAGGTGGGAGCAGCCGCGTTCGCCGAGCGCACCGCGACTGGAATGATCGAGGCCGCAGCTCAGCACCTGCTCCTCCTTCCGGAGTCGCCACAGCGGGAGCGCCTCATTCAGTTGTCAAGGTATCTGAGCCGGAGAGTGCGGTGAACGAGCCAGGACGCGCGCGCGCGCTCCCCCCGGCAGACCCGGCGCAACTCCTTTTCCGATCGTTCCGGGCGTCGCCTCGCCAGAGTTGGCGCGTACTGCACGACGTGAGCGCAATCTACTCGCGCGTCTTCCCGTGTTCGCTCAGCGACGAGGACCTGCGAGGCTTTCTCGGCTTCCTGTACCTGTGCGTGCGCATCCTGCGACCGCGCGTCATCGTGCAAACGGGCACGGCGATCGGGACGTCGACGGTTGCGATGGCGTTAGGACTCCGCGACAACGGGTCCGGACGCATCTGGACGATCGACCCGGAACCTGACGAATACTTCGGTATTGCCGAGCCGGTTGCCACGGCGCGCAAGGCCGTCGCCCATGCGCGGCTCGGGGACCACGTCACGTTCGTGCGCGGTTATTCCACCGTGCCGCTCGACTCGGGCCGAATGCGCTTGCCGGATGCCCCGACCTGGCAGCTGACGCGGCTTCCGCCCTATGGCTCCATCGACCTGCTCGTCGTCGACGGTGACCACACCTTCCTGGGCTGCTACCTCGATCTCAGTTTCGGCAGTAGCGGCCTCTCGTCGCACGGTCCGCGCGCTCTAGTGTGTCACGATTACATCGGGATCCCCCATGTCCGGCGGGCTGTACGCCTCTGGAGTCGGACTCGGCGCCTTCGCGTCGAACGGACGATCCCATCGCGCTGTGGTATCAAGTTCTTCCAACTCTGATCGGCTGCAAACGCCAAAGGGAGGTGGTTCCGTGAGAACGCCGAAAGACGATGGCTCCATGAAAGATGATGATCGAACAATGGAATTGACCGATCTCCTGCTGCGTCTCAAGCGGGGGTTCGAGGACAAGAATGTCGCCGCGATCAAGGAACTGTTCCGTCCCAATCCGAAGATCAACGCCGACGGGAAGTTCTACTCGCTCGCGCAACTCCTCGAGGCGCTGCGGGCGTTGTTCGACGCCGTAGAACAGACGTATTTCGATGTCGTCGCGACACGCCGGGTCGAAGTGCAGGATGACACGCTCTTTGGCACGTTCGAAGTGGATGTCGCCTGGATCGCCAAGTCGGACTGGTTGGAGCACATCCAGCGCGTGCTGCTGAGCCTCGAAGTGCTGCACGATCCCAAGAATCCGCGCCTGGCGATAAACGGACTGACTTCGGTCACGCAGCCGCTCGCGCCGCGCCAGGACAAGCTGGACGACATGGGATTTCCGGATAGCGCGGGCGGAGGCGACGACAAGCGAGGGGGCTTTGATCCGTTCTCCATCTGGTACTGAATCTTCATTACGCTTGAACGGCCGGACGCGGCGGCGTTCGCGCGCTCCATTCTCGGCGATGGAAACTGCCGATGCGCGCGCGCCGTCGGATCCGTCACGCAATGCTCACGGTGTGCTGGGCGTCCGCGAGTCGATGCGAATGCTCCGGATCTACGAAACCGTCATAGCATCTCGTCCGATCGAGCGCGGGAACCGCGAGTTCCTGGAAATGCTCATCGAGTCGAGCGCGCGGCTGGCGGGGTACATGCCAGGCGGTTCGTCCGCGGCGGTGGCGACAACGGAGGCGACTGAGCACCTGCAAGCCCTGATAGCAAGGCAGGTGCCGCAGAACGCTACGTCGGTCGCGCGGCAGGTCCTGAGCGAGCTTCAACGAATCGGTGGCAGGGAGATGGACGGCGGACGACGTTCGCTCTACGTGCGCCGGCCGGTGAGCGCGCTCCGCGCCGACTATGCGACCATCACTGTCATTGTCGGACCGGGACTGGGGCTGGGCGACGAGATCACGTTCCTCCAGCTGCTGCGGGGTCTGGCGCAGAGATACCCGGCGGCATCACTTACGATCTTCGACCTTTATCCCGGGCTCTGGCGCCACCTACTGCCTGACGCACGGCATCGCCACTACTGCGGCAGGCCGCATCGACCCTTTGCGCACCTGGCGACGTCCGGAGCATCAGCCGCGGCGAATGAGCTGATCGTCGTCCTCGATTTCGGCGGATACGATCTTCACGACGGCGTCATCCCTCGGGGCGGCCGCCGCGATGTGGTCGAAATCTCCCTGGGCATGCGCTGCGCGTGGGCCGCGCGAGGAGATTCTCCCTGGGTGGAGATGGACCAATCGAGCGATATCAGGGAGACAGGCAACTACCGTTTCGTGCACCGGCTCACCAGACGCCTCACCGGACACAACGACGACCGGAACCCATGGCTGCCACTGCGTTCGCCACCTCCGGCGGCTGCGGCGCGCCGCACGCCGGTCATTCTGATCAACGCCACGTCGTCAAAGCACGTCCCGCTCACACCCGACGACTGGCGAAGCGCGCTCCAGGCGATTCGCGGACGACTTGGAAGCCGTCGGGCGATCGAGGTCCGCGTATTCCCGGGCGTGCATGAGGCCAGCCGCGCAGATGCGGCCCGCCTCTGTGCGTCGCTGCAAGAGGAGAAGGGGGTGCACGCGGTGGCGTTGACCGCGCCGGGCGGGCGACCGCTGACATCGTTCAATGCCGTGGACTGTCTTGTCGCCTCGCTCGACTCGGTCGATGTGTGCCTGACGATCGATACCTTCACTGCGCACCTCGTCCCGTTGTTCGGCACGCCGACCATCGTGGTCGCGCTCAAGGACAATCGCGAGTTCTGGGTGCCCAGCCGTCACGCATTCTACTGCCTGATCGATGACTTTCAGCAGGGTCTTCCAGAGGCGGCGGCGCGTGTGTTGCGCGCGCGAGCAGCGAGGCGCGACGCCCCAGGCTGCGAGGCGGCACGAGCGCTCGCCGAGGCGACCGACGCCTTACGGGCTGGTGAGGCCGACCTCGAGCGGCTCGAGCAGGTGTGTGCGGCGCTCATGCGCTACCTCCATCGCGCGTCGGCCGCCGACCACCTCGCGGCTGAAGGCCGCCAGTGGCTGAGATTCTGGTCGCGACTTCTGTCGTCGCTACGGCGCGAGCCTCTCGCCCCGGAGCACCTCGCCCCGTTTCTGCAGCGATGGGAGCGCAGCGAATTTCTGAAGCGAGCTCTGATCGAGGCGTGATGCCACCGGCAGGGTGCGGGCGGGCGCAACGCGTACTCGACATCGGCTGCGGCGCCCGACCGCATGCCGCTGCGACCATCCTCGCCGACATTGCCGCGGATACGACTTGGGGTGGGCCACGCCGGCCCATCCCAACATGGGCCCGGCCCTTCGTGCGGTGCTCCGTCGAACGTCTTCCGTTTCGCGATGGGGCGTTCGACTTCATTTTCTGCCGTCACGTTCTCGAGCACGTCGCGGATCCGGAGGCAGCCTGCCGGGAGCTCATGAGAGTGGGCCTCAGCGGATACATCGAGTGTCCCAGGAGCTGGGTGGAGTACGCTTTCAGTTCGGAGGACCATCGCTGGCTCGTCGATCATGAAGCGCAGGTGCTGATCTTTCGAGAGAAGCTGCCCGAGGAGCGGCGGGACTTCCTCGGCATCCAGTACTCCATCTTCGACTGGATGCGCCAGCCGGCGTTCCTGCTTCATTGGAATGAGATCAGCGTTAGGCGGGCGCGCAACGTGATGGTGTCGTGGACCGGGCAGTTCGCGTTCGCCGTCATGTCAGCACGCGAGCGGCGCGGGCGCGGTCGCTCGAGACTGGGAGGCGCGCGACGGCGCTGAGCGCCTCGACGGCCAGGGCCGTGGTCAACGCGGCGCTACCCCAATAGCGAAAGGCGCGAAACACGGCGCACGGCGGCCAACCGCCCTGCGGCAGCTGGGCGCCGAGCAATTCGTCCCGCAATGCCGTCGTCGCGTCTCCTTGCCCGACCGCACACGCCAGGCTGACGAGCATCGCCACGTCGGCGATGCTGTTCAGCTCGCCGGCTGCGTGCCTGGCGAGGAGGGCATCACATCGCCGCCGCCAGGCAGCCTCGTCGCCGAGGGCATTCACGAGATAGGCTGGCAGCGAGGAGGCCAGATAGGGCAGGGCAACAGGCGATTCGTAGTACAGCGTGCCGTGGTCGTAACGCTCGTCGTCGAGAGCGGCGGCGAGCGCCCCGACCGTGTCGATGCAGGTGATGCCATTGCGCGCGAGAAAACGAACGACGTTCGCAGAAACGCAGGGATCTACGTCGTTAGGGTCCTCTTTTCGCGGGCGGAGCCAGGTGGAGAAGAGCCCCGACTTGCGCTCCATTGTCGCGATGCGGCGGGCCAGCTCCGCGAACTCGCCGTCGCCGTAGGTCTGCACCGCCCAGTTCACCAGCGCGGTGTCGTCGAGGTCGGGGTCAATGCCGTGAACGAGAAAGCATACCGTGCCATCCGCGCGGCGGGCGCTCGCGAGATACCGCACCGCCCGCCGCGCGAACGGCAGTGTCACCGCGCCAGCGATGCGCGATAAGGCCAGCAGTACCATGGCGGTCGCGAATGGCGACTCGCGGCGCACGGGCAGGCTCAATCTAGTATCGACGCCGTAACAGGTCGTGAACTCTCCGGTTACTCTCTGCGTCTCGGCCAGGAACGCCAGACCATCGCCGATCGCCGAGGAGAGAAGTCGTGGACCGACCGGGAGGACTGTGCTCGACGGCCGTGGAGCAGGCAGATCATCGAGGTTCGTGATGAGATGCGCGAGCAGGGCGGCTACCGCGCCGCGCGCCGTCACGGACAGCGACGAGGCGCGCACCCACAACTTCGACACGCGGACGCGCGCGGATTCCGGATAGGCGTCACGGTCGTAGGCACCGCACAGGAACGCGTTCAACTGCGCGCGCTGACGGTCGTCCTTCTCATCGCGCCGGTCGTTGATGAGCTGAGCGAGCGCGTCCAGCTCATGTAAACAGCGCAGCAACGACAGACGCCGCTCCGTCCGCACGCTGGACAACAGCGTGCGGGAGAGAATCATGTTGTAAGCGACGGCTTTGCGGCGCACGATGCTTTCGTATGCGTCCCGGCTGACCGCGGTTGGCGCGTGTGACTCAGCCAAAATCCCGCTCGAGATCCTCACGAAGAGGCGTTCGATGGTGCGTGCGATATCGGGTTCGCGGATGTCCCGCAGGCGGCGAAGCGCACGCTGGTATGCGCAGAAGCCGATGAAGACAGAGTGCGCCCCGGCGCCGTGAGCCTTCAGCGGCAAGCTGGCCGAGGCCGATGCCACCACCGTGTGCCGACGACCCTTGAAATGCAGGTGACCGTCGATGCCGTCGTCGACCAGCCGTCCCCCGGCGTACGCCAGTGCGGCGAGTCCGAAACGCCGCGTGGCGATTGAAAGATCGTCCTCTACCAATGGTGCCAGGGTCGCCACGTTCCAGGTCAGCCACTGCAGCCACTCCAGGTATTCTCCAACCTGATCGAGCAGCCCCGACGCGAACTCGGCGGTGAGAGCGCTCCCACGCAGCTCACCGATGAAGCCCTCGATCTCCGACATATAGCACGCCGTGCTCCCGGCGACAAACTCGCTGATCACTGGCTGCCAGGTGTGCAGATAGTCTTCTCTCCGCTCGAGAATCTCCCGGCTCGTGTCGCTCCAGGTCAGGCTGGTCACCTCCCGTTCACCCGCGCGCGCGCGACCTCAGCAGCCAGCTCCTCACGGTCGTTCCGCCAATGAGTCCTGCGCCAAAGCGTAGCCCAGGCAGCCAGGCGCTCGCCCGTACAGCCATGCCGCCGCTCGCGCCGCGTGAGCACGCGCACCGTGAATGCACCCGACCACGAGAATTGAACGCAACGCACGGAGCGAATCGCCGGCCGGTTCCAGTATTTCACGAATCGCGGGTCTCCGAGCCGCGCAAGCATCGTGTGGCGCATCCCGAGCAGATCCTGATATTCCTCAGGCAGCTTCTCACGAAACAGGAGGACGTCGCCCTCGTGATCAACGAGCCAACGATGCTCGTCGGAGCTGCACGCGAGCTCGAACCAGGAGCGAGGACACTCGATGAAGCCGCGCTTCGACACGCGCATCAGCTCCACGCATGCGCTCGCCGGGTCGGCCACGTGCTCGAGCACGTGTGTGCAGTACGCGAAGTCGAAAGAGCGGGTGCGGAAAGGCAACGATGCGACTGAGCATTCCGTGAACGGCCGGTGGTCCAACGGAACCGGAATTCCGAAGCGCTCGGAGCTGTCGCGCAACGAGAGATCGCTCAAGTGGCTCGCGAGCGGAAACGGCTGTGCACCGCAGCCGACGTCGAGCACACGCTCGTGGGGGCGAATGCCAAATGCCAGGGCGAGCTCGGCCCTCTCCTGCGCATCACCGTCGCTGTCCAGCCGCGCTTCCGCAGCCTTCGCGTGTTGCATGGTTCACCGCCGTAGTCTTCTGCGAATATGGGAAGCAGCATTGGCGATGCAAGGCGCGGGGACTGCGCTCGCGCGCTTCTGCAGACCCGTCCAGATCCTCCCTCGTGGCGTTGACAGCGCATCGAGGGGAGCCAGATTTTCTCAATCGACTGGAGGGACCAATGACGGCGATGCAGGAGAACTCCGAGGCCCGTGAGTTGATTCGGCGCTTTCGCGCCAGCTACCGCAACTTGTACCGGCTCTGGCGCGGGGCGGGGAGCCAGCCAGCGAGTGCGGCGCTCCACACACCGCAGGAACGGCCCCTAACGGTTTCGGAGCTACCCGATCAGGTGCGACGGCTGGTTGCCGAGCATCAGAAGCAGCACCCCGATCGCCGACTCACGTTCATCAAGCACTTGCGCACTGAAAACGGGAAGCCTGTGCTAGTGGTCGAGGATGATTCCGATCTGCCCCCTGAAAACGAGATCCTGACGACTTCGCAGACGGTTACCCTCAATACCACGGAAACGCTCCGCGTGATTACGGACGTGTTCGTGGCGAGAATCGACTGATGGAACCGATCAAGTACGAGTTCGCTGACCAGAGCAAGAGCGTACTGATCACCGACGGAGACGGCGATAAGCCGATCATTCTTCTTCTCCACGGTACCGGCGACAGCGAGATCGCCTGGACGACTCCAGAAACCGCCCCGGATCGGCATTTCGATTACGATGCTCCGCTCGATCCCCCGCGCGATGTCGGCTGGCGCATCTATCCCGGCATCGGGGTGTGGTCGTTCGAGCTCGATCCGGAAAGAGCGGACATTGGTGACCGGGACTGGGTCACTGTGCTCTCGGCCCACCGGTTCCGGACTGCGCGGTACTCCCAGATCGACAACACGGGATTGCTGGCGCGACCGGTGGAGGAGCTTGGAGTCGTGATCGACAATCTCCGCAAGCGATTCGGCAACGATCGGATCGTCGTGCTCACGCAGAGCCGGGGCGGAGTACTGATTCGAAAGTTCGTCAAGGACAACTTCACGAATGCGTCGCGCGTTGGACACCTGACGAAAATCATCACTCTCCATGCACCTCATCAGGGTAGCGCCCTCGCGAGCGCGGCATCGACCATCAACGGAGTCATTCAGTCGTTACGCGGCACTCTACCGACCGAAGTGGTTGACGCCGTTCTCGGATGGCTGGAGGAAATCGTGAACCTGCCCGCCTTTCAGGAGCTTGCTGTTGGGAGCGCCTTTCTAACGGATCTCGAGGCTGGCGAACAGTCGCTGCCCAATACGGAATACTACACGTTCGGCGGAAGCAGCGTGCTTCTGAGCAGGGTGCGGAGCTGGTTGTACACGCTCGGCAGCGCGGTTCCGCAGTGGCACCTGCCGCCCTTTCATCACACCATTACGATGGTGGAAGTGCCCGGCATTTCGCCGCTCCTGAACAGCCTGCCGAACTTCACCGAAGAGATCACGCCGGGACGGGGAGACATGCTCGTCGCGGAGAGCCGATCGCACCTGCCGTGGTCGATACAGCGGACGAACGCGATCAATCACGCGGAGACGTACTGGGACCACAACGTACAGCAGCAGGTATTGGGCATTCTGGGCGAGACGGGTGGCATCTGGGCATGAGTGGTACGCCAGCCGGTTGCGTCTTCGATCGACGAGGCCTTGCGATCCCGATGCAGTTTTTCGGCGCGCAGTTTGCAATAACCGCCAACGCCCCACACCTTGGCGGCACCCCTTGTTTCAGGCCTTCGCTGGTGGCGCGGGCCAGTGTCCGACTCGTACGCGGCGGCAGATCAATGAGAATGATTCGCATGGCGGCGCTGAGTGGTATGCTCGTGTCGCCGTTAGGGGCATCGGAAGCCCAACAGTGGGCCGTGCACGATACGTTGCGTCCGCGGCCGCAAGTCGTATCTGTGCGAG
>DATKCN010000304.1:0-32953 GCA_035513175.1 Thermomicrobiales bacterium
AAGCGAGGCTGTCCGCAGATCGCGGTTGACTCGTCGCCGACCAGATCGGGAACCTCGGTGGAGTCGAGCGCCCAATCACCGCCAAGATCGTCGGCAGTCAGCGCCGCAAATCCGAGCAGCTGCGCGACCTCATCGCCCTGCTCCGGCGTGGCTGTCGGAGTCGGCGTCGGCGTCGGGGTCGCTGTTGGGATCAGCCGGGTCGGAGCGGCTCCGGGCGTGCGGGTCGGCGCAGGTGTCGGCGACGCTGGCTCCGTCGCAGTCGCGGTCGCCGCGGGGACTGTTGCCGTCGCGGTGGGCTCGGACGTGGTGGCGGTGGAGGTCGCGGGTTGCGCGAGAGCGGTCTCCTGCGTGGGAGTCGGATCCGCGCCGCCTCCCGCACACGCGACGAACATGCCGGCGATGAGGACGGCGACGAACGCGGGCGCAAGCGTCTTCAGCATCATTCCTCCGGTGGACGCCTGTATTCGAACGCACAGCGGTCGCGAGCGATATCGCATTGGATGACTACCGAGTATACGGCATCGGGTCGTCCACGCTCGCACGGACTGGTTGCGCCGAGGGGTGGCAGCCTGGGTGCGCGGAATGGCCCCAGAGGCCCGAATCAAGATGGCGCGCGGCGGCGTGACCGGCTCGTTACGACGTCGTCGCAACGAACGCGGCGCAGACATCGTTGGCCAGCAACGCCCCCGGCGGCGTGAGGCGCAGACGATCGTGACCATCGCCGTTCCACTCGAGCATGCCGATCTCGACGAAGCGCGTGATCTCCGACGCGAACCGTTCGCGGGGATCGACGCCGTGGCGGGCGATGACGGCGGTCATCGACACGCCGTCAATCAGCAGCCGGAGCCCGAGCATCATCGTCTCACCAAGCTCGGTTTCCGGTGACAGCGACTCGGACAGTGGCACAGGACGCTGGCCCGCTTCAACGGCTTCAACGTATCTGATCGGCAGCAGGACGTTGCTGTGCCGCGTGGAGCGCAGCGTGCCGTGCGCGCCCGCGCCGAAGCCATGATATGGTCCGTTCTGCCAGTAAAGCTGATTGTGCCGGGAGCGGAGACGCGGCTCGCGCGCCCAGTTGGCGACCTCGTAGTGCTCCCAGCCTGCCGCGCCCAACGTATCGACGGCCCGCTCGTACTGGTCCGCGGCCGTGTCGTCGTCGAGGGCGATGAGGATGCCTCGCTTGACGGCGCCATGCAGCGGCGTGCCCGGCTCCAGAATCAGCGAGTACAGCGAGACGTGGTCCGGCTGCCACTCCAGGATCACGCTCAGGTCGGCGTCCCACTCGTCGAGCGTCTGGCCGGGCCAGCCAAAGATGAAATCCAGGCTGACGTTATCGAAGCCCGCCGCACGCGCTGCCGCAAATGCCTGACCCGCCTGCAACGAGCGATGGCCACGACCCAGCACACGCAGTCCGGCCCGTTGCTGCGACTGCACGCCGATAGACAAGCGGTTGACACCCGCCGCGCGCACGGCCGTCAGGTACGCTCGGTCGAGATTCTCGGGATTTGCCTCAAGCGTGATCTCGGCGTCATCGCGCAGGTTGAAGGACAGGCGACCCTGCTCGATAACGCGTGCGACATGTGCGGGCGCCAGCAACGATGGCGTGCCGCCACCGAAGAACAGGGTCGGCGCGTCGCCGGTTGGGCCGGCAGTCTCGGCCATCTCCCGCATCTCCGCGGTCAGCGCCTCGACGTAACGGGGAATCAGCGCTTCCTGACCGGCGTACGTGTTGAAGTCGCAGTACGGGCAGATGTGTCGGCAGAACGGGACGTGGACGTAGAGCCCGGCGGGAGCTTCACGCGGCAGCGGAACTGGGATTGGTGAGCGCTTCACGGCGCGGGCGCCTGCTCGACAAGACGCCAGGCACGCCGCACCTCGTCAGCGTCTTCCGCTGTCGCGGGAACGCCGCTGTAGCGAGCGTGGCGATACTGTTCGGTAATGACCTCGATCGCCGCTGGGACATCCTCGGGCGTCGCAAGGCGGCTGGAGAGTCCCGGGCGGTACTCATCAGCCGTTTCGGGAATGTGGCGGGGCCTGCCTGCGAGTTCCCCGCGTTCCTGCAAGCGCAGGTACGTCTCGCGGATGGCCAGCGTGTGCCGCCAGCGGTCGTCGCCCCGCAGGTGCGCGAACGGGTCGACCGTCACGCGCGCCCGCGGCATCAGGCCACGCAGCCTGGCGGCCAGGGAGCCGAACAGATCGCCCCAGTCCAGCACCGACTCTCGAACCTCGTCGGTTGCGTCGCGTTGCCGGCGGCGCCTGCGAAAGATAAAGCGAGTCAACAGCGAGACGATGGCGAACAGGATCAGGGCCGCGATCAGGTAGCGTAGCGGTTCCGGCGCCTGGAAAGGGGACTCGGCCACGCGCTCCAGCGCGCTCCGTTCCCCGTCACTCCCTGGGACGGGCGTCGCGATGCTGAAGCGGGGTTGGCGGTCGCCAATGAGCCAGATAATCGGCGTCAGCACGAGGAGCGCGATGATTGCGAGGATCAGCACGAAAACGTCGAACACGAGACCAAGGAACCAGAACAGCGGCCCGAGCATCCAGAGCACTGTGTCGAGAAATTGGCGCGAAAAGATGCCCGCTCCGACGATCGCGACCACAACGACCGCCATGATCGGCGCGACGAACGTCGCGATCCAACGGGGCCCGAGTGGGGAACTGGTCCGGAAGCCCTCCAGCTTCAGGCGCGCGACCCCTATCGACGCGAGGGCCATGACAAAGAATGCGATTGTCGTGACGCTGAGACGTTGCCGCGCCTGATCGCCCTCGGTCGCGATGAGTAGCACGAGCACGATGATGATCGCGAGCGCGATCGAGCCCGTTCGCAGCATCGTGTACGCGCTATCGATGGAGGGCTCCTCACGCGTGCGACCTCGCCACCAGGCGTATGCCGCGAGCGCGACGATGCCCCACACGGGGCGCACACCATCGTTCGGTAAAAACGCGAACGCCTGCGCCGTCTCTCGAAGCCAGCCTGAGCTGAACGTTGAGAGATGCGCGAACGAGCCGCCCTTGATGGCCACCAGGGTCGTCAGGCCGATGGCGAGCGCGGTGATGGCCTCGTACTCGGGACTCCAGACTCGCCACTCATCGAGCAGATGCGGGACAAGATGAGCGGCCAGCAGCAGTAACGCGACGATCCAGAACGGCAGCACTGGCGAGCCGGGCAACGATGCGGCGAGCAGCACCCCGGTGACGAGATAGACCAGCGCCGCCTCCGACAGCACGATTAAGAGGCCAAGCAACTCGACGCGCCAGTCCAGGCGGCGCAGCATGTCGCCGACGCTGACTGGCGTCTTGCGGGCAGCGCCCGACGGCGACGCGCTCACGCGCGCGCCTCCTCGAGACTATCCGTGAGGGCAACGGGCTCGCCCAGTCCGGCGCCGGTCCGTGAGTGCCGCGAGCGGCGCGCCCAGCGGTCGTGCGACGGCCGAACCCGGTCGGCGGCGACGGCGTAGACCAGCAGGCCGCGAATCGGGGGCGTTTCGACATCGTCGATGCCGATCAGCACCACTCGGTGACCGGACCGGGCCAGGTCGGCCATGATGACGGCCAACGGGTCACTCATCAGCGGCGTGACGATCACGATGGTGCTGCCCCACGGAAAGCGCGACGTCTCCGATCGCAACAGGCGCGGATAGTTCAACGACGCGACAGGCGAGAGTTTCGCCAACCCGGCGAGAATGACACCTCCCTGCTCAGGGCCGCGGCTCGGACGGATGCGCAGCGGCTGATCCGAACCGCCGACGACGCCATTAGCGTACATCCCTACCGCGTGCCGCTCGGTAAGCGCGCGCATCGCGAGCGACGCCGCGACGGTAATGGCGGCCTCCGCCTTGGCGTAGTCGATTCCTTCCCAGTAATGCTCGAACGTGTCGAGATTCAGGAACACGCCGAACTGTACGGTCGTCGTCGGCTCGAAGACCTTGGTCTGCAACCGTTGCGCGCGGGCCGTCGCGTTCCAGTGCACGTGCCGGATCGAATCCTCCGGATGGTAGTCACGCACGCCGACGGTGCGGGAAGGGTCTGTGATCATCTGACGGCGGGCGCGCAGATCGCCGAACAGATGGCGCGGCGGGATGCTGATCTCCTCCAGCGGCACAACGGTGGGGAACACCATGACCGATGAATACTGCGCCAGCTGTTCGCGGGACGTGAAGAAGCCGAAGAGATCGCCAGAGCGCAGAATCGTCGGGCCAAACGTGTAATAGCCGCGCGCCGTGCACGTGACGTGGAAGCGCCATGAGACGCGCTCGTACCAGCGGGCAGCCGTCGTAATGCGCAGCACGTCCATGCCGGGGACGCCGCTGGGAACCACCTCCTGCTCGACGATGCGTAGGCGTTCCGGGATGCGGTCCTCGATATCGAGCCAGGCCAACGGCAGCAGCTTGCGATTGATCACCGTCACGCGCATCGCAACCTGCTCGCCTGGAAACACGCGGTCCGTGCTCAACGACCGGGAGATCGTGACGCCCTTCAACGAGTAGCGCGCCCACAACCAGGACGCGCCCGCCGTCACCAGCGTCAGCAGTCCGAGCAACGACGGGGCGCGCTCGCGGGTGATCATGCCGATCAGAATCATCCCGCCCGCGCACCAGAGCCAGGCCGTGTTGAAGAACAGGGACCGCGCGGTGTTGACGTGCGCCTCGGACGAGGTAGGTCCGTCCTGGCTCATGGGAACCTCAAACGTGCTCGACTGGGACGCGCTGGCTGTCGAGGATCTCGTCGATGATTCGGTCCACACTGCGGCCTCGCAGGCGCGCCTCCGGCGAGAGGATGATGCGATGCGTGAGGACGGCAGAGGTGACGGCCTTTACGTCGTCCGGGATCGCGTAGCTGCGTTCGCGCAGGCTGGCCATGGCTTGCGTCGCTCGATAGAGCGCAAGCGAGCCGCGGGGGCTGGCGCCCAGCTCAACCGCCTCGTGCTCGCGTGTCGCTCGGGTGAGCCCGGTGATGTAGGAGCGCACCTCGGGCTCGACGTGCACCTCGCGCACCCGCTCGATCGCGCCTAGCAGATCGTCCGGCGCGGCAACGGCTTCGAGCGTCTCGATTGGATGCCGGCGCTGCAGACGCACCAGCATCTCATCCTCGTCCTCAGCCGACGGGTAACCAACCTTGAGGCGCATCAGGAAGCGGTCCATCTGTGCTTCGGGCAGCGGGAAGGTGCCTTCCAGCTCGATCGGGTTCTCGGTGGCCAGCACGAGGAACGGCCGGGGCAGTGGCATCGTGTCACCTTCAATAGTGACCGTGCGCTCATCCATCGCCTCCATTAGCGCGGACTGCGTGCGCGGAGTGGCGCGGTTGATCTCGTCGGCCAGCAGCACATTGGTGAACACAGGCCCGGGTCGAAACTGAAAGTCGCCAATCTTCTGGTTGAAGTAGCTCAGGCCGGAAATGTCCGACGGTAGCAGGTCGGGCGTGAACTGGATTCGCCGGAACTCCCCTCCGATGGAACGGGCGACGCTGCGAGCCATGATCGTCTTGCCGACGCCCGGCACATCTTCCAGCAAAACGTGTCCCTCGCACAGCAGCGCGACGAGCAGCAGCTCGGCGACATCACGCTTGCCGACGATCACGCGCTCGACATTGTCGAGGATGAGCGTGCTGAAGGCGGCAATCTCACGATCGATCTGTTGCATGAATTGTGTTTCGCCCTTCCGTGGGGCGCCCTGACGCGCGTCCCGTCACGCGGTCGCGTCGAAAAGACTATATCACCGCCACTGTACAACGGATTTCGCTCCGCGGATCGTCCGCAATCAGCTCCCTGGCCGCGGCGCCACAGGTCGTGCGTTGCGCTAGACTCAGCGCGGCCGATCCGTCCCGGCGAGGAGCGTGCGCGATGAGCAATCCAGACCAGCCCCCACGCTATAGGGTGATCCGCATGCTGGTTGCGTCGCTGACGTCAATCGTCGTGCTGATGCTGATGTTAATCGCCGGGCTCTTCTGGGCAACCCGACTGTACACCGGGGATGAAGCGGCCATCCGCGAGGAGTACTTCCCCCAACTGGCGCTCAACGAAGCCCTGTTGTCGTCCGTGACAGACCAGCAGTTGGCGCTGCAGGGGCTCATTATCACCGGCGACGCCAGCTTCCTCGACTCGTTCAACGACGCTCGCGACAGATTTCTGTCGACGCGCGATGAGCTGCGCGCGCGGGCGCCGCTCACGACGGAAACCGCGGCCATGCTCGATCGGCAACTGACCATCATCGATGACTGGCATCGCGACGTGGCGGCCCCGGAGGCAGAATCTGCGATTGCCAGAACCCTCAGCCCTGAGCGTCAGATCGGCATCCTCGACGAGAGCACCGCGCGTCTCACCGAATTTCGCGCGCAGAATCACGCGTTCGCGGCCGAGACGCGCGCGCTGATCGATCAGACGACAGCCGCTCTGACGAGTCTCCGCCGCATCGTGTTTGCCCTGCTGAGCTTGGCCTGCATCATGGGAATCGCGGGCGTAGTGACCGCCGGTCTGAAGCTCACCCGCGCGCTCCGGTCGCCGCTTCAGGAGCTGTCTGAGGTCGTGACCGCGGTCGACCTGGGCGAAACCGGACGGCGCGCGCCTCAGCTACGCGTGGCTGAGCTACATCACCTTGGGCAGGGCATCAACCGCATGCTCGACACGCTGGAGCATAAGAGGGCGGAAGCGTCGCTGCAATCTGCGCGCGTCGCCACGATCGTCGCGAGCGCCAACGACGGCATCGTCGTGATTGACGCCGACGGCGCTGTCACGAGCATTAACCCGGCGGCGGCGCGCATGCTGGACTCCGGCTCAGACGACGTCGGCGGACGTCCTGCGCATGAACTGGGTCTGCTCACAGAATCAGAGATTCGAGCCCAACTGCAAACCGTCAGCGGCACGGACCCGCGTCCCATCGCGCGTCGGCGTGGCGAGCGCGTGATCAGCGCCGCCATCAGCTCGCTGCCGAGCGTGGACGCCAGGGACGCCAGGCCGGGACTGGTGTTGGTGCTGCGAGACGTGACCGAGCTGGCGCGCGTCGACGAGCTGAAAAGCGAGTTCATTTCGATCGTGTCACATGAGATGAGGACGCCGCTGACGGCGATTAAGGGTTTCACCGACCTCATCCTCGACGGAGAGGCGGGCGAGATCGGGGACACACAACGCGAGTTCCTGGAGATCGTGCAAGCCAACAGCGATCGGCTGGTGGCGCTGATCAATGACATGCTGGACATCTCGCGCTTCGAATCGGGCCACATCGCGTTGCGCCTCGAACCAATCGAACTACAGACGCTCGTGGACCGCGCCATTTCCACTCTGCGTCCACTGCTCGACGACAAGCAACAGCGCATTCAGACTGAGTTTGCTGACGCGCTGCCGGAGGTGGTAGCCGACGAGGCCAGACTCATTCAGGTCCTGACGAACCTGATTTCGAACGCGAGCAAATACACGCCGGATGAGGGCTCGATCACAGTCGGCGCGGAGAAGCTGGACAGCCAGATGGTGATCAGCGTGTCCGACACCGGCGTCGGGATCGCGCCGGACGCGTTGCCGCACGTTTTCTCCAAGTTCTACCGTGCCGACAACCCACTGTCGCGGGACGTGCGCGGCACGGGACTTGGGCTATCGATTACCAAGTCACTGGTCGAAATGCACGGCGGGCGGATCACGATCGCCAGCCGCATCGGCGTCGGCACGACGGTCCGCTTCACGCTGCCGACGACCCACACAGTTCCGTTGGACAACGCGCCGCCATGGCCTGAGTCAGCGACTGGAACACCGCTGGTGCTGATCGTCGAGCCAACAGCAGACGACGAGGCTCGCTGGTCCGGCGAGCTGCCCGAGGACACGGCGGCGACCGCGCGCATGCGCACCAGCTCTGTCGAGGCAATCGCCGCCGAAGCGAGCCTTCGCAGGCATGCGGCTATCGTCGCGCGATGCGGTTCCGACGAAGGATTTCCGAGCTGTCAAGAGCTGCTGGATGCATTCGCCGGCAATCCTGAACTGGCGCGAATGCCGCTTGTGCTCGTTACCGACGATGTCGTGCCCCAGTCGGGAATCGGGATCGCGCGGCTGCTTCCCGCGAGCGCCAGCGGCGTTGAGCTGGCAGCAGCCCTGCGATCTTTGCTTCCAACGGACCAAGCGTACCGGCCACGTCGTGGCCACGTTCTGGTCGCGGAAGACGATCCTGACCTCGGCGCTACGCTGCGCCGGACGCTGGTGGCGAACGGCTACGAGGTTGCGCTCGTCCGCGATGGGCTGGCGGCAGTCGTGCGCGCGCTTGAGATCCTGCCCGACGCGATAATTCTGGATGTCAACATGCCAAAGATGGGAGCGATCGACGTGCTGCCGCAGCTGTTGTCGAATCCCGGCACAAGCGAGATCCCGATCATCGTCATGTCAGGCACGACGCCGGATGTCGGGCCACACTTTCTGGAGCTCGGCGCATCGGACTTCTTCGTCAAGCCGCTTAACCTGGACACGCTGCTTGCGCGTCTGATCGAGCTGCAACGGAAGGATGGCCATGGCGAGCATCGTCGTGATCGGGGATGAAGCAGCCACCTCGATGCTCGTGCCTGCGAAATCTCGGAGTGTCGGACACGATGGCCGCATGACGGAAGGAGGCGCCGTGGGGTTCGAGCTGGTCGTCGAGTTGCGGCCCGAAGTCGTGCTGCTATCCGCGCGATATCAGGCGTCTGATCGGCTGCGCGGGATCGAGGCGGGCTGCGACGCCTGTATCGTCAAGCCGTCCAGCCCTTCTGACCTGCTGGAGTGGTAACGACGTTGGTAGATGGGACGCAACGGCGGATGCAGATCAACGAACGAGCGAATAGGAAGGGCTGGCGAGGTTGACGCTGGCAGTCGTGCCAGGTGGCAAGATCGGCCTTTCGACCGGCGCGCGGTTCTATATCACCTCGACCCAAGGGACACTGCTGGGGCGATCGTCACGCTCGTTGTCATGCGCCGCATCGAGCTCGTGGCGAATTTGAAAGGCATCCGGGACTGGCGCTACCGCGAGGAAGATGACAGCACGTGAGTCACGGCCGGTGAATGTAGCGGCTGCGGGCTTTCGGAGTCTCGTCGACGGGTGGCGTTTCCAGCACGGCCGGGTTCCGGCCTTCGCGCTCCAGCCAATCCCGCAGCCGTGTGTCCAACTCGGCGGGCGGATAGGATGACCGATCGTAACGCCCAGCCGCGCGCCGTTGTCGGAGGGCTTCGTACAGCGACACGGCGCAGGCGACCGACACGTTGAGCGATTCAACCATGCCCATCATCGGGATGAACACCGACGCGTCCGCGCCCTCACTCGCGCTCGCGCTGACACCCCTCGTTTCGTTGCCGAACACGAACGCCGTCGGTTGCGTGAGATCCAGCTCGAACAGCTCGCGGGACGCGTCGCCCAGCGTCGTGGCGTAGATGGCGAAACCGCGTTTCCGAAGCGCCTCGTAGCAGTCAACGATCGCCTCGTGCTGAACGAGCTCGAGCCAACGCTGGGCACTGGCCGAGACGCCGAGGTGGATGATGGGAGCCTCGATCTCGTCGTAAACGAGGTGGGCGCTCGCCGCTCCGACCGCGTCGCAGGTGCGCAGCATCGCGCTGACGTTGTGAGGGTCGTGGACGTTCTCTATCACGACGGTCAGGTCTGGCTGTCGCCGCGAGAGCGTGCCCCGCATGCGAGCCAGCCTGCGCGGTGTCATCGGCCTCCCGGTCGTCAACGCGTGTGCTCCCTGCCGGTAGATCGCGACTCACGTGCGTTGTTTCGGAACCGTCGATCCGGACCGGCCGCGCAAGGTCCGGCCGCGAAACCGCACGATGCGCGAGCGTCCCGAGGGCATCTCCTCCAGCGACGCTCGCGCTTTGACAGCGCGAGCGTGCGCGTCGTATCATAACGGTTGGCCTGAGACCCGCGCCGGATGCGTGACGCGATGGCCTGCTTCAATTGACTCTGTTGCCCGCGCAACGCGACGACGCGATGGCTACGATCGGAACAGGAGATCCTCGTGCCGAAGAGGACATATCAGCCGAAGAGGATACCGCGCAAGCGTGTGCACGGCTTTATGAAACGCATGCACACCAAGGCTGGCCGCGCGGTGCTCGCGGCGCGACGGCGCAAGGGTCGACACTCCCTCTCGGTCAGCACCGAGAACAAGCCGACCCAGCGCAAGTAGCCTTGGGCATGCGATCGTGGCGAGCCCACCCCTCGGGGTGGGCTTTGGCGACTTCGGTACGGGATCGTGCGTGATCGCCCGCGACCTCCGGCTACGGCGCAACGTGGACTTCGACCGCGTGCGGACCGAGGGACGAAGCTGGTCGTCGCGCACGCTGGTGCTGTCGGTGGCGCCGAACACGCTGGGAGCCAATCGCTACGGATTCGCCGTCGGCAAGCGGGCGGGCAACGCCGTCGTGCGCAACCGCGCCAAGCGCTTGATGCGGGAGGCGGTGAGGATGTGCCATTCGCGCTTGAAGCAGGGACACGACATCGTGTTCATCGCCCGCAACAGCTTTCGGGCCGACATGACGCTGGATGACATCTCGAAGCAGGTCGAGGAGCTGGCGCGTCGTGCGAAGCTGTTGCAGGAGGCAGAGCAGTGAGGCGGGTGTTGCTGCTCCTGATTCGCGGATACCAGGCGGGCATCTCACCGTTGCTGCCGCCCTCGTGCAGGTTCTTCCCATCGTGCTCGGAATACGGCTACCAGGCAATCGAGAAGTACGGTATCATGCGAGGCGGCGCAATGACGGTGTGGCGCGTGTTGCGCTGCAACCCGTTTGGCAAGGGCGGTTACGACCCCGTTCCATGATCGTCCAGAACGCACCGAGACCGGCGAGCGAGTGCGTCTCACCGCATCACACTCAACCCGTCACGCGCGTGCAGAGTCGGCTGCTGGCGTGACCGAACTTTCGGCGCGTCACCGCCGCGGCTTCTGAGAGGATCACTGGTTGTTTGGCCCGATAACAACGCTTTGGAACGCGTATGTCGATCTCATTTCCTGGTGCCTGCATACCCTGACCGAATACACCGACAGCGGCGGGCTGTCGATCATTGTCTTCACGATCGTGCTGAAGACGATTCTGCTCCCGCTCACGGTCAAATCGATCAGGTCCACCTTCGCCATGCAGCAGTTGCAGCCGAAGATCAAGGAGCTGCAGAAAAAGTACGCCAAGGATCGCCAGGAGCTGACCCAGCAGACGATGCGGATGTACCAGGAGTACCGCATCAACCCGCTGGCGGGCTGCCTGCCGATGCTCATCCAGATCCCGATCTTCTTCGGGTTGTACTTCGCGGTCCGTGATCTGTCGCGCACGGCGGGCGACTTCATGTGGATCCCCAACCTGGCGGAGGCGGACCCGTGGAAGATCCTGCCGATCATGGCGGGCGTGTTTCAGTTTATCCAGACGCGCATGATGCGGCCGCACAAAGCCCCGAAAGTGACTGACCCGCAACAGGCGATGATGAACACGATGATGAATTTCATGCCGATCATCGTGATTGTGTTCGGCTGGTCGTTTGCCTCCGGAGCGGTGCTGTACTGGGCAACGCAGAGCGTGTACTCAGTGATACAGCAGTGGTTCATTACCGGCTGGGGCGCGATGAGAGACTGGTTCCCCTGGCTGTGGGACATGCCGGAACACCGCCGTCTCGGCTACCGCAAGCCCGCCGAGCCGCAGGCGATCGATCCGGCCGCCGAGCCCAAGGGGCTGATGGGCATGATGCAGAAGCGCGTCCAGGCCGCCGAGGAAGAGCGGGCGCGGCGCGTCGCAGAGGCCAACGGAGGCGCCGCGCCGGCGTCCGGGTCACGCTCGTCAGGATCGAGCGGAAAGCGCGCCCGGCAGACACAGGCCCGCCCCGCCGCGGTGGACGGCGTCAACAGCGCGAAGCCGGAAGAGCCGCCTCCAGGCGCGCGGACGCGGGTGATGACTGGCCGCCCCAAGGCGACGCCACGGCGCACGCGCGGCAACAACGGCCGCACGGACGCGTAGCCGGCCCGCCGACAAGCGGCGCGCGACCGCGAGTAGTGAAGGACGAAAACGCTCATGGATCGCATGCGCAGCGTCGAAATTCAGGCGCGTTCTACCGACGAGGCGGTTCGGCTGGCCCTCGAACAGCTCGGCGCGACCCGTAACGAGGTCGAAGTTCAGGTGCTCGCCGAGACCGAGGATGACATCTACGGTGAGGGCGAGGTCCTGGTGCGGGTTTCGGTGCGCGGGTCCGTCGCGCCGCCGCGCGGCGACCGGGGCCAGGCGCGCGGCGGACAGCGTGGACCAGGCCGCGACAGCCATCCACGCGACAGCCGCCCGCCACGGCAGCACGTCCCCGGCCGCCCCGGCAGCGCGCCGCGCCGCGGCCCTGCGCCGGCCAGCCAGGGGGTTTACCGACCTCCGCAAGTGGCGCGTCCACGGCAACCCTCACAGGCGTCAGACGAGCAGACGCAGGCGGTCGAGGCGCTGGCCAAGGAGGTCGTGCGGGACCTGCTGACACGCATGGACGTCGCCGCAGACGTGATGGCGGTCGACAATCCGTCGGTCATGCCAGTCGGCAACGACGATCCGCTGACGGTCTTCATCGACATTATGGGCCGTGATCTCGGACAGCTTATCGGTCGGCGCGGCGAGAATCTAAGCCAGCTGCAATACATGGTGAACCTGCTGGTCAATAAGCGCAACGAGGAGTGGGTGCGGGTTGTTGTGGATGTTGAGGGCTATCGCTCGCAGCGCGAGGAGTCGCTCATCGGGCTGGCCGAACGGGTTGCGCGTCAGGTAGCTCGCAACCGGCGCCCGATCGCGCTCGATCCGATGCCGCCGAACGAGCGGCGCATCGTCCACATGACGCTCAAGAGCCTGCCGGACGTGCGCACCGAGTCCAGCGGCGAGGGCGACCTGCGCCGCGTCACCATCTTCCCGCAATAGCGCCCACGCCGGCGTCGCGGACCTTGTCGAGAGTACGCGGTCCAGCCCAGCAGCCTGGGCGCGGCCGCTGGGGGTTGGCGCGACACTCATGGCAGTCACACGCATTCCGGACTACGTCGTGATTGGCCACATCGCGATAGACCGGACTCCGCTTGGCGACATTCTCGGCGGGACAGTGCTGTACGCCGCGCTGGCGGCGGCCCGCTACGGCGCGCGCGTCGGCATCCTCACGCGCGCGAACATCGATGGCTTCACGGTGGCGCAACGCGAGGAGCTTGTGGCGGTCGCCGAACAGATCGAGATCGTCAGTCAGAGCAGCGCCGCGACGACGACCTTTACGAACGACGACGTCGCGGGGCGCCGCTCGCAGACCCTGCACGCCTGGGGCGGCGAGATCGACCTGAACGGACTGCCGCCGCTGTGGCGCTCTTCTCCGGCGCTTCATCTCGCGCCGGTCGCGCAGGAGATCGATCCGCGCCAGACGCAACGGCTGGCCCCGACGTTTCTTGGTTGCACGCCGCAAGGGTGGATGCGCCAGTGGCATCCCGACCGGCTGGGTCAGGTGCGGACGAGCGCGCTGCGCCTGCCGGCCGAGCTGGTCTCACGCATCGACGCCATGGTCGTCTCCTCCGAGGAGTCAACGCACGCCCGCGACATTCTGCACGCGATTGGGCAGCGGGGACTGGTTGCCGTGACACGCGGCCAGCAGAGCACGGCCCTCATCGACCGTGGACGCGAGACGTCGATCCCCGCCATGCGCGTTCCAGTCGTAGACGCCACCGGCGCCGGAGACGTCTTCGCTGGCTGTCTGTTCGCGAGCCGCGCTGCGCGCCAATCAGTCGCCGCAAGCGCTCGCTTCGCGACAGCCGCGGCTGCGTTGAAGGTGGCCGGGCGCGGCGTGCTGTCCGTGCCGCGCCGCGAAGATGTAGAGCGGCTGATCGACGAGCGGGAGCCCGGAAGCTCAAGCACGGTGTGGGACCCGTGACGCGGATTTTGTGGCGACGGCTCGACACCGACGGCCACGACGCTTGCCGCCTGGCGCGCATGACGGACGGCTGGCGGTTGGACGGGGTGGCGGCGTTCAGCCACGACGGCGAGCCGTGCGGGTTGCGCTATCGTGTGGATTGCGACGCTGCATGGCGGACTCGCGCGGCGCGTGTGGACGGCTGGATCGCTGGACGCGAGTACGTTGCCGAGATCGACAGGGCTGACGACGGCCGCTGGCTGCTCAACGGCGCCGAGCAGGCAGCCGCGCGCGGGTGCGTCGATATCGATCTCGCGTTCACTCCGGCTACGAACCTGCTGCCGCTCCGGCGCTTTGCTCTCGAAATCGGCGCGGAGACCGCCGCGCTGGCAGCCTACCTCAACGTGCCCGCGACGCGCCTGACGCGGCTGGAGCAGTCGTACCGGCGGCTCGACCGGACGCGCTATGCATACGAATCTCCAGCCTCCGGGTATGCCGCGACGCTGGAGGTCGCGGAGGTCGGCTTCGTCACCAGCTATCCCGGCCTGTGGGAGGCGACGGGCATGCCAGGCGGCGACTGAGCGAGCGTCGTCGACGCGCCATGGAGAATCGGGAGCGGCCCAGCATGTATCAGGACACGATCGCGGCCATTGCCACGCCGCCGGGCGAGGGCGGCATCGGACTGGTGCGCCTCAGCGGTCCTGACGCCGGGGCGATTGCCGCGTCGATCTTCCGGCGTGGGCGAAGCCTCCGACGTGTGCCCGCCAGCGCTTTAGAAAGCCACCGGCTGCTATACGGGGCGATCGTCGACCCCGACGATGGGCGGATCATTGACGAAGTCATGCTGGCGCGCATGGAGCCTCCGCGCACCTACACCCGCGAGGAAGTCGTCGAGATCAGTTGCCACGGTGGCCCTTTGCCAGTTCGGGAGATCCTCGCGCTGTGTTTGCGCCGGGGAGCGCGCTCAGCCGAGGCGGGCGAGTTCACGCTGCGGGCGTTCCTCAATGGCCGGATTGATCTCAGTCAGGCGGAGGCGGTGTCGGGCGTCGTCGGGGCCCGCACCTCCCGCTCGCTGGACCTGGCGGTCGACGAATTGCGCGGACGCTTGACCGAGCGCTTGAAGCCCGCCCGCGACGTTCTAGTCGAAACGCTGGCGTATCTCGACGCGGCGGCGGACTTTCCGGATGACGAGATACCAGTGCTCGACGTCGATCCGGCGCTCGCGGCGGCGCACGAAGCCTTAGCGGAGGTTGAGCGTTCGGCGCGCTCGGGACTGCTGTACCGCGAGGGCGCGCAGATCGCCATCGTCGGCAGACCCAACGCCGGGAAGTCGAGCCTGCTCAACGCGCTGCTACGGGCGGACAGGGCGATCGTGACCGAGATCGCCGGGACGACGCGCGACGTCATCAGCGAAACAGTCAACCTCCACGGGCTGCCCGCCACGCTGCACGACACGGCCGGCATCGCCGAGAGCAGCGACGTAATCGAGCAGATGGGGATCGACCGGTCTCGGCAGGCAATCGCCTCCAGCGGCATCGCCTTGTTCGTCATCGACCGCGCGGCGCCACCCACGCGCGAGGACGAGACGGTTGCGACCCTGCTGGCCGAACGCGTTGACAACGCCAGCGTCGTCATCGCGCTGAACAAGTGCGACCTTCCGGACGCGGGCGGGCACAAACGGGCAGTCGACAGGCTGGCCGGAGCGCGCCTCATCGAAATCTCAACCGTGAGCGGAGCGGGCATCGCGGAGCTGGAGCGAGCGCTTTACGAGACGGCGGTCGGGCAGACGGGAACGTCCGGAGAGCCCGCGCTGGTAACAGTTCGGCAGATGGACGCGTTGCGGCGAGCGCTGGAGTCCGTTGAGGCCGCGCAGGCGGCGCGGCTGCTCAACGTGCCGCTGGACCTGCTGGCGGTCGATGTGCGCGACGCACTGCACGCGGTCGGCGAGATCACCGGGGAGTACGTCGACGAGGCAGTGCTCGATGAGATCTTCAGCCGCTTCTGCATCGGCAAGTAACAGCCCCTCCGGCGGGACTGCTGGCGGTTCATCAGTTAAGGGGTCGAGCCGCGAACCGGCAGCGAGGGCCGCGCGGCGAGTGCGAAGAACACGGCCCCGACGATGCCGACGCCGGCGAGGATGTGGAAGCCCAGGTCGTAGTTGCCGTAGTGGTCGGCCAGCATCCCAACGACGATCGGGCCGAAGATGATGCCCGGCATCATCACCATCGACGAGATTCCCATGATCGTTGCGAACGACTGGCGTCCAAAGTAGTCGGCCCGCATCGGCATCATCTGCACCCCGCGCAGCCCGTGGGACGCGCCCTGTATCATCGCGCCAACGGCTATCGCTCCCAGCGCGGACGCATACGCAAAGACAAGCATGGCAGCCACGTGCCCGCAAGTGGCGACGGTTGAGAGCACGCGCTTGCTGTAGCGATCTCCCAGCACCCCGCCGGTCAGGCTGCCCACCATCATCGAACCGGTCATGACCGAAACGATTCCCGCCGCGCCGGCCAGCGAGAAGCTCAGATCCTCGGTCAGGTGCGGCACGAGGTGCACCGTCACCGAGGCGACGACGAACATCGCCAGCGAGTGCCCGATCGAGAGATACCAGAACGTCCGCGTGCGCAGCGCCTCGCGCGGGGTAAACCCGGCAACCGGCGCGTCGAGCGTTGCGTCGACGACATCAGAGGCGACGGCGCCGCGCACGACGCCATCCGGGAGCAGGCCGTACTGCTCGGGCCGGTTCCGCATGACCTGCGCCAGCGGGAGGCCCGCGACGATGACGAGCACGCCGGACGCGAACGCCGTCGCCCGCCAGCCATTCGTCGTCAGCGACCAGGCCACCAGCGGGACCATCACGCCGCCGAGCGCGCCGCCGGTCTGCATGAATGCCAGCGCCGTGGCCCTGCGGCGTTCGAACCAGTGAACCAGCGCCGTCGTGATCGACATGAAGCCGCCGAGGCTCATGCCGATCGACATCACCGTGAAGGCGAGATAGAAGGTGAGCAGCGAGTTGACCTGCGAAAAGAGCATGAAGCCGACGCCCAGGATGACCAGTCCCAGCCGGATGACGTTGCGCGGACCCCAGCGGTCGAGCAGCCAGCCATGAAACGGACCGAGCAAACCGCTCTCTGCCTGCTGGATCGCATACGCTGCCGAAAACGCGGTCTTGCTCCAGCCGAACTGCTGCTGCAGCGTGACGACATACGCGCCGTAGGCCTGGTTCAGCAGCCCGCCAAGGAGTATCTGGATGCCGACGCCGCCGCCGACGATCCACCAGCCGTAGAACGCGGACCGCGTCCGCCGCGCCATCCGCCCGGCAATTGCCATGTCGTGATCCTGACGCCTCTCCCGTCTCGTGCCCCTCGGGGCGCACGGTACACCCGATCGGGGTCACAGGCAAGACAGCAGTGAGCGGTGAAGACAGAGCGGAGCGGGACATGGATCGCAGCGTCTCCGTGATCCGGTGAAGGCGATCATGCGAGCGTGTTACCGATGGTTGCCTTTGAGTGTTCGGAGATGTGCGGTCAGGGAAGCGTGAAGGAGAAGCCCCGCAACCTGGCCGGCTCGACGTTCCTGCCGAGGGCGAGAACGTGGAACCGGCCCAGGCCGCGTGGCTCCAGCAGGCGCATGACGGCCTCGCGGGCGGTCAGGTACTCGTCGGCGGAAGACGCCGTGGTTTGCAGGCGCATCAGGAGTTGCTCGATGCCGAGTCCGGCAAAAAAGAACGCCTGTGAGGTCAGGCCCAACTCGACGCAGCCAGCGTCGGACGCGGCGGCAGAGATGGCGGTGAAATCGACGTGCGCGGTGAGGTCCTGTGCGCCGACGCGGCGGTATGGATCAATGCCCGCCTGGTGGGCGCTATACGTGCGGAGCGTGCCGTCGAATCGCGAGCCCGCCGCATACAGCTCACGCGCGGGATATCCATAGTCGATCAGGATGGCGTAGCCGCGCTCGAGCTGCCTCGCGGCGCCCTGCGCCCAGTCCCGCGCCATTAGCGACACTTCCAGCCGCTGTCCTTCTGCGAGCTCAAGACCGTGCAACCCCTCGACGAGACGAACGCTCGACAGTGCGCCAATCTCGTCTGCGAACCAGCCGTCCCTCCAGACGACGTACAACTCATGGAGCGCGCCGCGTCGCACGATCAGCCGGTGCACGGGGAAGGCGTCCAGCAGCTCGTTGGCGAGCAGGACGCCGGTGAACGGCTCGCCGCCGGCCCGGACCACGCGCGCTCCGAAACCGGCATCGGCGACGCGCGCAAGCGCCTCGACCACGCGTCGTTCGGAGGCGTCGCTCACCTCATACGACATCGCAGCGAGGGCATCCGGACGCTCGTCCCGCACACCGGTCAGGATGTCGATCGCCAGCGTCCCGGCTCCCGCGCCTGCCTCGCGCACGACGAATGGCTTGGGCCCTCCGAGCAGGTCCCAGCACTCGGCGATCTGGCGCGCGAGCGCATGACCGAAAATGGGATGGGTTTCAGAGGCGGTCAGGAAGTCGCCCGCGAACCCGGCTCGCGCGGCGCCGCTGGTGTAGTATCCGTGTTCGGGGTGCGACAGCGCCTGCTCCATGAACCAGGCGAAGGTCACGCGGCCCCGCGCGCCGATCTCGCTCTGCAATAGCTCGACCAGCTCAGGCTGGGACTCGGCGAGCAGATCGTCCCGAATCACGCGCAGTGCTCCTCCCCCAACGCCACGCCGCCAATCCTAGACCCGCTGCCGGGCACGGCGCCACGCGCGAGATAGTGCGGCCGCGCAAGACCCACGAAAAGCCCCTTTTCTAATCTCCAATATTGATTGACAATTGGCCCGCCTGGCTCTATGATGATCGTCGCGCTTGGGGAACCGGCGCTGAACACACGATTGTATGACCGGGTGAAGACATGAAGACAGTCCGGCGAAGTGGAAACGGAGGTGGGACGATGAGCCAATTCAGCGTCGTCGCGCGCCGCCGTGGTCCATCCTTCGTCTATGGCCTGGGCGCCCCAGGGGCGGGTGCTCCGTGCCGTGGTCTGTCTTCCGGTTGGGAACATTGACTCTCAGTAGCTGAGTCAACAGCGACCCAGAACCGCGGACGGGCCAGTAGACGGCCCGCTACCGCGGTTTTTTGTTGCCCGCGAAGAGAAGTCCCTAGATGCGACATTCTTCCGATGCACGAGTGGGCCAGTACACAGGAAGATGACATATGGGCACGCGAAAGCCGCACGACGCTAACAGACCGGTCCAGATGAGCGAGCATTCGAAAGGCACACCATCGTGAGCGCACAGAGTCCGACCAAAGTACAATCGACGCGGCAGCCGGAACTGTCCACGGCGCGATCAGTAGTGGATCGCAGCACGTTGCCGCCGGTGCCGTCAACCGGCTCGGCAGTCGTCATCCACAACATCTCCAAGACGTTCTCAAAGCCCCGTCGCAGCCTGCTGCGCTTCCGCAAGCCGCAGGAGGATGAGAAGCCGCCGGTGCGCGCGCTGGACGACATCTCGTTCGATGTCGCGCGCAACGAGATCTTCGGCATCCTCGGGGCCAACGGGTCCGGGAAGTCGACGCTGATCCGGCTGATGTCGACGCTACTGATTCCCGACACCGGCACGATCAGCGTGTTTGGCTACGACGTGCGTGAGGACGAGATGCGCGTCAAGCGTCTCATCAACCGCGTGTCAGTCGAGGCGTCGTTCTTCAAGAAGCTGTCGGCAATGGAGAACCTGCTGTATGCCCTGCGCCTGTACGGGCACTCCGGCAAGGAGATGCGCGGCGACATAACCCGCATCCTGACCGCGCTGGGCATCTCGGAGGATCGCGTCAACAAGCCGCTGGAGCAGATGTCGCGCGGCATGCAGCAGAAGGTGGCCATCGCGCGCGCCTTCCTGACGTCGCCGGTTCTGCTGCTGCTCGATGAACCGACGACCGGGCTCGACCCGCGCTCGAAGAAGGACGTGCAGGGGTTCGTGCGTGACCTGCGGGATCACCACGACGCGACGATCGTGATCTGCTCGCACGACATGGACGAGGCCGAGGCCCTCTGCGACCGCATCGCGATCATGGACAACGGCCGGGTCATCGCCATCGGCACGGTGGACGAGCTCAAGCAGCTCGTCCGCGAGCGCGACGGCGTGCTGGCCCCGTCAATGGAAGACGTATTCATCGCGCTCACCGGCCGCGACCTGCGCGAGGACGTGCCGGGGGAGGAAGAGAAGGCGGCGTAGGCGGGACGTAACGGGAAACGCGCAACGCGGGGCTGGCGTGTCGGGCTGAATCGACGCGCGCGCGGTCCGGCGCAGAGTCCACATCGGCCCCACGCGTTACACGTTACGCGTTACACATTACGAGGAGGATGAGATGGCTCAGGCAGGACCGATCGGCGGCGCGCGGGGGTTTGGCGCGCTGGCCGGGACATTGAAGGAGGCGAAGGCGTCGTACGCCTTCGTCGAACGGAATTGGAACCTTACCAAGCGCTACTGGGGCTGGGAAGTCGCCTTCCTGATCTATTCGGCGGCGGCCTCGATGTCGATCATGTTCATCGGCAAGGCGCAAGGGAATCAGGCAACCGATCTATTGCTGTTCCTGGCAATCGGGACGCTCGTCTGGAGCTACCTGAACTCGGTCTTCATGAACATGGCAGAGATGATCGCCTGGGAGCGCTGGGAGGGAACCATCGAATACACGATGATGGCCCCTATCTCCCGGCTGACGCACATGATCGGGCAATCGATCTTCAGCATCATCTACGGGATCATCCGTTCGGCGTTGCTGCTGGGCGTTCTGGCGATGTTCTTCGACATCAGCCTGACCGGCGCGAACCTTGTCGGCGCGTTGCTCGTCATCGTGATCGGCAGCCTGTCGTTCATCGGCTTCGGCATCATCGGCGCGGTGCTGCCACTGCTTTTCCCGGAAAAGGGCGAGCAGATGACCTTCATCATCTCGTCGATTCTGCTACTGGTTTCCGGCGTCTATTACCCGATCGAGGTGTTGCCGGGCTGGATGCAGTTGATGTCGAACATCTCTCCGGCGACGTACGTGCTGGACGCGATGCGCGCCGCGCTCCTGGACGGCACTGGCACGATCGCGCTGATTCCCAAGATGATCCCGATGCTCGTCATCGGCCTGATCACCATCCCGGCCGGCATGTACGTTTTCAGTTTCTTCGAACGCTACGCCAAGCGCACCGGCCGCCTGAAGAGGAGCGGATAGCGGTGAGCGGAGAGGGGACACGGAGCTTGGAAACCGTGCTCGGCTCTGTTCCCCGCCCCGGCGAAGGGACCTGACCTCATGATGATGTTGCTGCGGCCAGGGCAAGCCGTGGAGGCAGAGAGTGGGGAGGCGATGGTAGAAATGACATTCATCGTCGCGCGCGAGGGGTCGGAACTGGCCGCGACGCTGCGCGCCAGGGGTTGGACGGCGCGATCCGGGTGGCGCTCCACCCACGAGCATGGCAGGAACGTCTGGCATGTGCGCTTTCAGCGGCCGGACGATCCGCCGCATGCGTGATCTCGACCGATCGCGGGCGCCAGCATCCGGGATGACCGGCCCGAGCCCTCAGGCTTCCCGACGCCGCTCCGTCGGCCGGACTGCCCGCCGCGCCCTCCCCTTGACGTTGGCGCGTCCCACGAGTGTGCTTCAGCGTCCTCCGTGATGGGGGCGGTCGCGCCCGCCGATTGATCGCGGCGCTGTCCCGCGCCGCCCGGACCCCGGCGCCGAGTTCCCGATCTCAGGCGGCCCGTGTTGCGCCAGGCAACCCGCGCTGCATAGAATCACACGACACACAGCGGTGTCGGAATACTTTGCGACAATGCGAAACACTTCGGGGGCGGCACGATCACAGCTTCAACGCTGCTGGTTGCCCAATCGGGCGGCCCAACGACGGTTATGAACGCCAGCCTCGCCGGAATCGTCGAGGCGGCGCGGCAATCTGGAGCGTTCGCGTCCGTGCTCGGCAGCCGGAATGGCGTCGAGGGCATCCTGTCCACCGACCTTATCGACCTGACCGGTCTCTCCCGCGATCGGTTGGCGCGGCTGCGCGCCACTCCGTCGGCGGCGCTCGGCACGAGCCGCCACCGTCCGGCGGACGACGAGATCGAGCGCATCCTCGACGCATTCCGCGCTTGGGCGGTTGCCGCTTTCGTGCCTATCGGTGGCAACGACACGGCGGACACGGCGGCGCGTCTGTGCGCGGCGGCGCGGGCGCGCGGCCAGACGCTGAGCGTCGTCACGGTTCCCAAGACGATCGACAACGATCTTGCCGAGACCGATCATTCCCCTGGGTATGGGTCGGCCGCCCGCTTCATCGCTCTCTCCGTCCGGGATTCAGCGTTCGACACGCGGGCGATGGCGCGGCTCTACCCGATCAAGATCGTTGAAGTGATGGGACGCAACGCGGGGTGGCTGGCCGCGGCCGGAGGGCTGGCGTTCGACGCAGGTCTGCCGCGCCCGCTGCTGTGTCTGCCGGAACGGCCGTTCGAGAACGTGGAAGAGTTGGCCACGCTGGCAGAGAACCGCATCGCGCGCGACGGCTACTGCGTCGTGGTCGTGCCGGAGACGATGCGCTGGGTCAGCGGCTCCCCGGTTGCAGGAGACACGCCGGACTGGGTCGACGCGTTTGGCCACCCGTACTTTCTCGGAGTGGGCAACGCGCTGGCGCGGCACCTCTCGTCTCTGCTCGGCGTCCGAGCGCGCTACGACAAGCCGGGCACGATCGCCCGCATGGCCATGCATGCCGCGTCAACGGTCGATCTGGAAGAGGCGACGACCTGCGGGGCCCACGCGGCTCGGCGAGCGGCCCAGGGCGAGAGCGGTGTGATGGTAACGATTCTGCGTACAGGCAACGAGCCGTACGAGGCGTGTTATGGCGCGAGCCCGCTCGAACGGATCGCAAACATTGAACTCCGACTCCCGGATGACATGATCGCTGGCTGCGGCCATGACACGACAGCGCGGTTCGATGAATATGCGCGACCGCTGCTTGGCCCGGACCTGGCGCGCTATGAGGTGCTTTGTTGATGATGAGCAAGATGAAATCGATCGTGCGCCACGTTCTGCTCTCTACGATGCTCGCCGCGCCGTTCGTCCTTGTGGGCGCCCTGCTCGCGGGCGTCACTGGAGCCGTGGGCGGGTTGCTCTTGGCGGCGGCGGCGCAGGTCACCGCCTGGATGATCTCCCGGCCAGTCCTGCTACGTATGGCGCGGGCGGCGCCCGCCAATCCCGAGCGGCACGCGGCGTTGATCGCGACCGTCGAGCGGCTGGCCGCGGCGGCCCGCATCCCGATGCCACTGGTGGCGATATCGGAGCTTCATACGCCGAACGCTTTCGCGGCGGCCACGCCCGGAGGCGGGATTGTCGGTGTCACCGCCGGCCTGCTTGAGATGCTGACGGACGATGAGCTGGAAGCCGTCGTCGCCCACGAGATCGCGCATCTGGCCCGCGGAGACCGGATGACGGCGACGCTGGCTGCGATGTTTACCGCGTTGCCGGGCGTGCTGATTACCAGCACTGGCTCAGACCTGTTCTACGGTGTCGAGTTTCGGCGCTCCCATCACCGCATCTGGGGTGGACGGCGGCTGCGCGTGGTGCGGGACGGGCTTGCGCTCGCAACCGTTCCGATGGCCGCCCTGGTGGTGCGCGTCTCGGTTTCCCGCGTCGCGGAGCTGAAGGCCGACGCGGACGCCGTGCGACTCACGCGAAACGTCGGCGCGATGATCAGCTCGCTCCGCAAGATCAACGTGCTGGCCGGGCGGGTGATTTCGCCCGTCAATCCCGCACTGTCGCACATGCTGGTGGTCCACCCTTACGGAGAGCAACGAATCGGCCGCCTGTTCGACACCCACCCATCGCTCCAACAACGGCTGAACGCCATCGAGTCGGCCCTCGAGCAGGATGGCGCGCCGTCGCGGTGATCCCGGATCTGTTGCGGCCCGGCCTCAAGCTGGTCTTCTGCGGCTACAATCCATCGATCCTCTCCGGGAAAACCGGACACAATTACGCGCACCCCGGCAACCGGTTCTGGCGCGCGATCGCAGCCGCCGGAATCACCGAGCGCGTCTACCTGCCTGGCGAGAGCGCTGCGCTGCTGGAGCTGGGTATCGGATTTACGAACCTGGTTGCCCGTCCGACCCGACGCGCCGACGAGCTGAGCCGGACCGAGATCCTTGCCGGATCGGAGGTATTGATCCGCAAGCTGCAACAGCATCGTCCCGGCGCGGTGGCATACACGGGCATCGGCGTCTACAAGTGGCTGCGCCGCTCGTCGTCTATCGGCTGGGGCGTGCAGCCGGCGCCGGCGGTTGAGGGAGTCGTCGACATCGTCGTCCCTTCGCCGTCAGGGCTGAACCGCATGACATTCGATCAGATTGTCGATCAATATCGCGTCCTCGTGCCGTTCGTCAGATGACAGCGAGTCCAGGCGACCGGTCGCCGGCGAAGGCGTATGCCGCGTGCGCGGAGCAGTCGACTATGACGTCCGCGCGTCGTCCTGATCGGCCGGGTCTGGCGCCGAGCCGTCACGCGTTCGAGCCTCGTCCGTTCTGCGCTCCGCCCAGCGTTCGATGCGCGAGGCGATCTGAACGGCGCCGGTTCGCGTCTCGTCAGCGGTCACCGGACGAACGCCGAGGCGCGCCATGATACGTTCGATGCCACGCATCAGAAGCACCGCGACGACGAGTATGAATATGATCCAGAACGTCATTGTGCCTCGAAGTCTCCTCGCCACACGGGAGCGGGCTGCGTCGCTCGCCGATCCGTCGTGTCTGACGCCATTGTGCGTCATTCGTCGCCGGCCGGTTCGCCGGTGAGCCCGGCAACGCGCTATGATTGACCGGGAGTCACGTGTACGTACAATACCTGTCCGCGTCCGGCGCGCCCTGATGACAAGGGCATCGACACAGGCCGGAAGCGAAGGGAGACACCATGTCAGGCGGCGATCTGCTGTTTTACTTCACGTTCTTCATCCTGCCAACGATTATCATCGTCAGCTCTCTATGGGCGTACATTCTCTTGCGCAAGGGCGTGCTGCTGCCGCCGCGCCGGCCAGAGACGATCTTCGAGCCGCGCGCGCGAGGGGCGGCGCAATCGGCGCCCGAAGCTGATCGTGTCGACGAAGCGCCCAGCGACGCTGACGGCGACATCGAGCCGCTGCCGGCGGATGCGGCGTCGCCTCCGGTTGCGGCACGGAGCGACGAGCTGTCCGCGGACGGCAGCACGACTGACGACGAACATAAGGAGCCGGATCTTGTCGAAGCCGCCGACGTGGATCCCGGGGCAGACATGCTCGCAAAAGCGGAGACGGACGCCCAGGACGGCTCGCCGGAGATCGTGGAAGGTATTCCTGAGGAGGCGGGTTCGCACGACACGCTGGACGCGGACAGGGCTTCCCAGGAAGCCGGGATCATGGGCGAAACCGCGCTGCCGGCGCGCGAGCGCACGACCGAGGTGGATGAGTCGACTGGCCGTGACACTGACGTCGCGTTCGAGACCAGCGAGCTGCCAGTCGTGCCGGAGCAACCCGCGGACGCGCCGCCCGACTCCGGCGACCAGCCGGTCGGAGAGCCGGACCCGGCAACGACCGAGACGGAGCGAGTCCAGGCGCGACCGAGAGCGCTGCGCCGCAAGCCGGTTCCGCGGCGTGGCGCCGCAGACGATCCGCCGCGGGGGCGTCCGTTGCGGCCTGCCAGGCGCGGCAGCGCTCGTTCAGGACGCGAGCACGAAGGCGGCGTGCAGCGCCTGGACGGCGCGGCTGACCTCCCGGTCGGCGATGACGAAGGAGATGTTCAGCTCGCTGGACCCCTGGGCAATGGCGACGACGTTGACACCCTCGGCGCCCATGGTGCCGAAGACGCGGCCCGCGACGCCGGGAGTGCCGCGCATGCCGCCGCCGACGACGGCGATGATGGCGACGTCCCGGTCCGCGACGATCGATAGCACGCGCCCGCGCGCAAGGTCGGTCTCGAACTCGGCCTGCAACGTGTCCAGCACGACGTCAGCCCACGTGCCCTGGACAATGAAGGTCAGGCTATGCTGAGACGATGCCTGCGAGATCATGTAAACGTTCGCGGCGGTGCGCCCCACGGCGGCGAACACCCGCGTGGTGATGTCGGAGACGCCCAACAATCCGCGGCCCTCGACGGTGATAGCCGCCAGACCCGAGATCGAGGCGATAGCCTTGGCGACACTCCCGTTGTCCGAGTCGGGTCCGATGCGAGTGCCCGGCGCCTCCGGCCGGAACGTGTTCTTGATCCAGATCGGGATGTCGCCTTCGACGGCCGGGTGCATCGTCTTGGGGTGGATCACCTTGGCGCCGAAATAGGCCAGCTCGGTTGCTTCCGAGTAGGAGATGGCCGGCAGCGTGCGGGCGTCCGGCACGATGCGCGGATCGGCCGTGAGCACGCCATCGACATCGGTCCAGATCCAGATCTCGTCCGCGCACAGCGCGTGTCCGAGGATCGAGCCGGAATAGTCGGAACCGCCACGACCGAGCGTCGTGATAATGCCGCGCTCGTCCGCGCCGAAAAAGCCGGTCACCACCGGTAGGATGCCTGCCTCAAAGAGCGGCGCCAGGGTCGCGCTCGCCTTCTCGCGCGTTTTCGCCAGCAGCGGCGCGGCGTTGCCGAACACGCTGTCGGTCACGATGAGCTGGTCCGCCGTCACCGCCTGGGCAGGCGCCCCGCGCTCATTGAGCACGGCGGCCACCAGCACGCTGCTCATGCGTTCTCCAAAGGTGACGATGCGGTCGGACGCGCGTGGCGACAGTTCACGCAGTACGGCGACGCTGTAGAGCAGCCGCGCGGCTTCGTCGGCCAGCGTCATCAGCTCGGCCTCGGTTTCTCTGCGACGCGTGCCCGGCGCGACCAGCTTCAGCAGCGCGGTTCGATGCGGCGCCAGCAGCTCAGCGCGCGCGGAGTAGCCGCCGTCGTTATCGCCGGTCGCGCCGGTGTCCGCCTTGGCCAGCAGCAGATTCGTGACGCCGCTCATGGCGGAGACGATGCCGACGACCGGTCCGAGCGCGGCGTGGGTGGCCAGAATGTCGACCGTGCGCGAGATCGCGTCCGCGCTGCCGACCGATGTTCCACCAAACTTCATTACGAGCATGTCGTCAGCCTATCTTCGGGAATAAAGCATGTCGCCCGTTCCGCGTGACGCGCCGGGGAGCATCGCCTCGATCGTCCTGTCAGCCGAATGGAATGGAAATGTATCACTGCCACGCCCCGGCAGCGAGCCGCACGGAGCGGGCAGCTCGACGCCGGACGCGCCAGTATCACGGCGCTCCGGGGCGCAGTTGTCGATCGAGGAACTCGGGCGTGCGTTGGAATGCCAGCTCGGACAGGTCCGGGTCGAACTCATCCGGACGGTGTGACTCGAAGAACCAGTGCCGCGCGCCGGGACGCAGGTCGAACTCTGACTCCAGGCCAGCCGCCGCGATTGCCGCGCTCAGACTTTCCACGTACTCGGCAGTCTCGCACTCGTCGTCCGCCACGAAGTGTTCCTGATACGCCGCCCGGTGGAATGGCCAGACACGCGTCCCCAGGCTCGGGAGTCCCCCGCGCGACACGTTCACCCATTCATCATCCCGCCTGACATGGCGCTGTCGCCGTCAAGTCCGCGACACAGCGCGCGCCGGATGACTCACACCGAAGAGTGTGCAATGATGTCCACAACCCGAACTATCGGCGGCTTCACGGAGATCGCCGCGAACTGTCGACCTTGACCAGCATGAAACGGAGGGGATGACGATGTCGATTCTCGAACGGCCCGTAGCGACGACCGGCGCGCTGGATACCGACGCGCTCGCGCGCCTGCGCGAGGCTTTCTCCCGCAACCCGGCCAACCGCATCGCTCAGAACGCGGTGACGCAGATCACCGTTGACGACGTGGCGCTGAACCGCGAGGTCGTCAACCGCGTGGACCACACCTTCTCGCACGTGCTCGATGACTGGAGCGTGACGAATCAGAAGCAGACCGGTCGCTGCTGGATGTTCGCCGGGCTCAACCTGTTCCGCGTCGGCGCGATGAAGAAAATGGGCGTCAAGGCGTTCGAGTTCTCGCAGGCGTACACGCTGTTCTGGGACAAGCTCGAACGCTCGAACTACGTGCTGGAGGCGGTCATCGACAGCGCCGACCGGCCTCTGGACGACCGCACCGTCGCGTGGCTGCTGGAGCGCCCGCTGGAAGACGGCGGCCAGTGGAACATGTTCGTCAACCTTGTTGGCAAGCACGGGCTCGTGCCGAAGGCCGCCATGCCGGAGACGGAGTCATCCTCGAACACGCGCCGCCTGAACAACATGCTGTACTACAAGCTGCGCGAAGGCGCCCGCACGCTGCGCGACATGCACGCGGCGGGAGCGAGGTCGGACGAGCTGCAGGCCGCGAAGTCCGGGATGGTCGAGACCATTTACCGCATCCTCTGCATCCACCTCGGCGCCCCGCCCGCGACGGTGCAATGGCAATGGAAGGACGACGACGGCGCCTTCCACCGCGACGACGAGATGACGCCGCAGGAGTTCGCGGCGAAGTATGTCGAACTGCCGCTGGATGAGTACGTCTGCCTGGTGCACGACCCACGGCCGACCAGCCCGTTCGGGCGCACCTTCACTGTCGAGAATCTGGGCAATGTCGTTGGCGGGAAGATCGTGACGTATCTGAACGTCGACATGGACCTGATGAAGCGCATCGCGCGGCAGACGATCGTCGACGGCGAGCCTGTGTGGTTCGGCTGCGACGTCGGCAAGATGATGCGGCGCGACCTCGGCATCTGGGACGCGAACATGTTCGAGTACGGCGCGATCTATGACACCGAGTTCACGCTGGACAAGGCGGAGCGGCTGCTGTACCACGAGACGCTGATGACGCACGCCATGCTGTTCACCGGCGTGGACGTGGTCGACGGCGCGGCGCGCCGCTGGCGGGTCGAGAACTCGTGGGGCGAGGAGAACAATGGCCAGAAGGGCTACTTCGTCATGAACGACAACTGGTTCGCGGAGTACACCTTCGAGATCGCAGCCCGGCGCCAGTACCTGCCGTCCGAGCTGCAAGCCGCGCGTGAGCTGGATCCGATCGTTCTGCCGGCCTGGGACCCGATGGGCGCGCTGGCCCGCTGACGCGGTCTGACAGCGGAGCGACGGAATACGGAAAATCAAGGACGCCAACTAATGATGTGAGGAGTTGGCGTCCTTGCCATGTCACGTCACCTTTGCCTACAGGACATCATTCGCCGCACGGGCGCATGGTACTGCGCCCGGCCGGGCGCCTGTCGATACGGCGCGGCGCGACGAGCCTGACCGCTCGCTGCCGATCCGAGAGAGCGGAGATCGGCAGCGGCGTCTCCGACGGCTCGCGTTGTTCCGGCGGGGTTGGGCGTTGGGCCGGACGCATTGCCATGCGTCTCTACGGGTTGACTCAGGAACTCCGCTGGCCTGTTTTCGCTATTCGCCGGTATCGCCGTAGCGCCACTGGTAGTAGTGGCGGCCGACGTTGCCTGCTTCTACCTGCCACGCGGGTTCGTTGCCGGGCGTGTAGGTCAGGCAACGGCGCTCGAAGCACTGCACGAGCACCTCCTGGGGTGTGCCGCCTACGAGGACGGTCGTCCAGTAGGCTTCGGTGACCGGCAGGCCGGTGGCGTAGTACGGGTTCTCGAACAGCGGGGCGACCTGTGGTTCGCCGTCAACCCAGACGAGGCCCTGCTGGTTCATGAACTCCCAGAACGGCGACGCGACCTGATGGTCGATGCCTGGCACGGTGACACGCTGCGCGGTCGTGACACCGTGCGCAGCAAGGGCAAGATCGTCGGTCACGACGCCGGATCGGTCTACACGCCACGCAATGGCCGCGCCGTCCTCTAGAGGTTGGGCGTCGAGCAGGCCACCGAACGTCTGGTAGGTCGGCCCGCTCAGGTCCGCCGGATCCCCTGCCAGGTTGGCGAGCGATGGCGAGCGCGCCACGAACTCGGCGTCGCCCACCTGCATCCGGCCGGTGATCAGCTCGACGACGAGCAGGCCGTTGGTGACGTGCCACGGGCTGGATGAGTCGCCGTCAGGTTGCGTGATCTCCATGCGGCTCTTGTCGAAGTATTGCGTCATCCGGCCGCCGTCCGGCGCTTCGGCATAGTCCTCGCGCAGGACGCCGGTGAAGGCCGTCGGCCCCCACATCCAGGTGCGTCCAACCGCTCCGGCGTCAACCGGTCCATCCGTGCGACTCCAGGTCGTCTCGAACGCGCCATGCCCGAAGCCGAGATTGTCTATGGTGAAGACGGCGGGCTCACTCTCACCGCCGCCGGGGCCGGGGTTGAAGACCGTTACGCCGGCCAGTCCGGCGAAGCGGATGTCCGCGCCCTCGACCGTCATCTCGAGCAGCCCGCTGTGCTTGAAGTCGGTCGGGCGATCCTCGCCATTCCAGCGCAGCACCGCGTCCGCCGCGAAGCCGCTGCCGATCACGCGCAGCACGAGCGGATCGGTCCCGGCCCAGGCGAAGTCCGGGCTGAGCTCCTGGATGGCGGGCGACGGGTTTTCAGCGCTCCCGACCAGCCGGAACACGGCCCGGTAGTACATGTCCACGACGTAGATTTCGCCTGCCTCGTCCTCGCCAAACGAGGTGATCAGCAGACTGCCGGACAGCAGGTCGGAGCTGACCCAGTCGTCGCCGTCTCGCCGTAAGGCCCAGATCTGTCCCGCGCAGAAGTCGCCGAATAAATAGGCGCCGCTCATGATCGGAGACGCGGACCCGCGGTAGACGTATCCTCCCGTAACAGATTGACAGCCGACGGGCTGGCTGTACACATGAACGGGCGGGGTCTTGCCTTCAGGATCGCACGCGGCCCCGATTGGGAAGCACTCGAAACCCTCCATCTCGCTCCAGCCGTAGTTCTCGCCGCCGGGGCTGTCCGCAGGCTGCACGTTAATCTCTTCGAAGCGCGTTTCACCGACATCGGCGATGAACAGGTCGCTGGTCGCGCGGTCGAACGAGAAGCGCCACGGGTTGCGCAGCCCCCAGGCCCAGATCTCCTCACGAGCGCCGTCCACGCCGACGAACGGGTTGTCGGGGGGAATGGCGTACGGTTTGGCGCCGTCGACATCCAGCCGCAGGACCGTGCCGTAGAGCGTGCCGAGATTCTGTCCGTTGCCAAAGAGATCGGCCGTCCCGCCCTCGTCGCCGATTGAGACATAGAGGTAGCCGTCCGGACCAAAGGCGACGTGATTGAGGTTGTGCTGCGGATGCCGGTCGGGAATCGACAGCACCGTCAGCATGCTGTCGGGGTCGAGCCGGTTGGGATCGTCCGAGACGGTGAAGCGTGCGACGACGTTGGCTCCGTCGTTGTCAGTGAACGCGACATAGGCGTGCCCATTCGTCGCGTAATCGGGATGGAACGCGATGGAGAAGAGCCCCTGGTGGCTGCCCTCGGTGGTGACGAGCGCGCGGATGTCCAGGAACGGGACGTTGAGCTGGACTCCGTCGACCAGCGCCTGGACCGTCCCGGCCTGCTCGACGACAAACAGGCGGTTCGAGCCATCCCCGGCGTGCGTCAGGTAGACCGGCGCCTCAAACCCCCCGGCGACAGGCTCCAGGGTCAGCACGAACGGCGCGTCGTTGGCCGAGACTGGCGCGGGCCCGGCAGGTCCTTTCATGCTCATCAACGCCGACAGGACCAGCATCACGACCAGCACGGCTCGACCCGGCATCTCTGCTCCCCACGCGCGAGCCGCCCTGTGGGCAACGCAGCGCTCTTGTCCTCAATCCCGTGTAGGCCGAGTATACCCGTACTTTCGCGATCCGGAACTCCGGACTACTGTATCGTGTCCTCGCCGAGCGCCGGAGTTGCCCAACATGGCTCCTTCCTGATACGTTAGTGGTGGGAACCGTCCCGTGGTAAGGGTTGGCGCGACAACGCATGGCTGGATCACAGACTCACGGAGCGCGGCGCCTTCCGCGCTGGCTTTTCTTCGTGCTTGCGGTGGCGCTCGTCGCGGCGTTTTCGCCTTTCTCGCCGCAGACAGCGGCGGCCGAGACAACCACCGTCTATTTCGAAAGCACGGGGCAGACGCTCGGCGGGCCGCTCTACGATGTCTGGGAAAGCCACGGCGGACGCGCGCAGCTCGGGGAACCTGTCAGCCCGATCGTCGAAACCGAAGGGCGCTGGGCGCAGTGGTTCGAGTACACACGGCTCGACGTCACCCATAGCGATCCAGCGCAGGCGACAGAAGCCGACATCGCGCCCGCGCCTGTGGGGCGACAGCTCGCAGACCGGCTGGGGTTCGCTCGCTGGCATCCTGCGTTTCAACCGCTCCGCCCAAGAGTTGGTCTGGGCGCGCACACGTTCACGACGGGCCACGCCCTCGTCAACGGCTTTCTCGAGATGCACCAGCGGCCCGGCGTCGCCGAGCGGCTGGGGGCGCCGATCTCCCGCGAGTTCGGTGTGAACGGCACGACCTACCAGTTCTTCGAAGGCGGCGCGTTGCAATGGACGGAGCAGGACGGCGTTCGGTACGCGCCGGTCGGCCTGCTGGGCGCTGCAATGCATGGCGATCTGCGACTGGGCGGCGAACGACCGGAGGGCATGCCGGTTTACCAGGAACGCCACGGCCTGTGGGGCTACCCCGGCGAACGCTGGATCGACGTGAATCTCAGCAGCTACCTCCTGACGGCCTACGAGGGTTCCACGCCGGTCCTCCAGACCTACGTCGTCGACGGCGCCTGGCAAACGCCCACGGCGCGCGGCACGTTCTACATTTACTGGAAGCTGGACTCACAGACCATGCGCGGCCGCAACATCGACGGCAGTGAGTACATCACGGAAAACGTGCCGTACGTCATGTACTTCTACGCCGACTTCGCGCTGCACGGCGCCTGGTGGCGCTCCTCGTTCGGCTACTCCGCGAGCCACGGCTGCGTCAACATGCCGGTTGGCGACGCTGCCTGGCTCTACAGCTGGGCCGGGTACGGGACGCGCGTCGAGGTGCACGACTGAGACGGGTTCACCTGGCCGATGGATGCCGGTAAGGGCGCATCGCAATGCGCCCGGCCAGACACACGACACCGTCGCGCCGTGACGCTCGGCCGGATACGACGCTGCCGATCCGCGAGCGCGCGTTCCGGCGAGGCGCATTGCCATGCACCCCTACGAATCTTGCGGTCTCGTGCCACGCGTGCCG
>DATKCN010000305.1:0-15457 GCA_035513175.1 Thermomicrobiales bacterium
ATCTTCCTGTGCGAGAACAACCTCTACGCCATGGGCACCGCCTGGGAGTACGTCTCAGCCGTCCAGCAGATGTCGACCAAGGCCAAGGCCTACGACATCACCGCCGAGATCGTCGACGGTCAGGATGTGCTCGCCATGTACGAGGTGACCAAGCGGGCCGTCGAGCACTGCAAGTCCGGCAAGGGCCCGTACTTTATTGAAGCGATGACCTACCGCTTCCGGGGCCACTCGATGGCCGACCCCGAAACGTACCGCGAGAAGGACGAGGTCGAGGAGCGTCGTAGCGATGACCCGATCATCCTCTTCCGTGACCAGTTGCTGGAATTCAACAAGGCCGAGCAGGCCGAGATGGACGCCATCGATCAGGCCATCGAGGATGAGATCGAGCGCGCCATCCAGTTCGCCGACGAAAGCTCGTTCCCGGATCCATCAACGATCTACGATCACGTCTACGGCGAGTAGGGCCTTCGAGGGATTAGAGATTAGAGATTAGGGATTAGAAGTACTGAGGGTACGTGGGATCAAGTGAGCAACCGCAGATCGAAACTCACTAATCTCTAATCCCTGCGACGACAGGAGCATACATGGCCAGCACACTGGAGGATCTGAAAGAAGCGCAGCGCGAGGCCGAGGAGGCTGCCGCGCGTGGTGAGGTGACCGGGGATCGCGAGATCACCTATCGTGACGCTTTGCGGGAAGCGATCGTCGAGGAGATGGAACGCGACGAGAAGGTCTTCCTGATCGGTGAGGACATCGGCGCCTACGGCGGCTCGTACGTCGTCACCCGTGGCTTTCAGGAGCAGTACGGGCGCAAGCGCGTCATCGACGCCCCCAACGCCGAGCTTGGCATCGTTGGCGCGGCCGTCGGCGCGGCCATGGGCGGGCTGCGTCCGGTCGTCGAGCTGATGACGATCAACTTCTCGCTGCTGGCCATCGACCAGATCGTCAACCACGCCGCCAAGATTCACTACATGTTCGGCGGGCAGTTTTCCTCGCCCGTCGTCATCCGCACCGCCTCCGGCTGGGGGCAGCTTGGCGCGACACACTCGCAGACCTTCGAGGGCTGGTTCGCGCACGTGCCGGGCTTGCGCGTCGTCATGCCCAGCACACCGAAGGACGCCAAGGGCTTTCTGAAGTCCGCCATTCGTGGCAGCGACCCCGTGCTGTTCATTGAGCACTCGCTGATCTACCGCAACCGCGGCATCGTGCCCCAGGGCGACTACACATTACCCTTGGAGGGGGCGGAGGTGCGCCGCGAAGGCGCCGACGTTACAATCGCTTCCTGGTCACGCGGCGCCATTCTGGCGAACGGCGCGGCCGAAGAGCTGGCCGAGCAGGGCATCAACTGCGAGGTAATCGACATGCGCGTCCTGCGCCCGCTCGATATCGCCACCGTGGCCGAATCGGTGCGCAAGACGAACCGCCTGGTGATCGTTGAGGAATCGTGGCGCACCATGGGTCTCGGCGCGGAGATCGCCGCCGCCGTGCAGGAGGAAGCGTTCGATCATCTGGACGCCCCGATCGGCCGAGTCGGCAGCATCGAGGTCCCCATGCCCTATGCTCGCAACCTCGAACGGCTCATCATTCCCGGCAAGGACGAAGTCATAGCGGCCGTAAAGCAAACGCTCGCCTAGCGAGCGAGTGCTGAGTGCTGAGTGCTCAAGACGATGCTTGGAGCAGCCGCGTCGAACACTTGCACGAGACTCAGAACTTAGCACTTAGCACTCAGCACTGGAGGAATAGCATGGCAAAGACGGTCGTGATGCCTCAGATGGGCTACGACATGGACGCCGGGACGCTGCTGCGCTGGCTGAAGCAGGAGGGCGATGCCGTCGAGCGTGGTGAGGCTATCGCCGAGATCGAGACCGATAAGGTCAACATCGAGATTGAAGCCTTCGAGGGCGGCATTCTGCGCAAGACGCTGATCACCGAAGGACAGACCGTCCCCGTCGGCGACCCGATCGCGATCATTGGCACGGCCGACGAGCCGATCGAGGGTGTCGACGCGAAGGCCGCGCCCGCCAAGCCCGCGGCCGAAGCGCCCGTCGCAGCCGCGCCTGAGCCCGCCGCGGCCCCCGCCGAATCGCCCGTGGAAGCGGCCCAGCAGGGCAGCACCGCGACCGCCAACGGCGCAGCCGAGCCTGCACGCGCGCCTGTCGCTGCCCAAGCCACCTCGGCCCCCAGCCCCCAGCCCGCGACCCTCGCCGACGGCGAACGCGTGCGGGCCTCACCGCTGGTGCGCCGCATCGCCGCCGAGCACGAGATCGACCTGATGCAGGTGGCCGGCACTGGCCCACATGGCCGTATCGTCAAGCGCGACATCGAAGACTTCATGACCGGGGCCAAGCCGAAGCCTCAAGCGCAACCCGCCGCCGCTTCGGCTGCTGCCGAGGTTGAGGAAGAGCGCGCGCAAGCGCCCGCCGCAGCTCCCCGTCCGGCAGCCACCGGCGAGCTGGTCGACCTGCCGCGCATCCGCCAGACCATCGGCAAGCGCATGAGCCAGTCGTTTCAGCAGGCGCCGCACTTCTACGTCAGCATGTCGATCGGCATGGACAAGGCCATGGACCTGCGCGAGCAGATCAACGCCGGTGTCGACAAGGAGACCCAGATCTCCGTCAACGACCTGATCGTCAAGGCCAGCGCGCTGGCGCTGCGTGACTTCCCGGTGCTCAACTCCGCCTGGGCCGACGGCAAGATGCAGACGCACTCCACCATCGATGTCGGCATCGCCATCGCCATCGAGGGCGGCCTCATCTCCCCCTTCATCCCGGAGGCCGACCACAAGTCGCTGGGCGCCATCGCCCGCATGACCAAGGATCTGGCGACCCGCGCCCGTAATGGGAAGCTGACGCCCGAGGAGTACCAGGGCGGCACCTTCACCACCTCGAACCTCGGCATGTTCGGTGTAGACGAGTTCATCGCCATCATCAACCCGCCGCAGGCCTCCATCCTCGCCATCGGCGGCATCAAGCACCAGCCCGTCTGGGATGACGAGTCTGGCGAGTTCAAGCCCCGGCAGCTGATGAAGGTCACCATGTCCGCCGACCACCGCCTCACCGACGGCGCGGAAGTCGCCCGCTACCTGCAGGCGCTCAAGCAGACGCTGGAAAGCCCGATGAAGATGCTGCTGGGGTAGCGTCCAACCGCCATTGCCCGGGTCACCAGCAGACAGATCGAGCGACAGGCCGCCGGCAGGTGGCCTGTCGCGGTCCAGGCGGTCGGCCTGCAGCGATGCCGCGCCAGGCCACGTCTACGGGAAACCGGGGCAGGCTCCGGTCGGCCGGAGGGCGGACCGAACGGCCCGAACCGTGTACGATTCCGCTTCGATGCCGCCTGGCGCATGAGATGAGGATCGACGTGACCGACCCCGCCCCGCTCCCGCCGGTGCTGAACATCACCGGCGACGATGTCGCCCTCGGTCCCCTGCGTCGCGACCTGATCCCCCTCTACACACGCTGGCGCAACGACTTCCACGTCCAGCGCACCTTCGGCGACCTGCCCGCGCCCGTGACTGTCGAGCAGCGCGAGAAGTGGTTCGAGCGCGAGACGGCCGGCGCTGGCAGCGCCCACTGGTTCACCATCTACGAGCGCGCGTCGCTGCGCCCTGTTGGCACGACCGACCTGTTCGACATCGACTACCGCTGGCGCGTCGCGCAGTTCGGCATGCTCATCGGCGAGGCGGATGCGCGCGGCAAGGGCTACGGCACGCAGGTCGCGCGGCTGATGCTCGACTTCGCCTTTACCGCCCTCGGCCTCAACAACGTCATGCTGACCGTCGCCGAGTACAACCTGGCCGGGCGCCGCGCCTACGAGCAGGCAGGCTTCCGCGAGTTCGGCCGCCGCCGCCAGTGCGACATCATGGGCGGCGGCGTCTACGATGAGATCTACATGGATTGCATCGCCTCCGAGTTCACCAGTCCCGTCCTGGCCCGCGTCTTCGCGCCGGACGAGCCCCGCCCATGACCTGCGAGCGCAGCCGCTTCGGCTCTCCCCTGCTGCTCCTGCTCAGCCTGGTCGGCGTGGCGTCCTTCCTCTATCCCTTCTTCCTCCCCGCGCTGGCCGGGGCCGGCGCGCGGCCGGCGCGTGGAGGCATCGAGGTCCCGCTGGTCTTCACCGCGCTGGGGATCGGCTGTTTGCTGGTCATGCTGCTCGACGTTCAGAGCCGGGCCGGAGCGGGCGACCGCGGCGCGTCGAAGATGGTCGCGCTGCTGGGGATGCTCGTCGCGGTCGACGCCTCGCTGCGCCTCGTGCCGACTCTTCTGGGCGCGTCCGCGATCTTCCTGCTGATCGTGCTGGTCGGCTACGCCTACGGGGCGGAGTTCGGCTTCCTGATGGGCGCGCTCACCCTGTTCGTCTCCGCGCTGCTGACCGGCGGTCTAGGTCCCTGGCTGCCCTACCAGATGCTCGGCGCTGGCTGGGTTGGCCTGACGGCCGGCTGGCTGCCCCGCTCCGGCGCAACGGGCGGCCGCGGGCAGCTCGTCATGCTGGCGGTCTTCGGCGGGCTGTGGGGCTTTCTGTACGGCGCGATCCTGAACCTGATGGAGTGGCCCTTCGCCGCTCCCGGCCTGTCCGAGCGGGCCGGTCTGTACTGGGTTCCTGGCATGAGCGTCGCTGAGACCTTCGGCGCCTACCTTCGCTTTTACCTGACGACGTCGCTCGTATACGATGCCTTCCGGGCCGTCGCCAACGTCGCGCTGATCCTCGCGCTTGGCCGTCCGGTGCTGCGGCTGCTCGAACGCTATCGTGCCCGCTTCGTTTGGCAGCCCTGGACATCGATCACTGCTGGGGACGAGACGCCCGTTCCTGCCCGCCGGGGCGCGTCATGACGATGGCACGCGGCATGCAGCAGTCGCGGGACGGCACGTCCCAGTTCTCTCCCGGCCCGTCGCGGGGCTACCGCAACACCTGGCCGAGTGTCGTCGAAGGCGCCCGCGCCGCGTCGCTCGCCTGTCGCCGAGGCATGAAAACGGGGTTGCAGTGTGTGACGTGACGGCAGAGTGCTGACGCCCTTCTCGCGGAATCCCGGCATGGCGGCCGATCGGGTCGTCTCGGCGGGAGAGCATCTGCTCCTGCGGCTGAGCACCGCGCTCGCGCTTGAGGCGCGCTCCGACGTCGTCGTGCGGGCCGCGCTCGACGCTCTGGTCACCGAGGTTGGCGCCGCGACCGCCGCCGTCTTCTTTTTTGACGAGGAAACGCGGATCAGCCGGCTCGTCCAGCACGTCAATTATCCCGAGGACATGCAGCAGCAGTTGCGCGAGGTGTCGCTTTCGGCGCCGAACATGTCCAACATCGCCATCCTGACCGGCGAGGTGCAGGTCATCGAGTCCCGCGACGCGGCCTCCGAGGCCGTCCAGGATAGCCGAGCTGTCGGCGAGCGCATGGGGCTGCACGCCGGCGCCGCCGTCCCCCTGCTGGCGGGCGGGCGACGCCTCGGCGTCCTCGTCTACGGGCTAGCGGAGCCGCACACGTTCAGTCCCGAAGAGCTGTCTCTGCTGCGCGAGGTCGGCAACTGCGTCGCCGCCGCGCTCGAACGCTCCCGGCTCGAGGAGGAGCTGAGCCGGCGCGCCGACGAGGCGGAGCTGCTGCATTCGATCGCGCTGGTCGCCGCCGGCGAGGACGACCTCGCGCGCATGCTGCACGCGACGCTCAGCCTGTTGTCGTCGTTGCTGGCGTTCACCGGCGGGTCCATCGCCTTCGTCGAAAACGAAACGCTCGTCATTCGCGCCGCGATGGGACCGTTTTCCGCCAGCGCGCTCGGCCAGAGCCTGCCTCGTGGACGGGGCCGCACCTGGCGCGTGATCGAGACGGGCGAGCCGTTCCTCAGCAACGACCTGGCCGCCGACGGGCTGCGCGGCCTCAGTTCGGACAGCGGCCGGGAGATCCGCTCCTTTCTCGCCGCCCCGCTGATCTGGCGTGGCGAAACGTTCGGCATCCTGCAGGTCGATTCGTTGGAAGCCCACGTCTTCCGCGCCGCCGATGTCGCCCTCCTCCAGCGCGTCGCCACCTTGCTTAGTGGACCGATCGAGCTGGCCCGCCGCTATGCTTTCGAGGTGCAGCTGCGTCACGAGCTTGACGAGGCTCGAGGCCGGCTGGAAGCGATCCTCGAACACGCCCCGATGGGCATCGTCTTCCATGACCGCGATCACCGGCTGGCCTACGCCAACTCCATTGTCCACACTCCGTTGGGACTCTTCCCGCGCGGTGAGCTGACGATTGGACGACCGTGGGACGAGCTGATTGCACTCCTGATCGAACGCCGCTGGGTCGGCGAACCGGCCGATCTGCTCGCCGCCGTTGAACGGACGCGCGTGTTGCGGAATGGCATCCTCGTGACTGACCTCCCGCTGCACTCCCCTGAGCAGCACGTGCTGCGCATCGCCGCCCCGGTGTTCGAGTCCGGCGAGTTCTCAGGTCACGTCATCCTCTTCATCGATGTCACTGTCGAACGCCAGGCGCTGGCCGCCGCCGAGCGCGCCGTCGCGTTGCGTGACCGCTTCATCAGCATCGCCTCGCACGAGCTGAAGACCCCGTTGACCTCGATCAAGGGTGTCGCCCAGCTCGCCCTGCGCATGCGCGGCATGGACCCGACGCCCAGCGAGCGCCTCTGGCGGCACATGGAAACCATCGACGTTCAGGCGAACCGCCTGCGCCTGCTGATCGACGATCTGCTGGATGTCTCGCGTATGCAGGCCGGCTGGCTCGATCTGCGCCCCGAGGACGCCGACCTCGCTGCGCTGGTCGCCGCCGCCGTCGAGACGCTGCCGGAGAGCGAGCGGGCCAGGGTGACGCTGCGCGCGCCGGGAGTCGTCGCGGGGCATTGGGACACGTTGCGCCTCGATCAGGTCATCATGAATCTGCTGGACAACGCCACCAAATACTGCCTGAAGCCTGCCCCGATCGACGTGCGGGTCGCGATTGAGGAGGGCCAGGCCGTGCTCTCCGTCACTGACCACGGCATCGGCATACCGGCGGACGATCTGCCGGAGCTGTTCGCCCCCTTCGCCCGCGCCAGCAACGCCTCGATCCACAACGAAAGCAGCCTCGGGCTCGGCCTCTACATCACTCGCCAGATCGTCGAGCGCCACGGTGGCACGATCGCCGTCGTCAGCGTCGAGGGCGAAGGCAGCACGTTTACCGTGCGGCTGCCAGTGGAGCGGGATGAGTAACGCGGGATGCCGGGTTCCTCGCAGGGGCCGCGGCTTGCCCGGCCCGGAGGCCCGCTGGCCGCGCGTTCCTACCCCGGACCGATCCGGCATGTCGCGACGGCCTCGGACGCTCCCGCTGGCCGTCCGCGACCCCCACCGAGACTTACACCGCCAATTGGCGGTGTAAGATTTTGGCGGTCTAACTACAGCCATGAACATATTGCGTCTGACGGCGAGCGCCGTGCCTGGTCGGGGCCAGTCTTGTGCCGGCCTACGGCCCGCTGGCCGTCCGATTGGACCGGGAACGATACGGCATTGTCGTAGCGGCGTTGGGCGCCCCTCGGTATCCGAAGCCGTCACGACAAGCTGCATCGGTCCGGGACTGGGGCGGCGGCCTCACGGCCGCGGCCGGCATCAGACCGGCCCCCTACCAGGGTTGGCGCCCGCCGCGCGTCACACATTACGCGTTGCGATCCCCGCAGCCCGAACCAGCCTATCGCCAGACTTCGGATTACACGACCTCCGACCCGTCATCGGGCGCAGGCTCGACCGGCAGCTCGCCGCCGGGATCGCGGGCAATCCGCGCATACAATGCCATCGCTGGGACCAGCACCACCCCCGTCGCCACGATCGCCGCGCGCACCGAGAAGACCGTCCCCACGACGCCCAGCAGCGGCCCGCCGGTGAACTGCCCGAACGAGTCCGCCTGCGTCGTCATCGACAGCACCGTCGCCCGCACCTGCGGGTTGATGCTCTGGTTCACCAGCGCCGTGTAGAGCGGCACATTGAGCTGGCGCATCAGGAACGCCACCAGATAGGTCGTGATCGCCAGTTCGACGTTTCCCGCCACTCCGAACCCGATCACCCCCGCCATTAGCAGCGTGTTGACGATCAGCAGCGCGCGGGCTGCCTGCCCCGGGCTGTTGGCGCTGATGCGCCGCCGGATCACTTCCGTCACCACCAGGCTCAGGAACATGCCCGCGATGCCGATCGCTCCGAACCACAGCACCGGCTTGTCATCGAAGGCCGGGAAGTCGTAGCTCCGGATCAGATGCGCCTCCCGCAGCCGGTCGAACGCCTCGCTCGACGCTCCGTAGATCGCGCCGATGATCATCAGCGTAATCAGCGTGGGACGGCCGCGGATCGCCGCCACGCCCCCGCGAAACGTGCTGCCCATCGCCTGGAACGTGGTGAGATGCTCGCGCGGCGCGGGCCGGAAGTTTGTCTCCGGCATGACCAGGAGCAGGAACAGCCCGAGCAGGATGAACACTGCCCCGCCCGCCAGCATGCCCCAGCTCACCTGCACGCTGCCAATCGCCATGCCGCCCACGATGCCGAGCAGCGACCCCAGCGTCGCCACCTGTGACCCCCGCAGGTAGACGCGAACGAGCCCGGCTTCGCCCAGCTCGTCGGCGATCCAGGCGTCGGTCGCCCCGCTGGTGAACGTGTAGCCGATGCCCCACACCACCTGCGCCAGCAGAATCGTCCCGAACAGCACGAACGAGCCTTCGAGGATGAACCCAATGCCGACGATGAACATCCCGATGATCGTCGACAGCCGTCGCGAGTACAGGTCCGCCACGATGCCGGTCGGCGCCTCGAACAGGAAGACCGACAGCTCCAGCGCCGTGCCCACCAGAATCAGCTGTAGCGCGTTGAGCTGCGCGTCCTGCACCCGATACACGCCGCTGACCGTGGCGAAGAGCATGAACGCCACGTTGAACGCGAAGCGCGAGGCAAGGTAGACCGTGTACGCGGGCAGCCGCCCCGCCTGTCGCATCACATGTCCGTCCGCTGTCTCTCCCGGGCGACGATCGGCGGACTATACCACCCCATTCGACGCCTGCTTCGAGCGTCCCGGCATGTCGCGTCCAGGGACTGTGTGACCCCGCTGACGAACTTCGCGCCAGCCCGTCAACGACCAGGCGACAATTTCCACTTGCAGCCGCGTCCGAACGCGTGTAGAGTGTACGTACACTAAGCGATAAATTGACTTCGTGTCAAGGCTTTACGAGCGCTTGACACAGTAGTACACTATATTTTGCGGTGGCATTGACGTTGTAATACCAGATATGGCCATCGTAACATTGCGTGGAGCGCCATGATAGCTGGCGGCCCACCGACTCCACGGACACCGCTCTTTCGATGTCCACACGCGTTCGGGTCTGCCCTCGCACACGCGCGGGCAAGCCTAAAATGGGGGATTAGCTGTCCCCGCGGTGGGTGTGTGAACGTCGTCGATCCGGGCAGTCGCGGCAATGCTGGCATGGCAACGGGTGGTGGGATACTCGGGATCGCGGCGCGGGTGTGGCGTGCCGTGGAAAAGGGGAGACGGCTATGGTGGCTGGGTCGACGCGCATGACTGGCAGTGACGAGCAGGCACGAACCGAGGCGCAGGTGGCGCGCCCAGGCGCCCACGAACGCCGCGGCGACGGGCTGCGCGTAACCCGCCGTTTCACGGCCGCCGGACAGGACCCATACGACTCGATCGAGTGGGCCCAGCGCGCGTCACGCATCAGCAGCCCGGACGGCGCGATCATCTTCGAGATGGCCGGCGCCGAGATCCCAGCCTCCTGGTCGCAGGTCGCTACCGACATCATGGTCTCCAAGTATTTTCGCAAGGCCGGCGTGCCCCAGTTCGACGAGCGCGGCGACCCCATCCTGCAGGAGGACGGCGCGCCCCTGCTCGGCCCCGAGCGCTCCGCGAAGCAGGTCATCAACCGCCTGGCTGGCTGCTGGCGCTGGTGGGGCGAGCAGTACGGCTATTTCGCCAGCGAGGACGACGCCCAGGCCTTCGAGGATGAGCTGAAGCACATGCTCGTGCATCAGATGGCGGCCCCGAACTCCCCGCAGTGGTTCAACACCGGCCTCAACTACGCCTACGGCATCACCGGCCCCGGCCAGGGCCACAGCTACGTCGAGCCCCTCTCCGGCCGCGTCACGGAATCCGAGGACGCCTACTCCCGTCCCACCCCGCACGCCTGCTTCATTCAGGCTGTCAACGACGACCTGATCGGCGATGGCGGCATCTTCGACCTCGTCACCCGCGAGGCGCGTGTCTTCAAGTACGGCTCCGGCACCGGCTCCAACTTCTCCCGCATCCGCGCCGAGGGCGAGCAGCTCTCCGGCGGCGGCACCTCCTCCGGCCTGATGAGCTTCCTGAAGATCTTCGACCGCGCTGCCGGCGCCATCAAGTCGGGCGGCACCACCCGCCGCGCAGCCAAGATGGTCGTGCTGGATATGGACCACCCGGATATCGAGCAGTTCATCAACTGGAAGGCGCAGGAGGAGAAGAAGGTCGCGGCCCTCATTGCCGCCGGCTACGCCGCCGACTTCAACGGCGACGCCTACGCCACCGTCTCCGGCCAGAACTCGAACAACTCCGTGCGCGTCACCCACGCGTTCATGGAGGCCGTCCGCAGGGATGGCGACTGGGACCTCACCTGGCGCACCACCGGCAAGGTGGCCCGCACGGTGAAGGCCCGCGAGCTGTGGCGGCAGGTCGCCGAGGCCGCCTGGGCCTGCGCCGACCCCGGCGTGCAGTTCGACACCACCATCAACGACTGGCACACCAGCCCGGCCTCCGGCCGCATCAACGCGAGCAACCCGTGCTCCGAGTATCTCTTCCTCGATGACACGGCCTGCAATCTGGCCTCGCTGAACCTGATGAAGTTCTACGACGCCGAGCGCAACACCATCCGCATCGACGACTACCTGTACGCCGTCCGGCTGTGGACTATCGTGCTGGAGATCAGCGTCCTGATGGCGCAGTTCCCCAGCAGTGAGATCGCCCGCCAGTCGTACATCTTCCGCACCCTCGGTCTCGGCTACGCCAACCTCGGCTCGCTGCTGATGACGATGGGCCTGCCCTACGACTCCGAGGAGGGCGCCACCATCGCCGCCGCCATCACCGCCATCATGACCGGCGAGGCCTACGCGACCTCCGCCGAGATGGCCCGCGAGCTTGGCGCCTTCCCCGGCTACGAGCCGAACAAGGAGCACATGCTGCGCGTCATCCGCAATCACCGCCGGGCCGCCTGGAACGCGCCCGCGCGTGAGTTCGAGGACCTCGCCGTCATCCCGGTCGCGATCAACCCCGAGTTCTGCCCCAGCGACCTGCTGCAGTCCGCCCGCCACGCCTGGGACCGTGCCCTCGCCCTCGGCGAGAATCACGGCTACCGCAACGCGCAGGCGACCCTGCTGGCTCCGACCGGCACCATTGGCCTGCTGATGGACTGCGACACGACCGGCGTCGAGCCCGACTTCGCGCTCGTGAAGTTCAAGAAGCTGGCCGGCGGCGGCTACTTCAAGATCGCCAACCAGTCGATCGCCCCGGCCCTGCGCACCCTCGGCTACAGCGAGCCGCGCATCGCCGATATGCTGCGCTACGTGCTCGGCACGATGTCGCTGGAAGGCGCGCCGCACGTCAACCGCGAGTCGCTGCTCGCCAAGGGTCTCAACGAGACCGACATCGCCAGGATCGAGAAGGCCCTGCCCGGCGTCTTCGAGCTGCCCTTCGCTTTCAACGTCTGGGCCCTCGGCGAGGACGCGCTCGTCCGCCTCGGCCTGACGGCGGAGCAGTGGAACGCGCCCGGCTTTAACCTGCTGCGCGCCATCGGCTTCACGCCAGCCCAGATCGAGGAAGCCAACGTCCACGTCTGCGGCATGCAGACCATCGAGGGCGCGCCGCACCTGAAGGACAAGCACCTGTCCGTCTTTGATTGCGCCAATCAGTGCGGCAAGCACGGCCAGCGCTTCATCCACTACATGGGCCACGTGCGCATGCTGGCCGCCACCCAGCCGTTCCTCTCCGGAGCGGCCTCCAAGACGATCAACATGCCCAACGACGCTGTCATCGCCGACATCGAGGACGCCTACCTCGAATCGTGGAAGCTGGGCCTCAAGGCCATGGCTCTCTACCGCGACGGCTCCAAGCTCTCGCAGCCCCTCTCCTCGAGGTCGGACGTCACGCAGGAGACGCCAAGCGAGGCGGAGCAGGCCGTTGCCGAGGCGCGCACCGAGATCGAGCGCCTGCGCGCGGAGCTGGAGGCCATGCAGAGCGTCTTCGCGCAGCTGGAGGCCCCGGCCAGCGCGCCGGTCTTGACCCGCACGCACCCTTTCCGCCCGACCCGCCGCACCCTGCCCGCCAAGCGGCGCGGCTTCACCCAGGAGGCCAGGGTCGGCGGCCACAAGGTCTACCTGCGCACCGGTGAGTACGACGACGGCACCTTGGGTGAGATCTTCATCGACCTCCACAAGGAGGGCGCGACGATGCGCTCGCTGGTCAACTGCTTCGCCATCGCCGTCTCCAAGGGCCTGCAATACGGCGTGCCGTTGCAGGAATTCGTCGACACCTTCACCTTCACCCGCTTCGAGCCGCAGGGCATGGTCGACGGCCACCCGAACATCAAGCTGGCCACCAGCATCATCGACTATGTCTTCCGCGTGGTCGGCATGGAGTACCTGGACCGCGACGACCTGGTCCAGATCCCGCCGGTGAAGGAAGTCGCCCCGCCCGCCGAACGCCCGTCCGCGCCCCCGGCCATCGCCGAGCAGTCCAATGGTGGCTACCGGAGCGGCACGAACGGGGGCAGCAGCGGCAACGGCTCCAAAAGCCACGCCGCGCCAGCCGCCGTCTCACCGGCGGACGCCCCGTCAACTATCGAAGCCGAAGCGCGGGCGACGACGGCCGAACCGGTAGCCCTCGCCACCGCCGCATCGGGCGACGCGCCGCGGGTCGACGTCATCCACATGCACGACGGCGGCGTCAGCGCCCAACTCGCCGGCATGATGGGCGACGCCCCCTTCTGCGACATCTGCGGCCACATCACCGTCCGCAACGGCGGCTGCTACAAATGCCTCAACTGCGGCAACAGCCTCGGCTGCTCGTAGCGGTCAGGAAAGCCAGCGGACCGGCCCTAATCTGAGGTCCGGTCCGCTTTGAAGCGCGCCCACTTTTGTCATCCCGACGAAGGAGGGATCTCTCGTCCGCCACTCTGGCTCACGGCCCGGCAGGAGGCACGACCGCACGCCCTGAACGGCGATCTCGATTCCGTCGATGGCAGGCAGCGGCTCATTAAGCGCCAGACCGAGCGCGATCCATGCTTCGAGAACGTCCTGTATCTCGGTTCGGGCTTCACCTTCACTGTCGGCGTTGCTCCACACTCCGGGCAGCTCGGGAATCTTGCAATCGGTTGAGCCGTCGTCAAGCTGCTCGCAGACGACGTGACGCATGGCAGCAGTGATGTACTCGGCTAACATCGTGTTCAACTCCTCGTCCCCGCGATCAGTCTACTACCCGCTGCGGCTATGACACATCGGTGCTTGCCAGCTCTCGGCTATCAGGACACGGTTACTGCCATCTCCACAACGCGCATCATGCAACAACGTGACTGGGTTCATGCCGTGCCAAGGACCAGGTGGATGACCACCACTGATCGCTGGCGTGTCGAGGACCCTGGTTGCGACGATCTGATCCCGAGAGAGTTGCCCGAACGACCTGGGAGGAAGTAACGATCCAGTACGTGTGGCGACGCATCGGCGCGCGATCGTTGCCCATTCGCGTCACGGATCTGGGTCGTCGGAACCGCACGAAGTTCCAACAACCCGGACCTCTCGCGAGCCTCGACCCTCATCGAGCCAGTTCGAGACAACTTTGAAACTGCGCCTCGTAGCAGCTTGCAAATAGCTTGTCATCCTGAGCGGAGTGCAGCGAAGCGGAACGCAGTCGAAGGACCTGCTCTGCCGCCATTGCCGCGGCATTCAGCAGGTCCTTCGAGCCCACTGAGCCTGCCCTGAGCGAAGCCGAAGGGTTTCGCTAAGGATGACATGACGAGGTCATGCTTCTGAAAGCCGCGCTAAGGACGACAACCTTGACAACGGCAGTTGTCGTCCTTTACCCGTACTGTCATCCCAGGCTGATCTGCGGGTCACCGATGCCCCGTGGCACGAGCGCGGAGCCACCCTGCGGACAACGCCAGGCAAATGTGACATGAAGTCGTTAAACCGCCAACCCCTTACATCGCCAGTTGGCGGTCTAACAAGGGAGAACCAACCCCGTCGCCAACACACGTGGCCGTCGCTCCACGGAGATGAGAGCGTGCAACGCCTGGGGCGTTGGTACGATTGCGCAAAGGTTCCTAATCCCTCGCGTCTCGCTGGAAGGCTCTCACCATTGAGCCAGTCGCTCAACCGCTCGCCTGCCGCCGTGCTCCTGCGCGCCGTCGAAGACGCCGATCTCCCAATCCTGTATGAGCACCAGCGCGACCCGGAAGCTGCCGCCATGGCCGCCTTCCCATCCCGCGACTGGGCAGCCTTCACGTCGCACTGGGATCGCATCCGCGCCAACCCATCCGTCATCAACCGCACGATCCTGGTTGATGGCGCCGTGGCCGGCAGCATCGCCAGCTTCGAGCAGGACGGCCTGCGTGAGGTCGGCTACTGGCTCGACCGCCAGCAGTGGGGTCGTGGCGTCGCCACTCGCGCCCTGACCGCCTTTCTCTCCGTCGATCGAGCCCGCCCGCTCCACGCCCACGTCGTGAAGCACAACATCGGTTCCATCCGCGTGCTGCAGAAATGCGGCTTCTCCGTCACCAGCGCGTCCACCGGCCCCGACGGCCTGGAAGAGCTGCTCCTCACCCTGCCCGCATGAAGGGTGTTACTCTCCCGCTAATCGCTACCCGCTAACGCCCCCGGACTCAGGTTGAACGCGAAGCGCCCGAAGCTGAAGACATCGACGGGAATCGTAGCCGCCATGCCGAGATCGAGGTCCTGCTGTCCGTCCGGCGCGCGCCCTGCCAGCACGTCGTTCCAGGCGTCCCGTATCTCGCGCACATCGGCCGGCGTCAGCAGCGGGCCGTGGCCGGGGTAGATGGTGTCGACGTGTTCGGCCAGCTCCGCCAGGCGCTGCAGCGTCGCCCCAAAGGCTAGCGGGTCGCTCCCGTCCAGGCAGAGCAGCATCGCCAGCGCCAGGTTGATGGCGTCACCAACGAACAGCGCGCGACCGGTGCGGTCAAGGAACGACATGCCGCCGGCCGCGTGTCCAGGTGTCTCGTAGGCTTCCAGCACGCGCCCGCCCAGATCGATCGTGTCGCCGTCATTGAGAAGACCGCTCGGCTCCTTGCCGGGGATGTGTGCGGTTTCGGGGTCCCAGGAGTTCGGCATCGAGATCAGGCTCGTAAAGCGCGCCATCGTGCGCATGTAGTCTGCGTGGGCCATACCCGTTCGCAGGCTCTCTACCTCTGCCGGATGTGCCAGCACGCGCTCAAACAGGTGACTTCCGCCGACGTGGTCCCAGTGCGCGTGCGTCTGCA
>DATKCN010000306.1:0-23653 GCA_035513175.1 Thermomicrobiales bacterium
CCGCTGCTTAATGAGATCGATCACGGGGCCGCGCGTGCGGAACGAGTAGCCGAAGTCGCCGCTGAACAGCGAGCTGGCCCATTTGGCGTAGCGCACCGGGATGGGCTCTTCCAGACCGAGGTTCTCACGAATGCGCTGGCGAACCTCTGGTGGAACGGAGGGGTTCAGGGCGAGATCGGACAGCGGGTCGCCAGGCGCGAGCGCCAGGATGCCGAAGATTACCATGCTGATCGCGATGAGTGTAGGGATAGCCGTGAGCACGCGGCGAATGATGTATCGACCCATCCTGCCTTTTCCTACCTCTCAGATTAAGTTGTCAGCTTCGCCGGCCGATCTGCGCCGGTCAGCGCCCCCATACCCTCGCCACGTTCTGGCCCTCACGGCGAGATGGGTTCCTGCTCACCCTTACCTCAAGCCGAGAATGCGGACATGATAGCACCCGCCTCGTTGCGACCGCTAATCGCTGTCCCGGAGCTGCTCGATTGGCGCCCCGCGTCGCGATCGACCAATCCACCATGTAGAAATGCGGCCCGACCGCGTTAGACAGGCGCACGCGATCGGGCACAACATTTCCGGGAGGCTTACATCCCCGACCGGCGCCATTCCTTAATGTCCCAGATGTCGGACATGAACGTCGCCTGATCGAAGCCTTCGAGGTCCGCGGCGGCCGCGGCCACGCTGGCGCGATGGATAATCGGGATCTCGACGAACTCATTCACCGACATGTCGTTCATGGCGATGAACAGTTCCGCCTGCCGCGCCGGATCAAGCGCGGTGATCGCCTCGTCATGCAGCACGTCGAACTCCGGGTTGTTCCAGCGCGTGATGTTCACGCCGGACCAATCGTTCTCCTTGGAGGCAAGCTGATCCGAGCGATAGCGCTCCGCCCAGGTGATCGGGTACGGGCTCGACGGACCGTTGGTGTACATTTCAAGGTCGGCGTAAAAGTGCCCGTACGTGTCCGGGTTGCCCGCGTCCGACGAGAAGAACACCGCCGCGTCGACCGCTTTGATCTCGACCGCGAAGCCAAGCTGCTCCAGGTCCTGCTTGATGATCTCCTGGGTCTTCTGGCGCACCGCGTTGATCGAGGTCTGGAAGATAAGATCACCGCCGGTCACGCCAACGGAGTCGAGCAGCGCCTGAGCGGCCGCCAGGTCGAACTCCCAGCTCGTGTTCGGTGACACGAACGGAGCCGGCGCGTTCAGGTTATTGGAGGTCGGCACTCCACCGGCCCCGTAGAGCTGCTCGTTGATGACATCGCGCTGGATCGACAGCGCGATCGCGTTTCGCGCTTCCTTATGCTGGAAGATCGGGTGGTTCGTGGTCGGCTCCGATCGCGCTCCGTCGACCTCGGTGTTCGGGTCGGCGAAGTTCACCATGACGCGCTCGGCGCTGGAGCCCGGCCCGGTCGTGACCACGCCGGTCCCGCCGGTCGCCATCTGAGCGAGCACGGCCGGCTCGACTTGCACGTTCCAGGCCCAGTCCGCCTCGCCCGAGGCCAGCACGGCGCGGGCCGCGCCGGCCGAGTCGCCGCCGCCCTTCATCTCGACCGAGTCGAAATATGGCTTGCCTGGATCCCAGTAGTCCTCGAAGCGCTCGTACAGCACCGTGTCGCCAGGGCGGAACTCGCTGACGCGGAACGGGCCGGTGCCGATCGGAGCCAGGTTGGCCGGCGCGTCACGCGCGTTGGCGCCGTTGAACTCGGCGAAGACGTGCTCCGGCAGGACCATGCCCTGCGGGCCGACGAAGGTCGCGTACCAGGCAGGGTTCGGATCGGCGAAGGTCAACGTCACGGTGTAGTCGTCGACGACCTGGACATCCTCCGCGATGCGGAACGAGGCGAATGTCGTCGACGTGACGGCATCGTTCGTTGCGTACTCCCAGGTGAAGCGGACGTCGTCGGCGGTGAAATCCTCGCCGTCGTGCCATTTCACGCCCTGACGCAGCTTCCAGGTGACGCTGCGCCCGTCCTCGGACACCCCGCCGTTCTCCAGCGAAGGAACCTCCTCCGCCAGACACGGCACCAGCTCGCCGGCCGAGTTGAAGTTGGCCAGCGGCTCCAGACAGATCTGCGACGCGTCGTAGTCCTTGGTGCCCTGCGCCAGGTGCGGGTTGATGATCGTAACCGCCTGCCACCACAGCAGCCGCAGCAAGCCATGCCCGCCCGCCACAGCGCCCGGATCGGCGGTCGCGGTTGGCTCCGCGGGCGCCGCCGTCGGCGCGGGAGCAGGTGTATTAGTCGGTTCACCCGGCGCGGTCGTCGGCGCCGCCTCCGTCGTCGCGGTTGGCGCATCGGACGGCTGAGGAGCCGTGGTGGGAGCCGTGTCGGGAGCTGCGGTTGGATCGTCGTCGTCACCACAGGCGGCCAGCAACCCAGCCACGATCGGCGCGCTGAGTCCCAGCGCCGCGCCGCGCTTGAGCACGTCCCGGCGGCTCAAGCGTCCTGCGAGCACCTCCTCCTGCAATCGTTCGAGTCCTTTTCGTGGGTCGTGTTCCATCGAAGTTCCTTTCCCTCACACTGTGACGGCGTTCGCGCCGCCTGCGACACTGGTCAATGACCCGTGGTCACGGCGAATCCGTGCTACGGCGTCAGGCGAGCACCAGACATGCGCGGGGGCCGCAGCCTCTGCGACATCTGTGGCTCGCGTCATTCCGCGCGCCTCTCGGCGCCACCGGAAGGCGCTGTCCCGTGTCCAGTGATCTGCGGCAGGTTCGTTCCTGCGACCGTCGCGGCGTCCCACACGAGCCACAACCACACATCATGGACCGAGGACTGGCGAATTGTATGGGTGAACCGTCGGGGCTGTCAATCAGCCAGGCGAGATTCACGCAAATCGCAACGCCTGTCCTGTTAGCTGGTATACGAGCGCCCCCGGCAATCTGGTTGCATCGGGACGCGATCGCCGACTCGTCTATGCGTCGCGTCGTCCACGCCGCTCCGCCTCAGTCCCCTCGGCATCGACCTTCCGGGCCCGATCGTCGATAATCACGCCATAGTCCCGGCGAGCCGCCTCGCGCGTCACGAGCTCGTTTCGGACATCGTCCAGCACGGCCGCCGGGTCACGTTGGACGGCAGGACCGAATCCGCCCCCACCCGGCAGGCGCAGCGTAACCCTCGTTCCGGCTGGGAAGTGGCGCACGCCCTTCCGGTCAAGCGTCTCCCCCGCCGAAGTCTCGATCGAGCCCAACGCTCCTGCGCCGCCCCCGGCGTAACCCTGCGCCGCAAATCGCGTTCGGTCAAACAGCGGAGACAGGGAGAACGGACGATCTCCACGCACGGAGATCTCCATGACCTGTCCGAGACCACCGCGGAACGTCCCGGCTCCGCCCGAGTCGGCGCGGTATTCTCGGCGGTGCATGACGATCGGCGACAGACTCTCGATCACCTCGGCCGGAACGCCGGATATCCCACTTGGGAATGCCGTGGCGCTGATGCCGTCCTTGTTTGGCCTGGCGCCGGTGCCGCCTGCCGAGAACCACACGTAGGTCCAGATCCCGTTGTCGTCGTTCCTGCCCGATACCTGGTTGATCCAGATGTTCGCGGCGCCCTCCGCCATGACACGGTCCGGTAGCGCCGCCGCCAGCGCTCCGAAAATCGCGCCCGGCAGGAAGTGTCCGATAATGTGGCGCGCCCCGACCGGCGCTGGATGTTGCGCATTCAGAATGCATCCGGGCGGCGCGTCGACGTGAACCGGACGAAATGATCCTTCATTGTTCGGGACCTCAGGCGCCAGCGCACACTTCAGGGCATAGGTCGTGTACGCGTGGGTGTAGTTCAGCACCACGTTGATGCCGCGCGCGCTCTCCGGGCTGGATCCAGCCCAGTCAACCCACATCTCGTCGCCGCGTTTAACGATCCGAGCCTGCAGCCGCACCGGTTCCTCGTAGCCATCGGAGTACACGACATGCTCGAAGACGCCGTCAGGAAGTCGCGCGATGGCCGCGCGCATCGCCCGCTCGGAACGTTCGATAATCTCGTCCGCGAGCGGCTCCAGCGACTCGAGCCCAAACTCGGCCATGAAGTCGAGCAGTCTCCGGCCACCGACATCGTTGCCAGCCACCTGAGCGTGAATGTCCCCTAGCACCGGCTCCGGCGTGCGCACGTTCGCGGCGATCAGCTTCATCAGCTCAGTGTTAGCGACTCCCGCATCGTACAGCTTGGTGATCGGCACGAACAGCCCCTCCTCGAACACCGAGTTGGCGTCGGTGCCGAGCCCGCGACCGCCGATGTCCAGCACGTGGCAGGTGTTGCCGAAGAAGCCTGCGATCCGCTGCCCTTGAAAAATTGGCGTGATGACAGTGAAGTCATGCAGGTGACCCGACGTCTTCTGCGGGTCGTTCGTGATCAACACGTCCCCCGGACGTAGCGTGTCGGCTGGATACACCGCGAGGAAGTGGTGGATACATGTCGCCATCGCGTTGATGTGACCGGGCGTCCCGGTCACCGCCTGAGCGATCATGTTGCCTCGCAGGTCGAACACACCCGCCGACAGATCCCCCGATTCACGCACGATCGTCGTGAATGACGTCCGCATCAGCGCGGTCGCCTGCTCGTTCACGACGGCGATCAATCGATTCCACATCACCTCCAGAGAGATCGGGTCCAGCCTTGTCTCCTGCGCTGTCATCGGGATGTCTCCTTGTCCTCGGCAGACGAGCCGGTGTCGATCACGACACTCAGCAGCGCGTCGACCGAGACACGCGCGTCGCGTCCGACGATCAGGGTTGACTCCCTCTCTTCGACGACGGCCGGGCCTTCGAACGTCGCGTATGGGCCAAGCGCGTAACGGTCGTACACCGGAACTGTCGCCATTGCGCCACCTTCGGGTAGATAGATCGCTCGCTCGCCCTTGATCGCCTGCGCCGCGTCGCCATGCAGATCAGCGGCTGCGGCGAGCCGTTCCAGCGGGAGCGCTGGTCGGGGCCCCGTCGCTACCACGCGCCAGGACAACGCCTCGACCTGATTGCCTGGGGCAACGCGTTCGTACAGTCGCACGTAGACATCCTCGAATGCCGCGTGCGTCGCCGCAACGGTGTGCTCCCCGAGTTCGCCAGCCGGGATCTGAACGCTGACCTCGTGTCCCTGGCCGACGTACCGCAGGTCGGCGCTACGCTGCATGCGAATCTCCCGCTCGCCGACTCCTGCGCTCCTGAGGATCTCGCGGCCTTCCTGTTCCATCGCATTGAACAGACCGGTAATGTGGTTCCAGTCAAGGTCGTCGAGCCGTCCGTAATGCGAACGGACGAAGTCGAACGCCAGCGGAGCGGTCAGAAAACCGACCGTGGATGTCACGCCGGCGCCCAGCGGCACGATCAGGCGCGGCGACTGGAGGATCTTCGCGACGCGGAATGCGTGCACCGGGCCTGCCCCTCCGAACGCGAATACGGGGTATGCTCGGGGGTCCTTGCCGCGCTCGATGGCATGGATACGGGCAGCGTTGGCCATGTTCTCGTTCACGACCTGATGAATGCCCCAAGCGGCATCGAGAACGCTGATGCCCAGTGGTTCGGCGACGTCGCGGCGTATCGCTTCCCGCGCTGGCTCTACATCCAGCCGCATGCGTCCACCCAGGAAGTAGCCCGGATCGAGATAGCCAAGCACGAGGTCGGCGTCCGTCACCGTCGGCGCTTCCCCGCCGCCGCCGTAGCAGGCGGGTCCAGGCGCCGCGCCAGCTGAGTCCGGGCCAACCTTCAGCAACCCCAACGTGTCGATCCTGGCGATTGAGCCACCTCCGGCGCCGATCTCGATCATCTCGATGACGGTAGCCTTGATCGGCAGGCCGGAACCCTTCTTGAAGCGGTACACACGGCCCACCTCGAAGTCGGATGTCGTAAGCGGCTCGCCATCGTCGATGATGCACGCCTTGGCAGTCGTGCCTCCCATATCGAACGACAGCAGGTTCGAGAGGCTTGTCAAGCGCCCATATTCCGCTGCCGCCAGCGCTCCGGCAGCCGGCCCCGACTCGATCAGGCGGATTGGGTAGCGGCTCGCAGTGTCGACGGTGCAGACCCCGCCGGACGACTGCATGATGAACAGGCTGCCGTCAAACCCCATCTCCCCCAGTGCCTCGGACAGCTGCGCAAGGTATTTCGCGACAACCGGCCGCACGTAAACGTTCGCGACCGTCGTTGACGTTCGTTCGTACTCGCGAATCTCCGCCACGACCGACGACGATATCGACACGGTGAGTCCAGGCGCGTGCTGTGCAAGCAGCGCCTCGATCTCGCGCTCATGATCCGCGTTACGGTACGCGTGTATCAACGCCACCGCGACGGCTTCGATTCCCTCTGCGACCAGACGCTTGGCGATGTCCAGGACCTGCTGCCGGTCAACCGGTTGCAGGACGCTGCCGTCGGCCAGAATCCGCTCATCGACCTCCAGCCGGAGACGCCGTGGCACGAGCGGCCGGGGCATTTCCAGGAAGATGTCGTACAGGTCGTAGCGATGCTCCTTGCCTATCTCGACGGCGTCGCGAAAGCCGCGAGTCGTGAGCAGCGCCGTCAGCGCGCCCTTGCGTTCAATAATCGCGTTCGTCACCAGCGTCGTGCCGTGGACAATCCCCCGCGCAACGTCCGGCGCGAGCCCGGCGGCGTCGAGCGTCTCGGTCAACCCTTCGACGACCGCTCTGCTCGGGTCGTCGGCAGTTGTCAGAGTCTTTCCGATGTGGAACTGACCTGCTATCGGGTCGAAGACGAGCAGATCGGTGAATGTGCCGCCAATGTCGATCCCAATGCGAACCCCCGGAGCCTCCACCGACAAGCAGCCCTCCTCTACCCCGCACACGCGGACGCCACCGCTCGACGCGCACTCGGCCGGGGCAGTATAGGAATGACCGCGTTACTGTCGCAACAGCCGGCAGGGAAGTGACGCACGTTATTCCACGCCGAGGCAGCTCCAGAGCGCGTCCGCGACTCGAAACGGATCGCTGGATACAACGCTCGCGGCGTACAGCTCCATCGCGCCGAAGTCGGCGGTCCGGTTCAGTGGGTCGCCCCGATCGACCATGCGCGCCACGACCGGGAAGTCCGACCAATCCTCACCGGTGTCGACCATTGGCGGCATCCAGACAACCAGATTAAACGACACGACATTGAGCACATCGGTCAGGCAGTGCAGCACGTCATACAGCACGCCGACGAAACTGTCGTCCAGCGCGTCGCCGACGATCAGGCACTCCTTCTCCTTGCGGGGCGTGAGATGCGCCATGACCTTCACGCCGCGCCGCGTCACGCCCAGCCCCAGCGCCTCGTGCACGGCATAGGTGTCGTCGTAGAAGCTCGCGTTGAGTTCGCGCCGATAGTCTGTCGTCGTCCGGCGCTGCCGCTCGATCTGACCGTAGTGCATGTCGCGTGACAGGCTCACCTGCATGTGTCCGTGAGGAATTGAGGCGCCACTCTTCCAGAGGCAGTTCCACATGATCAGCGGATACACCGCCGTCGAATCTTCCTCGTGGCATCGCGCGAACCATTGCTTCGAGACCGACATCGCGTCGTGGACTGAGTTCTGGGTGAACGCCAGCGGGTCATGCTCCGCGAAGATGACGACGCCGTGAAACCCGTCGTACTTGGCGATATTGCTGGCAGTGATCGCGGACGCGCCCCGGATGCGGCCGAATGTGTCCGCGGGTGTGTTCAGTTCCGGCTCGCAGAACGGGTCGGGCGCCGTGCGGGCGATCTCGTCCGCGAGGTCCGCCGGTATGCGCGCCTCAAGCGGCCGGCGCGCCCGCAGTTCATTGAACAGTGAACCTTCGAGCGTCCTGCAGTTGGTGACCTTGATCACCTTCTGCTCGGAGACCGCTTCAATGCCTCCAAAATACTTGTCGATCCACCGCCGCATATGGTCCGGCGGCACAAGCCTGCCAATGCTGGAGCTGACGGCGTACAACCTGTTGAATACGGCTCGCTGATTGTCTGGAAGCTCCTGGACTATTGCTTCGAGGTCAACGATCTGGCGCTGGCGAAGCTCCGTTCGCAGCCGGCGCGCGGAATCGACCACTAGGTCTCCCCTTCAGTCATGACGCCAACCTGACGAGCCCAGGTCGCCTCGCGCGTCTCGTCCTGTCCGTATAACGATCGGCCCGCGAGTTGGCTGCTGGCGTCCTCACGCTCGGTCGGCTCCAACCGCGTCACTACGCCGGCGCCGCCCGTTCGAAGTGCTCGACATGCCCGACGATTCAATCTCCACGTGCGAGCATTCGCGCTTCAACCCTAACACGCTCGCCCACCTGCCGCGTTGCGTCTCCTGGGGTAGATTCGGCCCACGCCTTCGCGCGTGCGGTCCACTCGGATCGCCGCGTTCCATCCTACGCCCAAACCGGCGCCTGCAGATCGACCGTCTCGCCACTTGCGATATCCCGCGACTCGAACGCGGCTTCCGTCACGTCGGCCCCGATCACCACGTTCCGCCCCACGCTGACGCCCGCTGGAATCCGCGCGCTCCGTCCGACGAGCGTCAGCCCGGTGTTCAGCCTGCTCGGTTCGAGCCAGTTCACCGCATGATCGTCACCGACCCCGAGGTGTGCTCCCTTCCCAATCTGAACGTGCTTGTCGATGATGCAACGATCCAGAACGACTCCTGGGCCGATCACAGCGTCCGTCATGACAATCGAATCTCGGACGACGCACCCATCCTGCAGCACGACGCCCGGAGACAGGATCGATCGTTCGACCGTCGCGCGGATGACGATGCTTCCGTGCGACAACAACGAGCGCGACACCTGTGAGCCGTCCATGACCTTCGCCGGAGGTCGTTCCTCGCTACGGGTATGGATGCGCCAGTCTGGGTCGTACAGATTCAATCCGGGGACGTCCTGGATCTGATCCATGTTCGCGTCCCAATACGACTGCAGCGTCCCGACATCCCGCCAGTAACGGTCAAAGCGGTACGCATGCGCGTTCTCGTCGGCGATCAGGAATGGGATGACCTCGTGCCCGAAGTCGATCATCGATCGGCCAATGTCATCACGCCGGAAGACATCCAGCAGGATATCGGCCCTGAAGATGTAAACCCCCATCGACGCGAGGTTGCTCTTCGGCTCTGCGGGCTTCTCCTCAAAGTTGATCACCTTGCCGGCCGCATCGACATCGATCACCCCGAAGCGGCTTGCGTCAGACCACGGCACCGGCTGCACCGCGACTGTCACATCCGCGCCCGACTCGCGGTGCACCGCCATCATGGGCCGGTAGTCCATCGCGTAGACGTGGTCCCCGGACAGGATCAGCACGTCCGTCGCGCGCGACTCCTCGACGTAGAACAGATTGTGATAGATCGCGTCCGCCGTCCCTCGATACCAGTCGGAGCGGGCACGACCCAGATACGGCTGGAGCAGCTTGAGGCCGCCGGTGGCGCGGTCGAGGTCCCACGGCCGCCCGTGGCCGATGTGGTCGTTAAGGGAATGTGGACGATACTGTGTCAGGACGGCGATGTCGAAGATGCCGGAGTTGACGCAGTTTGACAACGTGAAGTCGATAATCCTGTATTTGCCCGCGAACATGACGGCGGGCTTGGCTCGCTGGCGCGAGAGCACGCTCAGTCGCTCGCCCTGACCCCCGGCCAGAATCATGGCGACGGTCTTGTCACGCTCGACCGACAAGGATTACCCTCCGCTCGTGGCCATGCGACCAGCGTGTACACTGCACGATACACGCCTCGGTGAAGCGGTCAAGTGCTGTCGAGACTCAACCGTGATCGCTGCCCTCCTATGCTATACTGCGCGCCGCCGCATGGGGAAGTCTCCCACTCCGCGTCGTCCGCTGCTGACGTGCCGCCCACACGACCTGGAACGACGATGAGAGAGCTGTTTCGCCGCCAACCGAAGTTCACTCCCTCGGGCGACGACGACCTGCGCTCCAACCTCCCCGACGACCTGTGGGTCAAGTGTCCGAAGTGTGGCGAGCTGACCTATCACAAGGAGCACCTTCGCGCGCTGCGCGTCTGTGTGCGCTGCGGTCACCATTTCCGCCTGTCCGCGCAGGAGCGCATTGAGCTGCTCGCCGACGTCGACTCATTCGAGGAATGGGACGCCGGCGTCACAACCGCTGACCCGCTCGGCTTCGTCGCCGATGGCGAGGCCTACCTTGACAAGATCAGGTTGACCGGACGGAAGTCGCGGCTCCCAGAGGCCCTGATCTCCGGCAAGCTTCAGATTGATGGCCGGCCGGCCGCTGTCGTCGTGACCGATTTCGCGTTCCTCGGCGCAAGCATGGGCGCCGTGTATGGTGAGAAGCTGGCGCGCGCCTGCGAGCGGGCCGTCGACGAGCAGATGCCGCTCCTGACCGTGTCCGCCTCGGGCGGCGCACGCATGCAGGAGGGTCTGTTCTCGCTCATGCAGATGGCCAAAACGACCGCAGCGCTCTCGCGACTTGGCGACGCCCGTCTGGCGCACATCTCGCTGCTGACCGACCCCTGCTATGGGGGGGTGACGGCCAGCTATGCGACTGTCGCGGACGTGATCCTTGCCGAGCCAGGGGCGCTCATTGGCTTTGCCGGGCCGCGGGTCATCGAGCAGATCACCCGTCAGAAGCTGCCTCCCGGCTTCCAGACAGCCGAGTTTCTCCTCTCGCACGGGATGATTGACATCGTCGCTCCGCGCCAGAGCCTGACGTCAACGATCAGCACGCTCCTGAGCCTCTACGCGGCGCCGGAACCTGCCCGCAAGCCGCAACGACGCCGCCGCCTGGAGACAGTCGAGCTCGCCACAGCCTCCGCGCGTGAGGACAGATCCGATGCTTGACACCGAAACTCGGTCACCATGGGATCGCGTGCTGCTTGCGCGTCACGCCAACCGCCCGCACACGCTGTCGTTCATTCGCGGCCTGTGCGACGAGTTCGTCGAGCTACATGGCGATCGGACCGCCGGCGACGACCCGGCCATGATCGGCGGCCTGGCGCGCTTCCGAGGACGCACCGTCATCGTCGTCGGCCACCAGAAGGGCGAGTCGACGCGGGAGAACCTGGAGCGCAACTTCGGCATGGCACATCCGGAGGGATACCGGAAGGCTCTGAGGCTCATGCGGCAGGCGGAGAAGTTCTCCATGCCTCTGCTGGCGTTCATCGACACGCCCGGCGCCGATCCGGGGCTTGAATCGGAAGAGCACGGTCAGGCGTTCGCCATCGCCGCCAACGTGTTCGGCATGACCAACCTGCGGATTCCGACGCTGTCCGTCGTCATCGGCGAGGGCGGCAGCGGCGGAGCATTAGCCATCGGAGTGGCTGATCGCGTGCTCATGTTGGAGAACGCCATTTACTCCGTAGCCTCGCCGGAGGCGTGCGCGGCCATCGTCTGGAAGGACGCGTCGCGCGCGCCTGACGCCGCGGCCGCGATGCGCGTAAGCGCCGTCGATCTGCTGGAGTTCGGGTTGATCGATGAGATGATCGCTGAGAGTCCCGCGGCGCATGAGGACCCGCAGGCCACGATCGCCGCGACCGGCGACGCGATAGAGCGCAACCTTGCGGAGATCGAGGCGATCTGGAAGCGCGGCCCATCCGGCGAACGGGAATTGCTGGACGCCCGCTACGCGAAGTACCGCGCCATGGGCCGCTGGCAGGAGGAGACCACTTCGCTGGTCGCCTCCCTCACATTGGTCACAACGTAGCCCGAGCCGATCCGCCGGGAAGCTACAGATCGAGCACGCGCATCTCGTGGTCCGTGCGGTTGAAGTTCTCGCCGCCGTTCGGCGACACCATCACAACGTCCTCGACCCGGATGAACGCGCCATCTTCCATGAACACGCTGGGCTCAATCGTGAAACACATGCCCGTCCGCAGCGTCGTGTCATCGCCCTCCAGCAGGAAGGGCGGCTCATGCACATCCTTGCCGATTGAGTGACCCAGCCGGTGGATGAAGCGCTCTGCGTACCCGGCATCTCTGATGATCGATCTCGCGACGCGGTCCAGACCTGCCGCGCTGATTTCCCCATCACGCATGGCATCGATCGCAGCCGCCTGCGCGCGCATCACAAGTTCATGCACCCGACGGTATTCGTCCGCCGGCTCTCCAATGAATACCGTCCGTCCGAAGTCTGAGCAGTAGCCGTCTTTCAACATGCCAAAGTCAAACGCCAGCGCCGTCCCGCGTTGCAGCGTCTGCGGGGTGAGCGTGTCGTGAATCGATCCCTCCCGGTTGGCCCCGGCGCCGTCGATATGGATATGAGTGTGAAACGACACTCCTTCACCGCCAAATCCGACGATCGCTCTGTCGATCGCCCAGGCGATATCCTGCTCCGACATCCCCAGCGCCATGCCCGGCAGAATCGCCTCGTAGACATCGTCGGTCAGCAGCGCGTTTCGGCGCATGATCGACTGCTCCTCAGCGTCCTTGATCATGCGCATCGGCGCGATAAAGTCGTGCGCGTTGACCAGTGCGGCGCCCGGCGCCGCGCGCAGCAGATCGATGGCCGTCTTCGCCCAGGTTCGTTCGCCCAGTGCGACGTTGCCCGAGCGACCGCGCAGCTCGCGAACTGCCTCCGCCTGCCGCGCGCTGTAGTCATCCGGCTCGCCGAGCACGCGCAGATCGCACGCGAACGGCAAGCCCGCAAGTTGGCGCTCGAGCCGCTCGCTGCCCATGCGCGGCTCCAGAACGATGGGGTCTCCGGCCAGCCCGAGATAGAAGCCGCTGACCCAGTCGCCGGGCCGGTTGTCTTCCGTCGGGTTCGGGATGTCGCGACGCAGACCCGTAACATACTCGAGTGCCGACGAATTGGGGAGATACAGCAACGTTATCCCACGCTTCTCCATCGCGTCGCGCACGGCTGCGATTCGCGCTCGGTAGGCTGGCAAGCTCGACCTCCAGATCGTGGGCAGGGGATTTGACAGGCCATCGACAGATGCCTATAGTACGTCAGGTTGTTTCAGCATGTACTCACCGAGGGCCAGAGTCGATCGCGGACAGCGCGCCAGCGTCCGGCGCTGCGTCCATGGGCACGCTGGGTTCCGAACCGAGCCAGTTTCGAGAGGCGGGGAACTGGCACGGCACGCGAGTGTGGAACGTTCGAAGGGAGCACACCACGGCCATGATGCACACGCAGCGTCGGTTGCCGATCATCCTCGCCGCGGCCGCCGTGTTATTGCTGGTCAGCGCATGCGGGCGCGTCAACCTGGAGGACCTCACCCCGGAAGCAATTCGCACCGAGATGGCAGGGCGGCCTTCCCCCACCGTCGCTCCAACCCGTGAACCCGCTGGCGTCGGAACCGCCGAAGCTACCCCTGGCATCGAGGGCAACCTCGCTGCCGGATCGTCCCTGTACAACGCGCACTGCTCGGGATGCCACGGGACGGGCGGGCAACCAGGCCGCCGCGCGGCCTCGCTCAATGGAACCGAGTTGACGCTCGAAACATCCCCGTGGATGCGCACCGGCGAAGGGGCGCCCGAGAACCATCCGACCTATACCGTGGCGCAGTTGAGCGACAACAATCTGATCGACATTTTCTACTACCTCCAGAACCAGTAGCCTCGCGTTCCGGCAACGGACGGACGCGGGATTTGCGCGCTCGCGTTTCGACCCGGCGGCTTCGGTAGAATCTCCGAGTCAATGCTGCAGTCGCCTGGTGAAGCGTGATTGGCCCCAATGGTCATCTTCCCGATCGTCGCATCGCTGCTGGCAGCCGGCTGCTGCGCCGCGGTGGCTCGTGATTACGTCGCCCGGCCGCGTCCGGCCGGCGCGGTCTGGACGGCTGCTTTCGCGATCTTCGCCACGGCGGCGGCGTTGGAAGTCGTCGGATCCCTCGCCGGCTGGACTCCGCTTCTGGCGCGCGCGTACTACGTGCTGGGCGCGACGCTCGTCGTGGGCTATCTCGCGCTGGGCGAGCTGTACCTGATCACGCGCCGGGAGCGCGCGGATCGGTTTGCCGGGGTCATGCTGGCGCTCACCGCGCTGGCCGTCTCCCTGATCGCCCGCGCTCCGGTCGGTCCGGATGTCGCGGACGACGGCTGGCGCGCGCTGGAACGCGGCGCCGGACTGAACGCCCTGACGGTCGGCATCAACGTCTCCGGCACGCTCATCCTGGTCGGCGGACTCGCCTACAGCAGCATGAGCTTCCTGCGCCGCCGCGTCATGCGCAACCGGATGATCGGCTGTCTGCTCATCATGACGGGGGCGTTGGTCGTCGCGCTGGGGGGCACGCTCACCCGGCTCGGCAGCCACCAGTTCCTCTACATCGCCATGTCCGCGGGCATCGCGCTGATCTTCGCGGGCTACCTGCGCTCGCGGCAGCCGGACACCCAACCCGCGCGCCGCCCTGTCGTGACTGCCGACTGGCGCGACGAGATGTCAAGGCCGGCGTCGAGCTAAGCTTCCGCGTCAGCGCGGGAAGTCCGGCGCTGTCCCCAGCGCGCGAGTGAACGCCGCGATCACCGCCGCGCAGTTGTCGAGATCGCTCAGGCTCACGATCTCACTGGGCGAGTGCATGTAGCGGTTAGGCACGGATACGATGCCGGTCGGGACCCCTGCCCGCGCGTACGCAATCGCGTCTGCGTCGGTCCCGGTGCGGCGTGGCGTGGCCTCGATCACGTGCGGTATCGACGCGTTCGTCGCCGCCTCGACGAGCATGCGATGCACGCCGGTGTGCACCGCGGAGCCACGCGCCAGCGCAGGGCCACCACCCAGCTTGCATAACCCATTGCCACGCACGTCTGCGTCCGGGTGGTCTGTCGCGTGGGTGACATCGATCACGATCGCCACGTCAGGGTCCAGCGCGTGCGCGCTCGTGCGCGCCCCGCCGAACGTGATCTCTTCCTGTGTCGCCGCGACGGCCCACACGTCCGCCCGCGGGCGGTCCGCGGACGCCAACAGCCGCAGCGCCTCCAGCGCGACGAATGCGCCCACGCGGTTGTCGATTCCCCGGCAGGCGATCAGGCCGTCGCCCATGAGCAGAACCGGTTGCTCGATGACCCCGGCGTCGCCGATCGACACACGCGCCCGCGCGGCGTCCCCGTCAGCCGCGCCGATGTCGATCCACAATGTCCGGATCTTCGACACCTTGTTCATGTCGTCGTCACTCAGCTGGTGGCGCGGCTTCTTCCCAATCACGCCAACCACCGGCCCGCCCGCGCCAAGGATGCGGATGCGCTGGCCAACGAGAACCTGGTCATCCCACCCGCCAATCGGCTGGAACCAGCAGAAGCCGTCATCGTCGATGTGCGAGATCATGATGCCGATCTCGTCGATGTGGCCCTCGATCATCACCTTGGGCCCATCTCCGACGAGCCGCGCGTACGCCGTCCCCGTCGAATCGACGGTGACCTCGTCGGCGAATGTCGCCGCCTCGCCACGCCAGACGGTCGATGCTTCGGTCTCGAACCCTGATGGGCTGGCCGTTTCGAGCAGTCGCAACAGAAATGTTCTGGAATCGTCGTTCACTGGTCCTCCAGCAATGTCACGGCACGCGGCGCGCCAGGCGGCGCGCCGACGATCGTAACATCACGGCGTCTGGCGCTAGCGTGTTATGGCGCGCTCGAGCGCGCGCGCATTCAGCGCCACTTGCAGGAGGAAGCGTGCCCGCGGATCGTTCAGCTCGCGCCCGCTGAGTTCCGCGATCCTCCCCAGCCGGTACGACAGTGTGTTGCGGTGGATTCCGAGCGCGTCGGCAGCTTGCGCCAGCGCTCCTCCCAGTCTCAAGTATGCGTCGAGCGTCGCGACCAGTTCGCTACCCCGCGCCCTGTCGTGTTCTTCGAGTGCCCCTAGCAGCGTCGTGGCGAAAGAATCGAATCGTTCCCGCTGCCCCGCGTGATCCGACTCCGTTCCGTTCGCGAGCCTGATGAACAGCGAGTAGAATCCGACCTGATCGGCGTCGCCAGCGTGCAGCATGGAGCCGTCTACCGCGCCGTTGCGGGCCAGGCGGGAGAGCACGCGCGCCTGTTCCAGCGCGGCGCGTGCGCCCGCCGTCCCGTCAACCGTCTCGCTGAGCGCAAGCACGAAGGTCGGGTCCGACGCGCTAAGCGCACGGTGCGCCGCCATCAGGTCCGATGTGTCGGTCGCCGCGTGCGCGCCACTGGTGAGAATGACCGCGTACTCGCCCTCCGCCACCGCCGCGAACGCCCTGCCCCGTACTTCCGCCAGCGCCGATCGCACCCGACCTCCCAGGTCCGGCACTCGTGACGCAAACAACGCCACGCGGGTCGTGGCAACAGGGTCGAGCCCGAGCAGACGCGAGCGGGCATCCAGCGCTTCGCGGGACAAAAGCCTCCCGAGCAGCAGGTCCGCGACCAACGACTCGCGATTCAGCCGGTCGCGCACGTTCGGAACGCCATCGGTTGCCTGGCGCAGCACGAACGAAACTGCTTCGCCCGTCTGCTCCAGGATCAGTCGTTCCATCTCCGTCGACGCGTTTGGCACGCAGGCGATCGAGAGTATCGCCCCGCGCGCTCCCCGCCGTCTTTGCTCGCCGTCCCCGATAACGCGCGCGAGCCACGGCCAAGACCGAGCCCTGCCCTCGATCACCAGCGGCTGTCCGTTGTCGCGTGCGTCGACCAGCCGCAAGCACTCGCGGGCGGAGATGACCTGCTCCGGATCGGTTCCACGTGACGCCGCGACGAGCGACCCTTCCGACGATTGCAGTGCCAGCGGGCGACCGCCGGCCGTCTCGGCGGCGTCGAGCAGTGTGTCCAGACCCGCTCCGATCATGGTGGCCATTGACAACGCCCGCGACAGCTCCGACCCGAGTCGATACAGTTCCGCGCGGCGCTCGGTTATGAGCCGGTTCAGCACCGACTCGGCCTCAAGCGGAAACGTGCCACGCGTCACGAGCAGGGGCACGCCCGCCACCGCGTCCTCGTTGAACGACGGGTCGACCATCAGGGCCGCGATCGGTTGCCCCGCCAACATCCGCGACAGCTGATCTCTGGTCACCATTTCCGTCGCGCGCAGCTGTTCCAGCACGCGCGGCGGCGCGATCACGATCTCCCCGCCGCGCAATGCCGGGAGGATCGGCAAGGCAGCCCGCATCATCACTGCCCATGAGACAGGCTTGTCAAGTCCCGCGTCGTGGGGTTGCCCGGACGGGGCTCGAAACACCAATGTCCGCTCCCAGTGAAGCAGGTCTCGAAGCGTGATGTCAGCCATCCGGAATTATCACTTTCAGGTTCGGCGCACAATACGGAGCCGCACGCCTCAATCATAGTCGGTCATGGCGCCGATCACTTGTGCAGGTCGCACAACTTCCGGCGCCGATATGTCTACCATGCCACACGTCAATTCGCAGGACGCCGCGCGTTGTGCTCGGCGTTCGCCGACGCGACATGCGACAATGGATGGCAGGCAGTCAGGCCAATTGGCGCACCATTGGGAAGGTGGACCGCCTCGTGCAGCTTGTCGTCGACCGTGAGAGTCAGACGCCGATCTATGTGCAGATCGCGAGGCAGTTGCGACAGTCCATATTGGATGGTGAACCGGTAGCTGGCGCTCGATTGCCTCCGGAGCGGCGGTTGGCGGCACTGCTCGGCGTGAACCGCACCACCATCGTCAACGCCTACCGCGAGCTCGCGGCCGATGGCCTCGTCTCCGGACAGGTTGGCCGCGGCACGATCGTGACCTACGGGGCGGAACTTGCTGGCTCATCCGTGTCTGACGTCTCCACCTGGCCACGCCTGAGCGGCCGCCAAACATCGATGACCGCTGAACATGGCGGGCGGGATCCTGACGTCTCCGGCCCAGAACGCCGGAGGATCGGAGCCTCTCCACTGCCCTGGGCACACCTGTTCACGCCGGTCACCGACGTGATGGATGACCCGATGTTGCGTGACGCGATGACCGTCTCAGCCCGCCCTGACGTCATCCGCCTCGCCACCGGCATCCCGTCTCCGGAGCTGTACCCGGTCGAGGCAATCCGATCGATGTTCAACGAGGCGCTGGACAACGCCGGCCAGACATTGCTGCAACACACTCCGACCGAGGGTTACCCGCCGCTCCGCGAGCAATTGGCGCTCTGGATGGAACGCTCCGCCGCGGGCGCGGGAGCGCCGTACAGCGTCGATCCGTCACAGATCGTCGTCGTCGCAGGGTCGCAACAGGGGCTCTACCTGCTGGCGCGCACGCTTATCGAACCGGGGGATCTCGTCGCCATCGAGTCGCCTACCTACCTGGGAGCCGCCCAGGTGTTCCGCGCGGCAGGCGCGCGCCTGCTGCCGATTCCGATCGACCAGGACGGCATGCAGGTCGATCTGCTGCAGGAGATCCTGCCGCGCCGGCGTCCAAAGCTGATCTACACGCTGCCGACCTTTCAGAACCCCAGCGGTGCGGTGATGTCGATGGGACGCAGGCTGCGCCTCATCGACCTGGCTGCCCGCTACCAGATTCCCATCATCGAGGACGATCCGTATGGGGCGCTACGCTACGAGGGGCGCTCGCTCCCCACGATTGCGGCGATCGATCGCTCTGAGGGCCGGGCGAACGTTATCTACCTCAGCACCGTGTCCAAAATGCTGTTTCCGGGCTTCCGCATTGGCTGGATCTGCGCCCCGAAGCCCGTCGTCGAGCGCCTGACGCTGATGAAGCAGCTCGTCGACCTTGACACAAATGCCCTCGCGCAGTGGGCCGTGTGGGCTTTTTTCGAACGCGGGATGCTCGACGCGCACCTCGTCCGCGTCAACCAGGTGTACCCGGCGCGCCGCGACCGCATGCTGGCCGCGCTGGAGCGTCACGGCGAAGGACTGATCGCCAGCAATCGTCCGGGCGGTGGCATCTATCTCTGGTGCCGGCTCCACGAGGCTATCCGCGTGCGCGATCTCCTGCCGGAAGCCGCTCGTGAGGGCGTGATCTTCGCGCCGGGCGAGTCGTTTCACGTCGACGCGGCGTCGGGCCGTGGCCGCTTCGACATCCGTCTCAACTACACGCTGCCCACTGAGACGGAGATCGACGAGGGCATCCGCAGGCTCGGAATCGCGCTCCGCCGCCTCGCGGATCATTACGCCCTCGGCGATCGAGCGACGCACGCAGGGAACCCGTTGACCCCGATCGTTTAGGCGTTTTCGGCGGCGCCGGTGAGCGTCGCGCGCTGATCTCGGTTTGTGCGGACGCGGAAGCCCCTGCGTCACGGCCCCGCCGCCTCTCGCGCCACGTCATGGAATCGGCGATGATGGCGGTCACGTCCGATGTTAGTGGGGGTAACGAGTGACATGATCGAGCAGACGACCGACTCACGGCACGACGAGAAGATTGACCACACCCTGGCGTTTTTCGCCAAGCTGCTCTGCTCCGGGCGCTTCGTCATCGGACGCGAGGCGGATGAGTTCATGGCGCGCGACCTGAAGACACACCTTCGCCCGGAGGGCATGCCGCTCGACTGGGACGAGATCACCGTCGAGATCGACGAGCAGGCGCGGACAGTGACGCTCAGCGCGCTCGGCAACTCCCGCACCGCCGTCTGCAATGGCCGCCAGGGCTGCACGATCATCCCGCGCGACGGTCGGTTACACTTCACGCCCGTCCCCGTTGCGCCGAATCTGCCTGATGCCGAGACGACTCCCTGGCCGATGGGCGACCTGCTGCCGCGCGTTCCGCTGCCCGCGGAAGTGAACGAGGCAGCGCTGCGCGTCGCGCTCGACCTCGCGTTCGACGACAGCCGCCAGCCGGTCCCGGTGGAAACCCGCGCGATGGCAGTGCTCTATCAAGGGCGACTGATAGCTGAACGCTACGCGCCCGGCTTCGGGCAGGACACCCGCCACGTCTCGTGGTCGATGGGCAAGAGCATTGCGTCCGCGCTGATCGGCACGCTCGTGCGCGACGGCTGCTTCACCGTCATCGACCGCGCGCCAATCGAGGCCTGGAGCGCGTCCGATGACCCGCGCCGCGAGATCACGATCGCGAACCTGCTGCATATGAGCAGCGGGCTCGGCTTCATGCGCGCGCAGGACGACGACCGGCTGGAGCTGGGCTGGACCAGCCTCGACGACCACATGTACATCTACTATGGCGGCGTTGACGTCTTCGCGCACTCCACCTCCCGCCAGCTGGAGCACGCGCCCGGCACGTTCTGGCGCTATCGCAACTGCGACCCGCTGACCCTCGGCAGGATCGTGCGGCAAACGGTCGAAGCGCGCGGCGAGGAGTACCTCTCCTACCCGCAACGGGCGCTGTTCGACCGCGTGGGCATGCGCAACATGGTGCTGGAAGTAGATCCGTGGGGCAATTTCATTATGACAGGATTCGATTACGGCACGGCCCGCGACTGGGCGCGCCTCGGCCTGCTGCACCTGCGAGACGGCGTCTGGCAGGGCGAGCGCATACTGCCGGAGGGCTGGGTCGATTTCGTGCGCGCCCCCGCACCTGCCGACTCGGAACGGCACTACGGCGGGCAGTTCTGGCTCAACGCCGGGGGCCGCCTGCCGAACGTCCCCCACGACGCCTACTGGCCGGCCGGCGCCTGGGGTCAGGTGGTGTTCATCATCCCTTCCCGCGATATCGTCATGGCCCGACTCGGTCACTCGACCGACACCGGCGACGCCTTCGACGCGTTTCTGGACACGACGATCAGCGGGATACTTGGAGCAATTTCGTAGGGGACTGCAAAGTCGGACGTGGAGAGAATGGTCGAACGTGCCATTACACTTTTCACCATTGATTTTCCACTCCTTCCGCACCGCGTGAAAGGAACACCCATGTCACCCGACGACATCAAGCAACTCGCCCGCAACTTCTTCCGGCAGGTCTGGAACGACGGAGACGAAGCCGCCATCGACCGCTACATCGTGGCGAACGCGCGTGGCAACGACCCGGATTTCGGCGTGGGTCGCGAGGCGTTTCGCAAGCAGTGGAAGCAGTGGCGGGCTGCGTTTCCCGATCTCCACTTCGAGGTCGAGGACGTAATAGCCGAGGGTGACAAGGTTCTCACCCGCTGGACGCTCACCGGCACGCACCAGGGTGAGTTCATGGGCGTCCCCGCTACCGGCCGCGCAATCCGCGTCACGGGCATGAGCCTCGACGTCATCGAGGACGGCATGATCGCCGAAGGCTTCGACGGCTGGGACGCGTGGGGGTTGCGACAGCAGCTTGGCGCGATCTGAGGGCCGGGGATGCGGACTCCAACCCGCGTAGAGAAGGTCCCGCCAACTCTTCCCTACGCGGGCTGCGCGGCGCGTTCTCCCACACGCTCCAGCAGCCGTTGCGTCGCGCTGGCGATTTCGTCCACGGCCGCGTCGAACGCCTCGGCGTTGCGGCGGGACGGCTGGCGGTAACCGCTTACCTTGCGTACGTATTGTAGCGCGGCAGCGCGCACCTCCTCGCTGGTCGCGGGCTGGTCAGGACGACGAAGAGTCTTGATGCTGCGGCACATGGGAACTCTATCCTCTCTCGGCTACTGGCACTTGGCGAACATGGTCTGTTGCTCGCGTGCCTTTGGCGGTATTCTGGCATCTCACCTGTGCGCGCGTCATCGCTGGGAGGCGTATCCGATGGAACAGGCGCCAACACACCCGTCAACAGTCGGCGTCATCCTGCCGCTTGGTGAGGGTAGGATGGAGGGGCAGACTGCCTGCTGGTCCGATCTGCTGGCCATGTCGAGGCGCGCCGAAGAGGTAGGATTCGACTCGATCTGGTTCGTGGACCACCTGCTGTCGCAGCAGAGCGCAGGCCCGATCATCGGAGTCTGGGAGTGCTGGTCGCTGCTGGCGGCGGTCGCCGCCTCGACATCCCGTGTGGAGATTGGCACGCTCGTCGCCTGCACGGCCTTCCGCAATCCGGCGCTGGTCGCCAAAATGGCCGACACCGTCGATGAGATCAGCAATGGTCGTCTAGTTCTCGGCCTCGGCGCGGGTCACTTCGAGCGCGAGTTCGGCGCATTCGGCTTCCCTTTCGATCACCGCGCCAGCCGCTTCGAGGAGGCGCTCGCCATCATCGCCGGGTTGCTGCGAGACGGGCGGATCGATGTCCACGGCCGCTTCTACTCCGCCCGCGACTGCGAGCTGCGCCCGAGGGGGCCACGCGCCTTGGGTCCGCCGCTGATGGTCGGGACGATCGGTCCGCGCATGTTGCGCTTGACGGCGCGCCACGCCGACATCTGGAACGTGTACTTCGACAAGACGGGCAACTCCCCGGACGCGCTCCCGGCGCTACGCGCTCGGGTCGATGAGGCCTGCGTCGCGGAAGGGAGAGATCCGGCGACGCTCGAACGCTCGGCCTCCGTTATCATCGGGATGGATGGCCGCACCTGCATGGAGGGTGTTCCGACGCGGCTGTTCGCCGGTAACTCCTCCGCGATCGTCGACGAGCTGCTGGCGTACACTCGCCAGGGTGTCACCCGCCTGCAGGTGCGGCTGGAGCCGAACACGGTGGAGAGCATCGAGCAGTTCGCAGCAGTTCTGCGGCTGTTCCGTGAGGCGACTGCCTGACGCGCCTCACCGGATCCGTGGAGAGAGCATGAAGGTTCAGCGTTCACGCCGCCGCCACGATCGCACGTCCGCGCTCTGCGCCTGCGCGCTGTTGCTGGCGGCATGCAGCCTGCTGCCGGCCGGTGTCGCTGCGCACGAAGAGGGCGACGGGGTCGACGCCGGATATGGGCACGTTTTCGCGACGATCGGCGCCAACAATGTCGCGGAGGTCCAGCTGCATATCAGCGAGACGGACGATTGCGCTAAGTTCCGTGCTACCCAGCTCACCGCCGTGCGTGACACGGCGTCGGTCAATGGCGACATCCAGCAGCTCAACCCTTGTCAGTTCGGTGGATCGGTGACGCTTCCCGAGCGGGGGCGCTGGACTGTCTCGGTGTGGTTGACCTACGACGGTCACCCGGCGAACATCGAGATACCGGTCGGAGCGTCTGGCGATCCCGGCGCCTTCGAGCGAGCAGACTGGCTGCACATCGAAGCGTCCATCGCGTCCAGTTCCGGCGATCGCGCCTGGTACGTGCCGTCCGGGACACTCACGTACGCCGTGATAGGCCTGCTGATTGGGACGGCGCTTGAGCTGGCCCGCAGGAGGCTGATGCCGGGACCGGCTGAATGAACGCCTATTGCAAGCGTGACTGCGCCTCACGCAGCGCGTCGAAATACGCGGTGACGCGCTCGGCAGCCTCCGTCTGGCGCTGAATCTGCTCGCGCAGGCTGACGATGTCGTCAGCGTGCCGATCAATTCGCGCGAGGAGCCGCGTGATCTCCGCCTGCTGATCGCGAACGAACGCCAGCACCGGAGAGATCATCTCTTCGAACAGCTCCTCGATCCGCTCCTGATCGATGACGTCTTCCGCGGCGACGACCTCCGGCTCATCGCGCGCCTCCGGCTCGCCCGTTGGCGGAGGGGGCTGGTCGTCGAGATGGGAATCCCGCGGGCTATCGAGACTCACGCGCTCGACGGGCGCGTGCGTCCGCAACGCCGTAAGGGCCACGTGGGATACGGTCTGCCAGGGAAGCGTCTGGAACCGGACGACATCGTTGACGCGCAGTCCGGAGCGTCCGGACTCGGAGCGGTAGTTGACATCCTCCTCCGCGACATCTCCGATCTCACGCAGCTGTTGGCGGATCTCGGCCAGGATGCGGTTGTAGACGGTGCTGGCGGTGACAAAGCGATCGATCGCCGCCTCCATGTCAGCTCGCGCCCGGTCGACCGCGGACTCGTCGATCGCGGCCAGTTCGGCGGCAATGGAGTCAACGGCTTGCTGTCGCTGCTGGCGGCGCTGCTCGTCGTCATGCTGGTCGGCAGGCGTTGGCGGCGTAGACGGGTCGTTCGG
>DATKCN010000307.1:0-4609 GCA_035513175.1 Thermomicrobiales bacterium
CATCGCTCGGAGATCTGGGGGCTTTCCTACCCCTCATGGATCGAGGACCCTTCGCCGGCGCTCAAGATGCTGAAGGACTATCTGTCCCAACCCGAACGCGATCTCGTTGCTGAGATGGAAGCGCTGGCCACCGAACGCCAGCGTCTGACGGCGGAGGCCCGCGAGCGTCTCGCGGGCTACCCGGCGCGGGCGCGCGAGCAGTTCGAGTTCGCTCTCGAGGCGGCTCGGGCAGGCAACTATCTCCAGGAGGAACACGGCTTCTGGATCGATTCCTACGGGTTCGACTGCGTGCGCCAGGTGGTACTCGAAGTCGGCCAGCGGCTGGCGGCGCGGGGCGCATTGGCCGAGCGCGACGACATCTTCCACCTGACCTTCGCCGAAGCGCGCGCCGCGCTTGCCGGTCCCGCCAGCGACCTGCGTGGTCTCGTCGCCGAGCGCAAGGCGGAACTGGCCGCGTTCCGTGATGTCCAGGCTCCACCCGTGTTGGGAACTCCACCGCCGGGACCGCCGCCGGATGACCTGGTCTTCCGCACGATGGGCAAATTCTTCGGTGCTCCACCCCCGCCGTCCGATGAGCCCGGCGTGTTGCGTGGCGCGGCTGGATCAGCCGGCAGCGTGCGTGGCGTCGCTCGTGTGGTGCGTTCGCTCTCCGACGCCCAGCGGCTACAGGTGGGCGAGATCCTGGTGACCGAAACGACCGCGCCTGCCTGGACCCCGCTCTTCGCCAGCGCTGCGGCGGTGGTGACCGATACCGGCGGGGTGCTGAGTCATTGCGCCGTCGTCGCTCGCGAATACATGATCCCGGCCGTCGTCGGAACCGGAATGGCCACTGCGATCATCCCGGATGGCGCGACGATCGAGGTCGATGGATCCGCCGGTATTGTCCGCATCCTCGCGGACTGACCTGGCGACTCCCTCCGCTGCCTCGGGACCGGCCATCGCCGCCGGTCCCGAGGCGTACCCTGCCGAGCGCACCGTCCTTGTCGCTGTCGCACTCGGGACGATGCTGGCCCCGCTCAACTCGACGATGATCGTCGTGGCGCTACCAGCGATCCTCGACGACTTCAATCGTCCACTGGCCTGGGGCTCCTGGATTGTCGTTTCCTACCTGGTGGCGATGGCGGCTATCCAGCCGCTGGGCGGCAGCTTGGGCGACCGCTACGGCCGGCGGCGCATGTTCGCCGCAGGTCTGGCCGGGTTCCTGCTGGCCAGCCTGGGCGCGGCACTGGCTCCAACGATCGAGACGCTGATCGTGGCCCGCACCATCCAGGCGCTGGCCGGCGCGACGGCCATCCCGAACGGCGTCGCGCTGGTGCGCGCCAACCTGCCGCCCGGGCGGCAGGGGCGGGCGTTCGGCATGATCGGCTCGGGTATCGCCATCGCCGCCGCCGCTGGCCCTCCGCTGGGCGGCGTCATCTCCGAGAGTCTCGGCTGGCGCTGGATCTTCGCCGTCAACATCGTGCTGGTCGTCCCCGCGCTGACGCTGGCCCTGCGCCTGGCAGCCGATCGTCCCGAGCGCAAGGGCCGCTTCGAGCTGGCCGGCGGCGTGTTGCTGCTGGTGGGGCTGGTCTCGCTGGCTCTCTCGCTGACCATCTGGCGGCTGGACGGCGTGCCGTTGGTCGTCGCTCCGCTGCTTGCCGCGCTCGCCGCCGCGGCGCTGGTGGTGCTGGTGCGCCGAGCCGGGAGACATCCCGCGCCGGCCCTGAACCCGGCCCTCTTCCGCCGACCCGGATTCACGCCGGCAACGCTGACGGTGCTGTTCAGCAACATGGCAATGTACACCGTGCTGCTTTCGCTGCCGATCTACCTCGACAAGCGTGCCGGCTGGAGTGGCATGGAGATCGGCCTGCTACTGGCCGGTCTGTCGATCCAGATGGTGATCTTCTCCCCCATCGGCGGGCGCTTGTCTGACCGGCGCGGTCGGCGCTACCCTGCGCTGCTGGGGACCGCACTGATAGCAGCCGGCGTCGCACCGCTGATAGCGCTCGATGTGGGCTGGAGCTGGCTGATGCTTCTGGTCCCGCTGGTCGTGCTGGGCATCGGCGTCGGCCTCTCGGCCGCGCCGGTCCAGGCGGCTGCTGTCAACGCCGCCGCCGCCGCCGAGGCCGGACAGGCGGCCGGACTGTTCTCGACCATGCGTTACCTCGGCAGCATCCTCGGCTCAGCCGGGCTGGCAGCCATCCTCAGCGACCCACCGCTCGAGAACGATTTCCGCATCCTGTATGCCGGCCTGACGATCGCCGCATTGTTGGCTGTCGCCGCGGCGGCACGGTTGCCGTGAGTGACTGTCTTCCCCTTCCCACTGCCGCGAACTGCGGCTGAACCCTGGGCGGACGGCATCACCCATGCGCCACACGGCACGTGCTGTACGGTGGGCAGCGCACGGGGAAGGGACGCGGCTCGGTAACCATGGAGGACGATCGACAGGCGGAGGTGCGTCACGCGCTGCGCAACCGCCTGGCGATGATCCACGGGTGGGCACAACTCGTTGTGCGTGAGGGCAGGAAGCCTCGTCCCGATTCCGCACAGAGCTTGAATATTACGACCGGATCGATGGACGGACGACCACCACTGGCATAGCAGTCGGCGACCAGGTGGCGCACGAAGGCCAGATCGAGGCAGCGCTCGACATGGCGGTAGAAGTGCTCAGCGGGGACGAGGTCGTCGAGCGTGAGTACGTCGATAGCGTCAAAGATCCGGTGCTTCCGGCCCATCATGGCCCGGCCCTCCCTTCTCATATGGAAGGGCGCTATTCTACGGCTCCTTTTTCAACACGCTGGGGAGTTATCACTAGTCCTTATCCGTGGTGATGGGAGCCAGCGTCATGTGCGTCTCACCGCGCATCGCCGGTGGCGTGTTGTGCGACGCTGATACGGAAAGCCAGTTCGAAACTCGTGTTTGGTCGATCCAGCAACGGCCGCGTCGAATACGACCATTCAGTGCTCAGCAAGGAACGCCAGCACCGTCGCGTTGTACGCGTCAGGATTCATCCCGTGCAACAGGTGAGCCGTGTTCGGAATCAGCGCCCGCTTGATCCTCGGCATGCAGCGCGTCAGTTCCTCGGCCACCAGCCCGAACATGGCTGGGCTGGCGTCCCCCGTCAGCAGGAGCGTCGGCGCAGTGATCATCCCAGCCGCCTCGCAGTCAAAAGGGGAGTCGTGGAGGTCGGGGCGCTCGAATCCGAGCAGGCGCGCGTTGTCCTGGAGCCGTTCATGTGCCGCGGGTGGAAGCTGGTCATAAATGTCTGGGCCAAGGACCACGTCGATGAACAGCCGAGTCGCCAGCTCCAGATCGCCGCGCTGGACGGCTTGCGCTGCCGGCTCGATCGTCTGCAGCTGCTCGGCGCTCAGCGCTGCCCCTCCCGGAAGCTCGACGAGCCACTGCTGCAGCCCTGGCTCGCCAAGCACGAGGCTGCGGACGAGGCCGGGATGCTCGACTGCGAGCAGTAGGGCGATGTCGCCACCGTAGGAGGAACCAACGATGTGGCAGGGACCGAGGCGCAGTGTATGGATCAGCCCGGCCAGGTCCGCCACGTGCTGCCGGGTTGAGGAGACATCCGAACCATCGCCCACCCACGCGTTCGGCCAGTGGTATCGCTGGCTGTAGGCGATGACACGATAGTGCTGGGCGAAGGGCTCCATCTGGGAGCCCCAGGTGCGTAGGTCCGTCGCCCCCGACCCGTGGACTAGGATCACAGGATCGCCCGTCCCGTGCTCGACATAGCCAAGCTCGATGCCGTCGACGCGGATAGACGTCGGAGGAACGGCCATCGCCATCGTCTCCCCTCCTGCGTTGCCGATGGGGCTCACGATACTCGCTGTGCCTGGCGTGACCCCCACAGGAGTCTGCGCAATTCGACGTGCTGCCGCCGGGCCAGATCCGCAGCATTCCGGCGTCACAATCGCCAGCATCCAACGTTCTAATACTACATCGGCGACGTTCGTGTCGCCCCCGGCATGTGCCGGCTGGCCCACGCACAACGAAGGGAAGGGCCCAATGTCCACTCACCCACGATCCGGTCTGCACCGGCTATCGGAGCAGCGGATGCCACGATTCGCTCGGCGGTTCGTGGTGCTCGCTGCGCTGGCAGCATTCCTGGCGTTTGCTGGCACGGCCAGCGCCGCGCATCAGCATTGGCTCGAGACACCAGGCGCCTGCGTTGTGGACATTGCGAGCGGACAGACGTCGATCGACGACGCCGCGCATGGTGGGTATCACCAGTTCCATGACAACGTCCACATCGGTGTTCCGGGATCATCGGCGTTCGGTCATAGCCCGGTTCAGGTCGGGAAAGACGCCGACGGCGTCTGCCCTGGCGTGTAACGCAGTGAATGACCCGGCGCGACGCATGGCGCTTCAGGCGCAACCGCTCACTCGTCGCGTCGCACTGCCACGTCCTCAACGGCGGAAGCATCTGACACGTAGACGTGTGTGCCCGCCAACGTGTGGCGAACACCGACCGCTCGTTCCGCTGGCCCTGCCCATGGTAGGGCCAGCTTCGAGTATGAGACACACTACCTAACCTCTTCCGGTGTCTCGACACGACGTGGCAGACGCTTGAAGAGCTTGTAGAGTCGGGTAGGCCGCCGGCGCGGTGCTCAGTTGAGCC
>DATKCN010000308.1:0-2818 GCA_035513175.1 Thermomicrobiales bacterium
GCGCCGTCGCCGGATATGACTCGACGATCGGAGTCGCGATTTCCACACTGGCGGTGGCCGCGCTGGGACGGCCGCTGCGAGCCCGCATTCAGGGCGCGGTGGACCGTCGCTTCTACCGCCGCAGATACGACGCGGCGCGCACCGTCGAGGCGTTCAGCGTGCGGCTGCGTGACGAGATCGACGTTCTGACACTGGCAGGCGAACGTCAGGCCATCATCAGTGAGACGTTGCAGCTGGCACACGTGTCGCTGTGGATCCGGCCCGCTGGCTCAACCGAAAGGACGCCGGTGACATGAGTAGACGGCAAGTGGTGATCGTCACGGTGGCCCTGTTCGGATGCGCCGCCGCCATCACCGCGGGCGTGCTGTATGCTCGCGCGGGACGTGGCGGGGACGTCATGCTGGTGCTGCCGATGCTGACCATTGGGCTGACGGGCACGTTGATCCTGATCAAGCAGCCGCATAACCGCGTCGGCTGGGTGCTCTACGCCGGAGGGATGCTCCTGGCGCTGGCGGCACTGGGCCACAGCTCTGCGCTCCATGTAACCCTACAGTCCCGTTCCTCACTGGCCACGTGGCCGCTATGGTTCTCAAGCTGGGCGTTTCCCAGCGGGTACATCATCATGGTCATCGGCTTGTTGCTGCTGTATCCGACTGGCCGTCTCCCCTCGCCTCGGTGGCGTCCGGCCGCCTGGGCCGTGACCGGCTACTTCGCTGTGCTGATGCTTGGGACGGCCACCATGCCACGCCCAATGGAGGACATTGGTGATCCCGGCAATCCCGTGTATGTTCCAAACCCGGCTGGGCTCGCCGCCACCGAGAGGATTGAGACAGTCGTTAGTCCAATTGTGTATCTCTTGATCCCCGTTTTCCTGCTGGTGGCGCTTCTGGCGTTCGGCATCCGGGTCTATCGCGCCACCGGGGTGGAACGGCAACAGATCAAGTGGCTCGCCTGGACCTTCGCCGTCGTCATCACCATCTACTTGCCGTTTTTCGCACTCAGCAGCGAGAGACTGACCAATCCAGTACTTGAGAGGATCCTGGGCGCCGCGTCATTCCTCTTCATGGCCATTGGCATTCCGATCGCCATCGGCATCGCCATCCTGCGATACCGCCTCTACGACATCGACCGGATTATCAACCGTACGCTGGTGTATGCCGGGCTGACGGTGAGCCTGTCCGCGATGTACCTGTCGCTGATCCTCACGCTCGGGGCTTTCGGACGGGAGATCGCGGGCTACGATTCAACCGTCGGCGTCGCGGTATCCACCCTCGCCGTGGCCGCGCTGGTCCGCCCGCTGCGGGGCCGCATCCAGTCCGTCGTCGACCGTCGCTTTTTCAGGAGCAAGTACGACGCGGTTCGCACTGTCGAGGCGTTCAGTACTCGGCTGCGTGACGACATCGACCTGCCAGCGCTGGTAGACGAGCTACAGGCCGTCATCACTGAGACGGTGCAGCCCGCGCACATCACTGTCTGGCTACGGCGTCCTCGGGCTGGCTCCGATGGGGGACAAGCATGACACGAAGATCAGTGCTGCCGTGGACGCTCTGGGCACTCGGCACGACACTCCACCTGCTCGGCCAGGGGCTGGGGCTTGCAGCCGGGGATAATTTGCCTCCTCTTGACCCGGCGCAGCGCTTGATTGGGCTCGTTGGTCCTGTGGCCATCCTTTCGGTTGGCGCCCTCATTGCATCCCGTCAACCGGATAACACAATCGGGTGGCTGTTCTGTTTCTTCGGCCTCGCGCTCGGCGTCGCATGGGCCGGAGACGCATATGCCAGTTACTCTCAATCCACTCACTCACTCCCGGCTGCGGAGTGGGTGGGTTGGGTTGGATCCTGGCTGTCCCTGCCCGCGCTCTTTGCTCTGGTCTACCTGATTCTCCTCTTCCCTACCGGCCACCTGCTGTCGCATCGCTGGAAGCCCATCGCATGGATGGCGGGAGCGACGATCATCGTAGTTGCGATCGATGGCGCATTCGCTGCCGGAGAGATTCTCGATGAGAGCAATAGCGCGCCGAACCCCGCCCATATTCCGCTCGTGGAGAGCGTCTTCGACGTGGCAGGCGCTGTGCTGCGAGGCATTCTTCCTGCCGCTCTCGTGCTCGCGTCACTCCTGTCACTCATCCTGCGCTTTCGTCGTTCGCGCGGCGTCGAACGGCTGCAGCTCAAGTGGTTCACCTACACAGTTGGCGTGTTTCTAATCTCCTTCGTCATCGCGGGAATGACCGCCACCCTTGATCCCGCCAACGACGGTGGATGGCTTGGCACAGTCGCCTGGATGACCGCGCTCACCGTCGTGATAGTCGGCATTCCCGTCACGGTGGGCGTCGCCATCCTGCGCCACCGGCTGTACGAGATCGACCGCATCATCAACCGGACGGTTGTCTATGGCGCGCTGACTGTTTCTCTGGCTTTGACGTATATTGGGATTATCTTCTCGCTCGGCGCCGTGGCCCGCTCGCTGGTGGGCGAGTCGTCCAGCCTGGTGACGGCCGTTTCGACTCTGGCGGTGGCCGCGCTGTTCCTGCCGCTACGCGCGCGCATACAGTCCGCCGTTGACCGGCGGTTCTATCGCCACAAGTACGACGCAGCCTACACGATCGAGCAGTTTTCGACGCGGCTGCGCGACGAGGTGCATCTGGATGAGTTGACGCGCGAGCTGCAGGAGGTTGTCGGGCGGACGATGCAGCCCGCGCATGTGTCGCTGTGGCTGCGGCCGCATGTGCCCGATCGAGCGCACCGATGACCGCGCGCGTGACCACCTGGGCCGCAGCACTGCTGTGGCTGATCTCCGGCGCCGGATTCGTCGCGATCTA